>NZ_JAIUKE010000001.1 GCF_020176795.1 Streptomyces sp. 8L
TGGCGGGGGAGGGCCTCCCGGGCGTGGGGGGCTCGTTGTCCTGGGGGCGGCTGCGCGACCTGCGGTGCGGGGAGCTGGAGGGCGCGGCCGACGGCTGGCGCCGTGCCTCGCACCGGGCCGACGCCGCGCGTGACCACGTCGACAAGCAGGTGCTCGTACGGCTCACGGACGGGCAGGAGGGCGACGCCGCACGGGCGGCGGTGCACCGGCTGCGTGCGCTGAGCCGCGACTTCGCGTACGTCTGCGCGGAGTGCGGGCTCGTCGGGACGGCGCTGGACGGGCTGGCCGCCGAGCTGAAGGGGGCTCAGCGGGCCCTGCGCGACGCGCTGGACTCGGCGCGGTCGCTGCGGTTCACCGTGCACGCCGACGGCTCTGTCGGCTATCCGCCCGCGCCCTCGGCCGGTGAGACGCTGATGGGCGGTGCGGGCGGTGCGGCCGGCAGCGGGCTGGTGGCCGGGGGCCGGGCGGCGAGCACCGGGCCGGTGCGGACGGCGACGCCCGGGCCCGCGCTGTCGGCGCCGAACCCGCACGCCGCGCGTGCCCGGGAGATCGCGGACGCGATCGGGCACGCGGTCGGCCTGGCCCGCGCCGCGGACATGCGGTACACGGCCGAGCTGAGGCGGCTGACGGCCGGGCAGGCGGCCGGGGACGCGAGCGCCGTCGTCGTCAGTAACACGATGTGGCACGACGCGGCATCCGACCTGCGTCGCGCCGTGCCGGCCGGGGCGGGCCCCGCGGCCTGCGGGAGATGGTGGGACGCGCTCTCCCCGGAGCTGCGGGACGCGTACGTGGAGGACTGCGCGGACCTCGTCGGCAACCTGGACGGGATTCCCGCGGTGGTCCGGGACAAGGCGAACCGCGCCAACCTCACGGCGCTCATTGGCGAGCTGCGGCACTCCGACGACGAGACCTCCCGTACGCGGCTCGCGGGGCTGCTGCGCATCAAGGAGCAACTGGACGCGGGCGGGCACCCGGCGCCGTTCCTGCTGGGGATCGGCACCGAGGGCAACGGCCGGGCGATCGTGTCGTTCGGCAACCCGGACACGGCGCGGAATGTCTCGGCGTACGTCCCCGGCCTCGGGACCTCGCTGGACGCGGACTTCGCGAACGGGGACCTGAAGAGGGCGCGGGACACGGCACTCGGCGTCGAGAAATACGACAAGTCGGTCGCGTCCATCGCCTGGCTCGGCTACGACGCGCCCCAGGGCCCCGGAGTCGTGGGGACGGGCGCCGCCGAAGCGGGCGGGGTCGCCTACAACCGGTTCATGGGCGGGTTGGTCGTCACCAACGAGCACGAGGACCCGCACCTCACCGCCATCGGCCATTCGTACGGTTCCCGGACGGTCGGCGCTGCCGCGCGGCATCCCGGGGGAATCCCTGGCGCGGACGACATCGTGCTGGTCGGCAGCCCGGGAGTGGGCGTGGACCGGGCGGAGGACCTGGGAGTGGGCAAGGACCATGTGTTCGTGGGTGCCGCGGAGAACGACGTGGTGACGAAGCTGCCGTCGCCCCGGGAGGTGGAGGCCGGTTCTGCGGGCCTTCTGATCGGGGGCCCCGCGGCGGCACGGCTGGCGAGCGACCTCGCGGACCGGGGGGACGACGACCTGTGGTTCGGGCGCGATCCGGCGAGCAGGGCCTTCGGAGCGCGGCGGTTCGTGGTGGCGGACGGGCCACCCCCGTTTTCGGACGGGGTCGTTCCCGCGCACTCGAACTACTTCGACCCCGTGAGGGACGCGAGTTCCGCCGACAACATCGCTCGCGTCGCCTCCGGCCACGGCAACAAGATCCGTGCGGCGGAGCCGCGATGAGGCATCCGTGGATGTGCCTCGTGGTCTTGCTGCTGCTCCTGTGCGGATGCGATCTTGATCGGGGCCCGGTACTCCGGGCCGGAAACGGTTCACGGATGGACATGAAAGAGGCGGCGTACCGAGCGGACGCCATGCTCGACGGGACACTCGCCGTGGTGAAACCGCGCGTGAGTTGGTCGCACGGGGAGACGACGGTCGGGATCTGCGATGTGACCCGCAGGAGGGCCGTGATGACTGAGATCTCGGAATACCGCAGGGGCTCTTTCCTCGGTGTTGTCGACCGGCACTGGCGGCGTAGTGGATACGCCATCAAATCCGTGAATCCCAGTAAGGAATTCCCGGCCATTTACGCCCAGTCCCCCGACGGTTTCGGAATCAGCCTCAGTGTCGGCGGGCACGGTCAGATCTTCTTCGAGGTCGACAGCCCCTGCGTGGACGAGTCGGCGGTACCGGAACCGCGAACCCCCGCCAACGGACCCGACTATCGAGGCGGCCCCGTTCCCTGGCCCGACGTGCGGGACGACTTCTGGTCGTCCTCCGCCGCGGACCTCTGAACCCGGCTTCGCCGCCCTACACTGGCTCGGGGCCGCTGGAGAGGGGTGTCTGACGGTGCGTAAGGCATGGCTGGTCGGTGGCGCGGTCGGCGGGTGCGGGGCCGGGTTCATGGGGCTGCTCGTGGTGGGGACCTTCGTGGCCGGCTCGGCGCTCCAGAGCGGCGCGGGGGCTGTCGTCGGGCTCGCGGAGGGCGCTGTGCCTGCCGCGTACCAGCCGCTCGTCCAGCGTTACGGCAATTCCTGTTCCGCCATCAGTGAGCCTCTTCTCGCGGCGCAGTTGTACCAGGAGAGTGGCTGGAATCCGACGGCCAGGAGTCCCGCGAACGCTTTCGGGATGGCGCAGTTCCTGCAGTCCACGTGGGACGCGCACGCGGTGGACGGCGACGGGGACGGGAAGCGGAACATCTTCGATCCGGCCGACGCGATCGCGTCGGCCGCCGCGTACGACTGCGAGCTGGCGCGGAATGTGCAGCACGTGCCGGGCGACGCGACGGCGAACATGCTCGCCGCGTACAACGCCGGTACGTACGCCGTCATCCAGAACAACGGCGTGCCGCCGTACAAGGAGACGCAGAACTATGTCGAGCGCATCACGACGCTCGCCAAGAGTTTTGCCGCGCCCGTCGGGCGGGTGGCGCCGACGCAGCAGGCGGCGGGCGCGATCAACTTCGCGCAGGGCAAGCTCGGCCTGCCGTATCTGTGGGGCGGCAACGGCACCGCCGCGCAGGGCGGCCGCTTCGACTGCTCCGGGCTGACGCAGGCCGCTTACCGCGCGGTCGGGGTGGAGCTGCCGCGCGTCGCGAACGACCAGTACAACGCGGGCCCGCACCCGTCGCGCGACCAGCTGCTCCCCGGCGACCTGGTCTTCTTCTCGAACGACCTGAACGACTCGCGGGCCATCCACCACGTCGGCATCTACGTCGGCGGCGGGTACATGATCGACGCACCGCACACGGGGGCGAAGATCCGGTTCGACAAGATCGACTCGCCCGACTACTTCGGTGCGACCCGGGTCACCCAGGCCGGGGCCGCGTCGCTGCCGAAGGACCTGCCCGCGTCCGCGTGAACGGTGGGCGCCTGCGATCACGGCACCGCCGGCCCCCCAGCCCCTCACGCTGCGTCAAGCTGAGGCCCTGAGCTGGGGCGATGGATCACTCTTCGATAACGTCATGGTGATCGTTCGGTGGATTGCGGAACGTCCGCCCCGCGCAGGCCGTTCCCTGGACTGACTGCTCGTCGCCGCTGAGTCCGTGTCATGTGCTGCACGTCACGCGGAGGGCGCCGGGCCCGATACGGAACGCACGGCCGACAGGCAAGGACCAGGCAAGAGGCACGAGGCAAGGGGCCGAGGCAGATGGCTGTACTCGCACTCGACAGTTCGAACCCCGATGTCGGCCTGCTCTACGACATCAACGGGCTGGCGAAGGGCGCTCCGTCGTGGTTCGACCGCGTGGTGGCGTTCGTCGGCGGCTACGGCGTCCTCCTCGCGCTCGTCGTCGTCGTGCTGGCCTGCTGGCTGACGGTGCGCCGCCGGGGCTCGGTCCGTGACTCCGTCAGCGCCGTCGCCGGGCTGATCTGGGCGCCGGTCGCCGCGGGCCTCGCGCTGCTCGTCAACATCCCCGTGCGCGGTTTCGTGGGACGGCCGAGGCCCTTCCTCGACCACAAGGATCTCGATGTCCTCGTTCCGGGCCAGCACAGCTACTCGTTCGTGAGCGACCAGGCCACCCTCACCATGGCGGTGGGCGTCGGGCTGTTCGTGGTGCACCGCAAGTACGGCCTGGCCGCGATCTCGCTCGCCGTCCTGGAGGGGTTCACCCGCGTCTACCTCGGCGTCCACTACCCGACGGACGTCATCGGCGGCTTCGCCCTCGGCACGGCGGTGGCCCTGCTGCTCACGCCGGTCGCCATGGCGGGGCTGATGCCGCTGGTGTCCGCCGTCGCCGCCTCCCGCCGCTGCGGCCGTCTCGTACGGTCGCGGCGCGCGGGGCCCGGCGCCGACGCGGACGAGGGCGAGGGCGACGGGGGAGAGGGCGGCCCGAGACCGTACCCCGCCGACACGCGTGGGCTGGGCGTCAACGACCCGCGGCCCGACGACACGAACCTCGCTGCCTGAGCCGGGGCGGCGGACCCGGGGCTCTCAGCGGCCGGGGGGCCCCCCCCCGGGGGCCGGGCCCCCCCCCCCCCCGCCCCCCCCCGTGGCGGGCCCCAGCCCCGGGGGGGGCGGGGCCACCCCCCCCGGGGTGAACCCCCCGTGAGGGCCCCCCGGGGGGG
>NZ_JAIUKE010000002.1 GCF_020176795.1 Streptomyces sp. 8L
CAGCTACCCAAGATGGGCTACAGCCGGCCGGACTTCTCCAGCCCGGGGGCGGGGGCGGGCCCCCGCCCCCCCCCCCCCCCCCACGACCACCGCACTGACCACGACGTTCGCGTCCCAGTGCCCGTCGGGCGCGATGACTCCGCCGCAGGTGATCAGCCGCAGTTCGGCGCCGCGCGTGGGCCCGTACACCCGGGCCGTGGGGAAGCGGTCCGCCGGATAGGTGTCGGTCCGCGTCACCCGGAACGCCACCCGGGCGCCGTCCCCGCGCTCCACCTCGATCCGGTCGCCGGGGCGCAGCCGGCCGATCCGCGCGAAGGCGCCGTTCGTGAGGTGCGTCCCGCCGACGCGCCTGCCGTGCACGTACGTGTTGTCCGGGGCGTCCCGGTGTCCCACGAACACCGCGGGCCCCGGCTGCCCCGGGCGCGGGCCCAGCGCGTACCAGCCGGCCTTCGCCGCGTCCGCGAAGGCCGGTACCTCCAGACCTCCCGCGGCGTCCAGCGCGAGCGGCAGTACGTCCGCCGTGACGGCGAGCGCCGGGATGCGCAGCCGTACGGGCGCGCTGTGCGCGTCGGTGACGGGAACCGGGCGCGGCGCGGCCGTCGACTGCGGGGGCAGGACCGGGGACGGCGCGGGCGACCCGGTCAGCCCGGGGACGAGGCGGAAGGCGAGGGCCGCCGCCACGCAGAGCCCCGCGAGAGCCAGCAGCGCCCGCGGCAGCCGGTCGCGGTCCCCGATCTCGCGCCGCCGGCCGGGGTGCCCGCCGCGTGCGGCCCGGCGTACGGTTCCGTGTCCGGCCGTCAGTGTTCACCGCCCGTCGTGTTCCGGCGGCGCCCCCCCCCCCCGCCGGCGGGCCCCCCCCCCCGCGGGGGGGGGGCGGTGACGCGGTGGAGGGCGAGGGCGGCTGGGCGATGTTCAGCGCTTCCCGCAGCGGCGCCTGCACGATCTGCGGGCGTACGTCCTGACCGCTCCGCTGGGCCGCGGCCGCACCCGGCCGGGGGCCACTGGGCGGGCCGTCCGGACTCACGGACACGCAGCCGGAGACGGCCGTCGCGGCCACGCCGGCCGCGCCGAGCAGGAGCATGGTGGTGGTTCTCGTTCGTCGCACGCGGGCAACTCTGCTGGCCCGAAGGGCACTTCGTACACCTCCCGGCCAGAATGAACCCGGATGGACGATCTTTTCCAGCGGGTGACGGGGTGGTGGCGAGGCGCGAGGAGTGAGGGGTGACGGTGAGGCGACAGGGCAGCACGCCGGCGCGCGCCGGTCGCGCTCATCACGCACCGGTCGCACCCGTACGCGCCGATCGCGCCCGTGCGCGCCCGCATGCGCCGCGAGGCACGGTCACGCGCCGGGCCGCGCCGTCACACGCCCGTAGCGCCGTCCAGGGCCTCCCGGAGGAGGTCCGCGTGGCCGTTGTGGCGTGCGTACTCCTCGATCATGTGCGTGTAGATCCAGCGCAGGGTGAACGGCCGGCCGGTTTCCCGCTGACCGCGCCCCGCCGCCGCGTCGTCGAGGCGGTGCGCCGCCGCGCGCCGCCGCGCCTCGGCGATCTCCGCCTGCCAGGTGGCGTACGCCTCGGCCCAGGTGGCGTCCTCGCCCGGGTGGAAGTCCCCGTCGGGGTCCTCGTCGGTGAAGTAGATGCCCGGCACGTCCTCCCCGTCGAGCGTCTCGCGGAACCAGCCGCGCTCGCACTCGGCCAGATGCCGCACGAGCCCCAGGAGACTCAGTCCTGACGGCGCGACGGCCGGCCGGCGCAGCTGCGCGTCCGACAGGCCCGCGCACTTCAGGGCGAGCGTGGCGCGGTGGTGGTCGAGCCACCCCTCGAGCAGCTCCCGCTCCCCGGCGTCGCCCATGGGCTCGGGCGGGCGGCGAGCGGTCGCCTCCTCCGGCGTCGGCGGCGGGACGGCGGGCAGGACGGCGCCGCCCGCGGCGCCCGTCACGGAAGAGGCGGCGGAGGACCGAGGCGCGGGCGCGGGCGATGTCATGGCCTCATCGTGTCCGAAGGACGGACGGAGCGCGACGCGTTATCCGTCGCGGTGCCGCCGCGACGGCCCACGTATGCTGCCCGCACCGCACCCCCCGGGAGGATTTTCGTGAAGGTCGGCTGCATCGGGCTCGGCGACATCGCGCAGAAGGCCTACCTGCCGGTGCTGACCGCGCGGCCCGGCATCGAGCTGCATCTCCAGACCCGGACACCCGCGACGCTCGCCCGTACGGCCGCCGTCCACCGGATTCCCGCCGCCCAGTGCCACGCCGACCTGGACGCGCTGATCGCCGCGCGGCCCGACGCCGCGTTCGTGCACGCCCCGACCGCCGCGCACCCCGGGATCGTCGGCACCCTGATCGAGGCGGGCATTCCCACGTACGTCGACAAACCGATCGCCGCGACGTACGCCGACGCGGAGCGGCTCGTGCGCCTCGCCGAGGAGCGCGGCACCACCCTCGCCGTCGGATTCAACCGCCGCTTCGCCCCGTCGTACGCGCAGTGCCTCGAACACCCCCGCGACCTGGTCCTGATGCAGAAGAACCGGGTCGGTCTCGCGGGCCCGGCCCGCGATGTCGTCATGGACGACTTCGTGCACGTCGTGGACACGCTCCGCTTCCTCGTACCGGGCACCGTCGACCACGCCGACGTCCGGGTGCGCGTACGGGGCGGCCTCGTGCACCACCTCGTGCTCCAGCTGTCCGGCGACGGGTTCACCGCCCTCGGCACGATGAACCGGACCAGCGGCTCCACCGAGGAGATCCTCGAAGTGTCGGGGCAGGACTCCAAGCGCGTCGTGCTCGACCTCGCCACCGTCATCGACCACAAGGGCCAGCCGACGGTGCGGCGCCGCGGCGACTGGGTGCCCGTCGCCCGCCAGCGCGGCATCGAACAGGCCGCCCTCGCCTTCCTGGATGCCGTGCGCGCGGGGAAGGTGCTCAGTGCCCGGGACGCGCTGGAGACCCATGAGCTGTGCGAGCGGGTGGTGCGGGCGGCGCGGGCAGCGGGCGCCTGAGCCGCCCCCGCCGCACACCCGGCGTCCAGCGCGGCCCGCGCAGCGCGCAGAAGGCCGCCACGACGGCGACCGCGCCGTACACGGCCCAGTCGCCGAACCGGTCGTAGAGCGTGCCGCCGCGCGCCGTCGGCACCTCGTAGACGGCGGACGCGCTGCGCGCTGTCGACAGCTCCCCGCCCACCCGTTCGCCGTGCGGCCCGAAGACGGCGCTCACGCCGGTGAGCGTCGCGTTCACCACAGGACGGCCGGTCTCCGCGGCCCGCAGCGCGCCGAGCGAGGCGTGCTGCGCCGGGGCCCAGGTGTGCTGGAACGTCGCCGTCGACGACTGCACCACCAGCACCTGCGCGCCCTCGTTCGCGAGATTCCGGCTCATGTCGGGGAACGCGGACTCGAAGCAGATCAGCGGCCCCACCCGCAACGTCCCGCCGTCCCGCTCCGGCACCGTCATCACCACCTGCCGGCGCCCCGCCACCCGGTCCTGGCCCGCGGCCCTGCCCACCGAGGTCGCCCAGCCGAGCAGCGCCCGCGCCGGCACGTACTCCCCGAACGGCACCAGCCGCATCTTGTCGTACGTCACCCCCGCCGGCCCCTCGGGCCCCATCAGGGTGCTCCGCTTGAAGACGCCCCTGCGGCCCCAGGCGTCCGTGTCCTGAGCGTCGATGTTCACCAGCACGTCCGCGCCGACCGTGCGGGACAGTGCGCTCAGCCGCCGGCCCAGCGACGGATGCGTCGCCAGGCTGTGCGTCACACTGCTCTCGCCCCACACCACCAGGTCGACGCGGTCGTCCGCCACCTCCCGCGTCAGCCGCTCGCTCCGCGCGAAGCGCAGCTGCGGCGACCCCGGCGCCCGCGAGACGATACCCGGCTGGACCACCGCGATCCGCGCCGCAGGGCCCGACTCGGCGGGCACCGGCGCCCACGCCCACGCCGAGCCCGCCGCCACGGCGCCCAGCACGAGAGCCAGGACGGCCGTGACCCGCGCCGCCGCCGACACGATCAGCAGCGCCACCGCCACATTGACGGCGACGAGCACCAGGCTCACCAGCCACACCCCGCCCACCGAGGCGAGCCGCAGCGCGGGCGTCACCTGCCACTGGCTCGCCCCCAGCACGCCCCACGGCCCGCCGAGCCCCTGCCAGGACCTGACCTGCTCGACCAGCAGCCACGCCGAAGGGACCACGGCGAGCGCGGCGACCGCGCGCCCCGCCCGCGGCGGGCCGTCCGCACCGCCGAGCAGTGACCGTACGAGCAGCCCCCAGGGCGCCCAGAGCAGTCCGAGCAGCGCGCCGAGCACCACGATGAAGACGTGCAGGCTGCCGTAGAGCCAGTGGTGCACGGCCACCATGTAGCCGAATCCGCCCAGCCACCCGTCCAGCGCGGCCCGGCCCCGCGTCGGCGCGGTGCGCGCCAGCAGCAGCCACGGGACCAGCGCCACGTACGCGCACCACCACCAGGACGGCGCGGGGAACGCCAGCGCGGGCAGCGCGCCCGCGTACACCGCCGCCGCGCCGCGCCGCCACGCCGGGGCGCGGCGCCACAGGGGCACGGGGCGCCCCTGGCGCGGCGGACCGTCGTCGCGCTGTTCGATCAGACCGACCGGAACCGGCATGCCGAGTCTCCTCACCGCGGGTGCTGCTCTTCCCCGGTCCATCCCTACCCGCCGCACCGCGCCCCGCCGCGCGGCTCACACGGCTGACCCAGTCCCGTACCCGCGGCCTCGGGGTTTTCCCGTCCTGATCCCGCGACACAAACCCGGCACCCGCCGGCCGGTTCCCCACCCGGCTCCCCCCGATTCGCCTACGGGGAAAGGCCCTTGGGCGTAACCGGCCCGCAGGATGCCCTTCACGACGGGGTATCGTCCGCGCAACGGCGGCGCGCGCGCCGCACGTGGCCACCCACCCCGGCTCGGCCGGTGCGGTGGGTGAGCCGGGGTGGATCATGATCTCTCAGGTGTCGCACAGGGCTTGGTGCACACGGGGTTCTCGACATACGGGTTGACGGGGTTGTGCCGATGAGACTGTGCTTTCTGGTGGAGGAGCAGTACCGCCACGACGGCATGCCGGTCGAGGTGATCCGTCGGCTGACGGCCTGGGGGCACCAGGTGGACGTACTGCGGCCCGGCAGTTCGCTGGTGCCGGTCTCCGAGGCGGTCCGCGCGGGCAGCCATGACGCGTGGGTGCTCAAGACCGTGTCGGGCGGCCCCGGCCTCACCCTGCTGGAAGCCGCGGCGGCCGTCGGCCTCACCACGGTCAACGACGCCCGCGCCATCCGCGCCGTTCGCGACAAGGCACTGGCCGCCGCCATCGGGCGCAGCCGGGGGCTGCCGGTCCCGCTCACCTACGCCGCGGCGCGATGGGGGACCCTGGCCGAGATCCCGGCCGCCGAGTTCCCTCTCGTCGTCAAGCCCGCCCACGGCAGTTCGGGACGCGGCGTCCATCTCGTACCGACACCGGAGCGCCTCCGCGAGATGGCGGCGGACCGCCCCGACGAGGGGCTGCTGATCGCGCAGCCGTACGTGCCGAACGGGGGCACCGACCTCAAGGTCTACTCCGTGGCCGGCGAGCTGTACGCGACGGAGCGTCAGTCGCCGCTGCACCCGGACAGGACACCGCGGGAGCGCCGGGTGGAGCTGCCGCGCGAGGTCGCCGCGATCGCCGAGCGGGTCGGTGAGGTGTACGGCCTCGACCTGTACGGCCTCGACGTACTGCTCGGCCCCGACGGGCCCGTGGTGGTCGACGTGAACGACTTCCCGAGCTTCCGTC
Source organism: Streptomyces sp. 8L (assembly GCF_020176795.1). Classification (GTDB taxonomy): domain Bacteria; phylum Actinomycetota; class Actinomycetes; order Streptomycetales; family Streptomycetaceae; genus Streptomyces. Next base: position 5,760 of record NZ_JAIUKE010000002.1, read on the forward strand.
AGGTGCCGGACGCCGCGGCGCGGGTGGCCCGTGCCGTGCTGCGGCTCGCCCGCGGCGGCGGCCCGGCCTCCGCACCGACGGCGCCGGCCGACGTGCGCGTGCCCGCCCAGATACCCGTGACGGCCGGCGAGGACCGATGAAAATAGGCCTCGTCACCGCCCGCCCCGGCCATCCGCTGCTCGCCGGTGCCGCCGCGGCCCTGACGCCCCGCCACGAGATCCTGTGGCTCGACCCGGAGCGCGGTGGCGCGCCGGACGGCGAAGGACCACCCGCCGACGTCTACCTGCTCAAGGCGCGCACACCCGCGGCGCTCGCGCTGGCGAGGTGGCTGGAGGAGCGCGGCGCGCCCGTCCTCAACACCGCCTCCGCGACGGAGCTGTGCCAGGACCGCGTCGCGATGGCGGAGCTGGCGCGGGGCGCCGGGCTGCCGTTCGCCGCCACCGAGGCGTTCCCCTCGCTCGCCCGGCTCGCGTCCGGGCCCGCGCCGGGGTATCCCCTGGTCGTCAAGAGTCGCCACAGCCGCAGGAGGGACCTGGTGACCCGCGTCGAGGGCGCCGAGGCACTGCGTGCCCTGCTGCCCGTGTGGCGCGACGAGCCGGTCGTCGCGCAGCCGTTCACCGCGAACAGCGGTTGGGACCACAAGCTGTGGGTGATAGGCGGCCGGGTCTTCGCGGCGCTGCGGCGCTCCGAACTGGCCCACGACGGCGTACGGGAGGCCGCAGCGGCGGGTGATGACGCGGCACGGTCCCGCGCGGCGCGGGGCGCACCGCTCGCACTGGAGGAACTGCCGCCGGGCTGGGCGGCGTTGGCGCTGCGCGCGGGGGAAGTGTTCGCGCTTGACGTGTACGGCGTCGACCTCATCGACGCGGGCGGGGGAGCCCCGGAGATCGTGGACGTCAACGCCTTTCCCGGCGCGCGCGGTCAGGCGGGCGCGCCGGAGGCTCTCGCCGCGCTGGCGCTGCGCGCGGCGGCGGAGGGCGCCGCGGGGCCCCGCGCGTGGCGGCGGCCCGGTACGGAGGACGGGGCCGTTCGCTGTGCGCCGAGGGCCTGAGCTGTGTGCCGAGGGCCTGACGCGGCGGAGGACGCTCACCTACAATGTCGGGATGATCTTCATTACCGTCAAGTTCCCGGTGAAGCCGGAGCACGCGGAGGAATGGCCCGCGAAGGTGGCCGACTTCACGGCCGCGACACGCGCCGAGCCCGGCAACCTCTGGTTCGAGTGGGCCCGCAGCCTGGAGGACCCGAACACGTACGTGCTCGTGGAGGCGTTCAAGGACGACGCGGCCGGCGCGCATGTGAACTCGGACCACTTCAAGGCGGCCATCGCGACGATGCGGCCCCTGGTGAGCCGTACACCGGACATCGTGAGCACCACCATCGAGGGCGCCGACGGCTGGAGCGCGATGGGTGAACTCGCCATCGACTGAGAGTGAGCAGGCGGCGGCGCCGGAGCGACGGCGGCGGGCACCGGGGAGATCCTGGAGGTCGAGGTCGAGGTCGAGGTCGAGATCGGGCGGACGCCGACGGGGACCGGCGGCGCCGCGCGGCGAGGACCGGCGCAGCCCGGGCCCGCGTCAGGCGGCGCTGTCTACGTGGCCGACGGCCGCGGCCCACTCCAGGAGCAGGAGCTCATAGGCCTCGGCGGGCCACGTCCCGTCGGCTGAGTCGACCAGCTCGCGGATGCGCTCGTTGGTCGCCGCGGCGGCGGACACCCTGCGGGGTGCGGCCGGGGAGGCGGAGGACTTGGACATGCGGCAAGCCTAAAACCCCTCACGCCCGATCGTGACCATTCTGTGAGCGTTCTTGGTCACACCCCGAGACGGAATAGTGCTGTGTGTCACGTCGCCGGGAGGCAACGCGCTCGGCCCGGATGCCGTCGCGGGCCGCGTCCGCCCGCCCGCTCAGCGTGCCCGAGTGGCGCGCCGCGGACTCCAGCGTGCAGCCGAGGAGCGGGCCGCCCCCCCGAGCCCCCCCCCCCCCGGGCGCGCCCCGCGCGGGGCCCCCGCCGCAGCCCGCGTCCCGCCCGAACCCCACACCCAG
>NZ_JAIUKE010000003.1:0-16605 GCF_020176795.1 Streptomyces sp. 8L
CCGGCCCGCCGGGGGGGGGGCCGCCGCCGCCCGGCGCGCGCCGGTGGGGCGGCCCCCCCCCCCGGGGGGCCCCCCCCGGGGCCCCGCGGGGGGGGGCCCCCCGGCGGCAGCCGGGGACCAGCCCGTCCCGCACCCCGAGGCCACGCAGGTCCTTGCGCTGTCCGACGATCCGCTGCCGGCCGCGGCCAGCCGGTCCCGGGCCCCCTCCGGCCCGGCCCGGCACATCCGGAAGACACGGCGGATACACAGGACATGGGAGACACGCGGGGCCGGACGCCAGGGGGCGAGGCACGGAGAGACCGGTGGAAGCAGCGGCGTACCGTTTGCAAAAGAAGCGCAATGTCGTACCCCGGAACCGGCGTACACCGCAGGCGACCCGGGGCCCAAGGCAAGGAACCACCCGCACCATGGCGTCAGAAGATCCGGTACTGCTCTCCAGGACGGGCCACGCGGCCCTGCTCACCCTCAACAGGCCCCGTGCGCTCAACGCGCTCACGCACCGGATGGTCGGGCTGATCGACGCCGCCCTGACCGCGTGGCAACAGGACGACTCCGTCAGGACCGTCGTGGTCTCCGGCGCGGGGACGAGGGGCCTGTGCGCCGGTGGCGACATCCGCGCCGTGCGCGAGGACGCGCTGCAAGGGGGTCGCGGCGCACCGGCGTTCTGGCGCGACGAGTACCGCCTCAACGCGCGGATCGCCCGCTACCCCAAGCCGTACGTCGCGTTCATGGACGGCATCGTGATGGGCGGCGGCGTCGGCATCTCCGCCCACGGCGGGGTGCGGATCGTCACCGAGCGGTCCCGGGTCGCCATGCCGGAGACCGGAATCGGCCTCGTACCCGATGTCGGCGGCACGTTCCTGCTGTCCCGCTCGCCGGGCGAGCTGGGCACTCATCTCGCCCTGACCGGGGCCGCGGTGGGCGCCGCCGACGCGATCCTGTGCAAACTCGCCGACCACGTCGTACGCTCCGCCGACCTGCCGGCCCTGACCGCCGCACTCGGCGAGGGCACGCCGCGCCAGGCCGTACGCGCGTTCGCCGCCGAGCCCGCCGAGGGCGAACTCGCCGCGCAGCGCGAGTGGATCGACGTGTGCTACGCGGCGGACGACGTGGAGGAGATCGTGGCCCGGCTCCTCGACCACGGCCACCCGGCCGCCAAGCAGGCCGCGGAGACCATCCTCACGCGCTCGCCCACCGCGCTCAAGGCCACGCTCGCCGTGCTGCGGGCGGCACGCCAACTGCCCACCCTGGAGGCGGCGCTGGACGCCGAGTACCGCGCCACCTGCGCGGCGTTCGCCCTGCCCGACCTGCCGGAGGGCGTACGCGCCCAGATCGTCGACAAGGACCGCAGGCCCCGCTGGACGCCTGCCCGCCTGCACGAGGTCGGCGAAGCCGATGTCGCCCGGTTCTTCGCGGAGCCCGAGGACGGCGGACTCGGCCTGGCCGCAGCCCTCGGCTGAGCCGGGCGCGGGCAGCGTGCCCGGCTCGGCGCAGGGACCGCGGGTCACTGCCCGGACGTCCTGCGGTCGCCGCCGTGTGCGCGGGCCGCGACGCCCAGGTGGTGGCGCTTGCGCCAGCCGACCACGCCCGCCACCAGGGCCGACAGCACGATGAAGCCCGTCGCGACCAGGAACGCGGGCGAGGTCGGCGACGCGGCCGTCGAACCGGCCACCACGTACGCCGCCGTGTTCGGGACCGCGCCCAGACCGGTCGCCACCAGGAACGACGGCCAGGTCATGCGGGAGACCGCCGCGCCGTAGTTGGCCGCGGCGAACGGCACCCCGGGAAACAGCCGGATCGCCAGCATCGACCGGAAGCCGTACCGGCTCATCAGCCCGTCGGCCGCCGTCAGCCACCGCCCCCGTACGAGCGGACGCAGCGCGCCCTGCCCCAGCACCCGGCCGAGGCCGAACGCGATCCCCGCGGCGAGCACCGTGCCCGCGATCGCCGCGCAGAGCCCGGCGACCGTGCCGAGCAGGGCGCCCGCCGCCGCGTTGAGCAGCGGCCGGGGTGCGAAGGCCGCCGCGCACAGCCCGTATGCCGCGGCGAACAGCGCGGCGGCCAGGAACCCGCCCGTAGGGCCCGGCCAGCCGTGCGACAGCAGCCGCTGCGGCTGGTACACGACGACGACGCCCGCCGCCGCGCCCAGCACGGCGACCAGCAGGGCGAACCGGCACCACGGCGACAGCAGCCGGTGGACGACCCGCCGGCGCCGGCGGGTCTTCGCGGGCGGCGGGACGGTGACGAGCACGCCCGGAGACTAACCGAGATCGCCGCACGTGCGCCCCGGAGAAGCCGGTACGAGCCTCCGGCGACCGGCCCCGCCGCTGCCGGGGACGCTCACCGTCCGCGACAATGGGACGGTGAGCGACCCGACCGAGCCCCTCCCCGTGACGCGCGCCGTCGACTCCGGCACCGCGCGCCTCCTGCCCGACGCGGACGGGGAGCGGGCCTGGCTGCTGACGCTCGACGGCGCCCCCCAGTCCTATGTGGACCTCGACGACGTGGAGCACCTGGAGTTCGAGTACGTGCGGCGCATCGCCCATGTCGTGGACACCGCCGCGCCCGAGGGGGAGCCGCTCGGCGTGCTGCACCTCGGCGGCGGCGCGCTCACCCTGCCCCGGTACGTCGCCGCCACCCGGCCCGGCTCCGCCCAGGACGTCGTGGAGGCCGACAGGGGACTGATCGACCTCGTCGCCGAGCACCTTCCCGTGCCGCAGGACGCCGGGATCGCCGTGCACCACGCCGACGCCCGGGAGTGGCTCGCCGCCGCGCCCGCCGCCTCCGCCGACGTGATCATCGCGGACGTGTTCGGCGGCGCCCGCATACCCGCGCACGTCACCACCGTCGAGTACGCGCGCGCGGCGGCGCGCGCCCTGCGGCCCGCCGGGGTCTACGCGGCCAACCTCGCCGACGGCGCGCCCTTCCCGTTCCTGCGCTCCCAGCTGGCCACCTTCTCGGCCGTCTTCACCGAGGTCGCCCTCATCGCCGAGCCCGCCGTGCTGCGCGGCAGGCGGTTCGGCAACCTGGTGCTCGTCGCGTCCCGCGCGCCGCTGGACACCGCGGCGCTCGCCCGCAGGACCGCAGGCGACGCGTTCCCCGCGCGCGTGGAGGAGGGCGCCTCGCTGCGCCGCCTCACCGGCCGGGCCGAGCCCGTACGGGACGGCGGGGCGCTGCCCTCACCCCGCCCGCCCGACGGCGCCTTCAGCATCGGCTGACGTACCGGGCTCAGGCACGGGCTCCGGCACGGGGGCCGCGTCGGAGCCCGGTACGGCCCCCTCACGCCGCCGGATGTTCCGTACGTCCGGCACGAACAGCACCGCGCCGGTCAGCAGCACCACCAGGCCGGCCGCACCCCACAGTGCCTGCCCCCGGCCGAAAGCGCCCTGCGCCGGGCCCGCCAGCGCCGTCGCCACCGGCACCAGCGCCATCGAGCCGAGCCAGTCGTACGAGGAGACCCGCGACAGCTTCTCCTCGGGAATCTCCTGGTGCAGTGCGGTCATCCAGGCCACCCCGAACACCTCCACCGAGGCGCCCGCCACGAACATCGCCACCGTCAGCAGCGCCGCGGACACCGGCACGGCCAGCGCCATCAGCGGCAGCGCGAACGGGAAGATCCCCAGCGTCCCGGCGAGCAGCAGGCGCCGGGGCCCCCACCTGGTCATCGCGAGGGCGCCCAGCAGCGTGCCGGCGCCGAACGCCGCGTTCGCCACCCCCCAGGGGCCCGCGCCCCCGTAGTGGTCGTCCGCGACGAGCGGTCCGTAGACGGCCTGCCCCGCCACGACCACCGCGTTGACCACGGAGAACTGTCCGACGATCGACCACAGCCAGGGCCGCGAGACGAACTCGCGCCACCCGTCGCGCAGATCCGCCAGCACCCCGCCGCCCGGCGCCCGCTCCGGCACATGGCTCAGATCGAGGAACGCCCGCAGCGCCGCCGCCACCAGGAACGACATCGAGTCAAGGAGCAGCACCGAGCCCGGGCCCCACAGGGCGACCAGGGCCCCGCCGGCCGCGGCGCCGCCGATCGTCGCGCCGTTCACGGCCATGCGGTAGACCGCGAACGCCCGGCCGGCGCGCGCCGGATCGACGCTCGACAGCAGCATGCCCTCGTTCGCCGGGCCGAACAGCGCCTGCCCCGTGCCGCCGAGCACCGAGAGCGCCACCATCTGCCACAGCCGCGCGTGCCCCGACAGGACCAGCAGGCCGAACGTTCCCTGCGACACACAGTTCAGGGCGTTGGCCGCGACCATCACCCGATGGCGCGGGACACGGTCCGCCAGCGCGCCGCCCACCAGGACGAACAGCACCATCGGCACCGTGCGCGCGGTGGCCACGAGGCCCACGCCGCCCGCCGTCCCCCCGGCGGACAGCACCGCGAAGGCGGAGGCGATCAGAGCGCCCTGCGAACCGAGCTGGGAGATCACGGCCGCGCTGGAGAGCAGGGCGTAGTTGCGGGAGGGGGGCCGGGGCACCCTCGGACTGTCGGCGACCGGCCGCGGCGGCGCAACGGGTTTTCCGCAACGGTTCGCCTCGGCCTCGGCCTCCGCCGCTCAGGCCCCCGCAGCCCAGGCCGGGCGCCCCCGCCGTACCCGCGGCCCAGGCCGCCCGGCTGCCACCGGTGCTCAGGTGTTCACTCCACGGAGCCTGCGGGCACCCGCACCGTGCTCAGGATGCGCATGATCGTCTTGTCGGGGAGCTCGCCCTTCACGCCCCGCGCGCAGTAGAGGACCCACGTCGTGAAGTCGCCCTTGCCGTTGATGAAGGTGAAGGCGAGGGACTTGCCGTCGGTGTCGCACTTGGCGTGCTTGGTCAGCCCGTGGGTGACCGCCGTCGCGTAGCTGCCCTTCAAGCCGGACTTCGTGGTGTAGGGCACGGCCTTGCTGACCTTGATCTTCTGGTGGACGGTCTTCTCCGGCTCGTGCTGGCCGTAGGCCGCGAAGGCCCAGGTGCCCGCCTCCGCGACGGCGGCGGACCCGGTGTCCTTCGCGCCCTTGCCGCCCTTCGTGCCCGCGCCGGCGAGCGACGTGTCGCTGGTACTGCCGCTTGATGTCTTCGCCTCACACCACTTCGGCTGGAGGTCGGCCGGGGCGGAGAAGACAGCGAGGGTCGAGCCGTCCCCCTTCTTCTCGTCGTCGAAACCCTCGAACACGTCGGGGGACTCGACGTTCCAGTCCGGCGGTACGTCGAACACCGTCGCGTGGGTCGGGTTCGAGACGACTTTCCAGCCGGCGATCGTCGCTTGAGCCGTCGCGCCGCCGCGCGGGTTGGCCGAGGAGGCGGACGGCGGCGGCGCCGGGTGCGCGGTCTTCCGGCCGTCCGCGTACACGTTCGGCCGGGCCTCCTTCTTGCCGGTCACCAGGTATGTGCTCACGCCCGCGGCGGCGAGGACGGCCACCGCGCAGCAGATGCCTATCAGCGTCGTACGGCGCCTGCCGTTCCCCGGCTTCCCCGGACCTCCCTGCGGTCCCTGGCCGGGGCCGCCGCCGTACAGGGGCACTGTCTGCTGCTGGTACGGGTTCGGCTGCGGCGGATATCCGGGCTGCTGGTAAGGCTGCTGGTAGGGCGGCTGCCCGGGCTGCACGCCCGGCTGCTGCTGATACGGGCCCTGCTGTCCCGCCCGACCGAAACCGGGCTGCTGATCCCCCGGCTGCTGGTACGGATTCTGGTTCCGCGCGTCCCGCGCGTTCTGCTCGCCCCCGGGCGGCTGCTGTCCTGGCCACATGGCCAGTAACCATAGAGGCGGCGGCGGGCCGCGAAGGTCCCGGCGGTGTCACGGTCCGGTCGCAGCACGTGTCAAGCAGCGGTGCGCGAACGAATTTCGGCCACGTTCGAAGGGGGCACGAGAGCAGGTACGCTGATCCAGCCAGGGCACGGGGGACACGAGCGGGAGGAACCTGCGTTGGACGTCCAGGGGTGGCTAGAGACTATTCCTGCGGTGAGCATCTACCTGCTGGTGGCGGTTGTCGTCGGCGTGGAGAGCCTCGGTATTCCGCTGCCGGGGGAGCTCGTCCTCGTGGCCGCGGCGCTCCTCGCCTCACAGCAGGGGCACATCAATCCGTACGTGCTCGCCGCCTGTGCCTCGGCCGGCGCGGTCGCCGGTGACTCGACGGGATATCTGATCGGCCGCAAGGGCGGCAGGCCGCTGCTCGCCTGGCTGGCCAAGAAGTTCCCCAAACACTTCGGCGAGTCCCATGTCGCCGTCGCGGAGCGGTCGTTCGAGAAGTGGGGCATGTGGGCCGTCTTCTTCGGCCGCTTCATCGCCCTGCTGCGCATCTTCGCCGGCCCGCTCGCCGGTGTGCTGAAGATGCCGTACTGGAAGTTCCTCATCGCCAACCTGCTCGGCGGCGTGGTCTGGGCGGGCGGCACGACCGTCGTCGTGTACGAGGTGGGCAAGGTCGCCGAGGACTGGCTGAAGCGGTTCTCGTACGTCGGTCTTGTCCTGGCCGTGGCGATCGGCGCCGGGTCGATGCTGGTCGTCAGGCACCGGACGAAGAAGGCCACGCGGAAGGTCACGCAGACGTCCGTGGAGACGGCGGCGGCGGACGTCGACCCGGAGGAGAGCACTCCGGTCCCGTCCACCACCCCAGGGGACTGACCTCTCAGGAGAGTGCCCGAGAGGCGTGAGCGGCGCCTGCGCCCGGGGAGGCACGGCCGGATGCCGGATGCCGGATGCCGGATGCCGGATGCCGGATGCCGGATGCCGGATGCCCGATGCCGGATGCACTGCCCTGCCGGACAACTTGCGCCAAGTGGCCAGGACTCGGCTGTCATCGGTCACTAACGGTCAATAGCCTGTTCCTTACCGACCGTTACCGGCCACCAGACGCGAGGGGCAGCCACCATGGTCACCGCACCGCAGATCCCCGACATCCTGTCGCCCGAGTTCGCGCGGGACCCGTATCCGGCTTATCGGATGATGCGGGAGAGCGCCCCGCTGATCTGGCACGAGCCCACCCAGAGCTATCTGATCTCCCGCTACGCGGACGTCGAGCGCGCCTTCAAGGACCGGGAGTCCGCCTTCACCACGGACAACTACGACTGGCAGATCGAGCCCGTGCACGGGAAGACGATCCTCCAGCTGAGCGGCCGGGAGCACGCGGTGCGGCGCGCCCTCGTCGCGCCCGCGTTCCGCGGCTCTGAGCTCCAGCAGAAGTTCCTGCCCGTGATCGAACGCAATGCGCGCGAGCTGATCGACGGCTTCCGGCACACCGGCTCCGTCGACCTGGTGGACGGTTTCGCGACCCGCTTCCCGGTCAACGTGATCGCGGACATGCTCGGCCTCGACAAGTCCGACCACGCGCGCTTCCACCGCTGGTACACCGCGGTCATCGCCTTCCTCGGGAACCTCTCCGGCGACGCGGAGGTCGCCGCCGCCGGCGAACGCACCCGCGTCGAGTTCGCCGAGTACATGATCCCGGTCATCCGCGCACGCCGCGGACAGCTCGGCGACGACCTCCTCTCCACGCTGTGCCGTGCCGAGGTCGACGGAGTCCGGATGAGCGACGAGGACATCAAGGCCTTCTGCAGCCTGCTCCTCGCGGCGGGCGGCGAGACCACCGACAAGGCCATCGCGTCGATCTTCGCGAACCTGCTGCTCCACCCCGACCAGCTGGCCGCCGTGCGCGCGGACCGGACCCTGATCCCACGGGCCTTCGCCGAGACGCTGCGGCACACCCCGCCCGTCCACATGATCATGCGGCAGACGGCGAAGGACGTCGAGGTCAGCGGGGGGACCATCCCGGCAGGGGCCACCGTGACCTGCCTCATCGGGGCGGCCAACCGGGACGCGGACCGCTATCGCGACCCCGACACCTTCGACATCTTCCGCGACGACCTCACGACGACCACCGCGTTCTCCGCCGCCGCCGACCACCTGGCCTTCGCCCTGGGCCGCCACTTCTGCGTGGGGGCCCTCCTCGCGAAGGCCGAGGTCGAGACCGGCGTCGGCCTGCTGCTCGACGCCATGCCGGATGCCCGGCTCGCGGACGGCTACGACCCGGTCGAGCAGGGCGTGTTCACCCGCGGCCCGAAGTCCCTGCCGGTCGTGTTCACCCCGGCACCCTGAATCGGCCACGCGGGCACCCGTCCACCCCGGCACCCTGACCGACCCCGGCGCCGAAGGCCGCGCCCCCGCACCGCGAAGTCCGGGCCCGGCGGCCGAGGCCGGGCCCCGGCCGCCGGCTCGGCCCCTCCGGCAGGCGACGACTACTGGAGCACCGGCGTGAAGCTCACCGGCAGCGCGCCCAGCCCCCGCATCCAGATGGACGGGCGCCAGCGCAGCTCGTGCGGGTTCACCCCCAGGACCACGTCCGGCAGCTGTTCCATCAGCGTCTCCACCGCTGTCCGCGCGATCACATCGGCCAGCTGCGGCGCCGGGAAGGGGCAGCGGTGTTCGCCGTTGCTGAACGACAGGTGCGCCGAGTTCTCCGCGCCGACATGGCCCTCGGGCCACACCTGCGGATCGGTGTTGGCGGCGGCGAAGCTCATCACCACACAGTCGCCCGCCTTGATCTGGCGGCCACCGAGCTGGGTGTCCCGTACGGCCCACCGACCGATGAAATTCTGCGTAGGTGTGTCCAGCCAGAGCACCTCGTTGAGCGCCTGCCCCACGCTGAGCTTGCCGCCCGCGACGGTCGTCGCGAACCGGTCGTCCGTCAGGAGCAGCCGCAGGCTGTTTCCGATCCAGTTCGCCGTGGGCTGCTGCGCCGCCGCGATGACGGTGATGACGTCCTGCACCACGGCCTCGTCGCTGAGCGCCGCGGGATGGCCGAGCATCCGGGACGTGACGTCGCCGCCCGGCGACGCCCTCTTCTCCTTCACGAGCTGCTCGATGCGCGCCTGCACCCTGCCGTACGCGGCGACCGGGTCCTCGTCCTCGTGTGCGTCGAGCGACAACCGGAGGTCCCGTACGAGGTCCTCGGTGTCCAGGCCGCCCGCCGGCATCCCGCACAGCTGGACGATGGCGCGCATCGGCACCGGGTGCGCGTACGCCGTCATCAGGTCGGCCTGGCCGCTGCCGGCGAACGCGGAGATCAGCGCGTGCCCGATGTCCTGGCACAGGGAGGCCAGTTCCATCTGGTCGACGGCGTCCAGGGCCTCGCTGATCACCCCCGCGCGCAGCCGGTGCTCCGCGCCCTCCACGAAGAGCACCGACGGCTGGTAGCCGACGTACGGCAGCAGCGGCCAGTCGGCCGGGATCTCGTCCCACCGGTTCCAGCGCCGCGAGTCGCGTGCGAACAGCTCGTCGTGCCCCGTCACGTACGACACCTCGTTGTAGCCGAGCACCAGCCACGCCGGGATGTCGTTGTCGAGCAGTACGGGCGCGACGGGGCCGTGTATCCCGCGCAGCGAGCGGTACAGCTCCGACGGGCTCTGCTGGTATCCGAGGCCGCTCAGCCGTACGGGCGTCCCCCGCGCGGGGCACGCGGCCGGCGGGCTCGGCGGGGGATCGGTCACGGGGTCGGTCATGGGGTCATCTCCCGGGCCCTGGCCAGTGCGTAGAGGTGGTCGACGAGGCTGATCAGCACGTACTTGCAGGACGAGCGGACGCGCGCGTCGCAGTCGATCAACGGGACGTTCTCCGAGAGCGACAGCGCCTGGCGGATCTCGTCCAGCGAGAACGACGACGTGTCGTCGTCGAACCGGTTGACCGCGACCACGAACGGTGTCCTGTGGTGCTCCAACCGGTCCACCGCGTACCAGGAGTCGCTCATCCGACGGGTGTCGACCAGGACGACGGCGCCCAGCGTGCCCGAGAACAGCCGGTCCCACAGGAACCAGAACCGCTCCTGTCCCGGCGCGCCGAACAGGTACAGCACCATGCGCTCGTTGAGGCTGATGCGGCCGAAGTCGAACGCGACGGTGGTGGTGGTCTTGGTGACCATCCCGTCCGTCTCGTCGACGCCGATGCCCGCCTGGGTCATGACCTCTTCCGTGTTGAGCGGGCGGATCTCGCTCACCGAGCGGACGAGGGTGGTCTTGCCCACCCCGAAGCCCCCCACCACGACGATCTTCAGGCCGGTCTCCGCCGCGTCGTCCAGCGGTGTGCGGGCGGGGAGTTCAGAGGTTGCGGAGTCCATGGAGCACCTCCTTCAAGAGGTCGGAGTCGGGAAGCGAGGCGACCGGGCGCGAGCCCCGCGGGTGGCGGGCGGTGATCCGGCCCGTCGCGTGCAGGTCGGCCAGCAGGATGCGGACCACCGTCACCGGCATCCGCAGCTCGGCCGAGACCTCCACGACGGCCGTCGGGTGGCGGCACAGATCGAGGATGCGCACATGTTCCGACTGGAGGCCCGGGCCCGGCTCGCTCTCGCTGACGATCAGGGTGACGAGATCGAACGTGGTGTCGTCGACACGGCTCCGGCCGCCCGTGACCATGTAGAGCCGGTCGGGGAACCCGATGTCGACGGGTCTGCGCGTCATGACGTGGCGCTCTCCCCGACCGGGGTACGTGGCTCCGCCCGCAGGTGGTCCCCGATCTGCTCGATCATCTCGGTCATCTGGTGGCCGACCAGGCCCGCGTCCGCCCCGTCCGCCGCGACCACGGCCAGATGCGCCCCGTCTCCCGCCTCCACGATGAACAGGAGACCTCCGTGGAACTCCGTCATCGAGTGGCGTACGCCCCCGTCACCGCTGCCGAACTCGACGGACGCGCCCTGCGCCAGCGCCTGGATGCCGGAGCAGATGGCCGCCAGCTGATCCGCCTGGTCGATGGTCAGGTAGCGGCTCCAGCAGAGTTTGAGCCCGTCGCGGGAGAGCACCAGCGCGTGCCGGGTGCCCGGGGTGCGGTCCAGCAGGTTCTCCAGGAGCCAGGTCAGGCTGCTGTCTGTGGTCTGCATGCGTGGTCTCACGATTCCTCAGAGGTGTCGGAAGGTTCCTGCCGCGGCTGCCGGGACCGGTGGAAGGCGCCGAACTGCTCACCGACGTTCCGGCTGGGCCCGCTCGCGCGCGGCGGCGGCACGTCCTGGACGCGGTCCCGGTCGGCGGCGGCCATGGTGCGGCCCGGCGGCCTGACCGGGAGCCCGCCCGTGGTGGCGACCCGAGGGCCTCCGGTGTACGGGGGCGAGCCGCCGCTCGCCGAGGGTGAGCCCGATCCGAGCGGCGTCGACGGCGCGGACGGCGCGGGAACGGGGGCGCGCGGGGTCGCGGGAGCCGGCACCCCCTCGGGGGCCGGGTGGCGCGCCGGAAGCCTTGCCCCGGCCCTGTCGTCGGTCTGCGGCTGTGCGATCAGCTGCGGCGGGATGAGCACGACGACGCCGGTGCCGCCGCGCGACGACGGCCGGTAGTTGACACTGATGCGGTACCGCTCGGCCAGCCTGCCGACCACGGCGAGCCCGAGCCGGGTGCTGTGGAGCTTCGAGAGGTCGTTGTGGCGGCCCGAGACGGCTTTCTCCGCCAACCGCATGACCTGCGGGGCCATCTTGAGGCCGCTGTCCTCCACCGTCACCACGATGCCCGCGGTCCGCTCCTCGACGTAGACATGCACTTCGTCGATGGGCGGCGAGAAGTTCGCCGCGTTGTCCATGAGTTCGGCGAGCAGATGGATGACGCCCTCGGCGGCGAACCCGACGATCGCCGCGCCGCTCGAACAGTTCAGCCGGACCCTGCGGTACGCCGCGATCCGGCCTGCCGCGCCGCGCAGGATGCTCTCCATCACGATCGGCTTGTTCCAGATGCGGCTGCCGCGACCCCCCAGGAGGATCGCGAGCCGGTCCGTGAGGAGACCGAGCTGCGAGGCGTTGTGGTCGAGCTGGAGCAGGTCGCCGAACGCCTCCTCGCCGTAACGGTCCTCCATGTCGCGCAGGTCGGCGAGGATCGTGACGGCCTTCGCCTGCACCTGGCTGAGCGCCTTGGTGCCGGCCTTCTGCGCGACGAGCGCGCGCCGTTCGCCGATGGCGACCTCTTTGATGATCCACTCCATCAGGGAGGCCAGCGTGGGGTCGTCGGGCCGTTCAACGTCGTTGAGTACGGTGCCCGCCGAACTCCCCTTGCGCAGACGGGCGATGGCGGGCGGCAGAGTGGTGTCGAGCAGGGTGTCGAGGCCCTCCGCGGCCTCCCGCGCCCGCCGTGCCAGCGCGTCACGCTCGGCGCCCGCCGTCGCCGCGCGGCGCTCACTGCCGGCGAGTTCCGTGGCGAACAGGTCCAGCACCTCGCGCAGCCGCTCGTCGTCGGGGGGCCGGACGACGGCCCGCGCCTCGTCGGGAGACGCGCCGTCCCTGGCCTTCTCCGCCACCGCGGGCAGGGCCACGTGCACGAAGTGGGCCACGTCGGCGTCCGCCTTGGCGAGCCGAGCGTGGACCGCCGCGGCCTCGGTGCCCGCGTCGCGCATGCCGAGCCGGGCGCGGCGCAGCAGGATGCCCGCGCCCACGCAGAGGACGGCCAGCAGCAGCCAGCCGACGACCGCCGTCCACGCCACCCAGCCGCGGGCCTGGTCGGGGGCGGTGGCACAGGCCGCGCCCGCACCGGCGCCGGCCGTCACGAGCAGGGCCGGCGGGGCGAGCGAGGGCCGCGCCGGACGCTGACGGCGCGGTCTTGGGACGACAGGCACTGACATTCCGCGATCCCTCGGGGTTGGGGTGCGCTCCGGACAGGGCCGTCATGCAACCACGCGTGATCGGTCCTGTACGCACGGAAGACGGGCAGGCCACACGTCGGGGGGATTTCGCCGGAAAACTCCCGCACGCGGCCCGCGTTCCGTGGTAGCCAGGGAAAAGGTGTGCCGTTCATCGGTTCGTGTGGTGATGCGTTCGCGGATCACGGTTCCCGGGTCGCGGTTCCCCGTTCCCGGTTCGCAGGTTTCGGTGGGGCGCGGCCGTGTCGGCCGTCCTCGGCCGCTCCTCTGTCGTGTGTCCGTGCAGATACCGTGTGCCTGTGCGGAAAAGCGAAAACGTGTACGCGACGCTGGCCGCCGCGGGCCGCCGCGCCGCGACCCGGGCGGTCCACCTGGGCTGGCGATGGGTCCAGGGCGCCGGCGCGGTGACGGCCGCGCATCCGGGCAGGCTGCGGTTCCGGCGGATCGGCGAGGGCACCCGCCTCGCGTTCCCGCAGGGGACGGTCTTCGGCGAGCCGTGGATCGAACTCGGCGACTACTGCGTGGTGGGGGAGCAGGTCACACTGACGGCGGGCCTGGTGCCGGGGCTCGACCTCGGGCCCGAGCCCTACGTCACCATCGGCGACGGCGTGGTGCTGGGCCGCGGCAGCCACGTCATCGCCGACACGACGGTGACCATCGGGCCGGACACGTACTGCGGCCCCTATGTCTACATCACGACCACCAACCACAGTTACGACGATCCGCACACTCCCGTCGGCAAGCAGTGGCCGCGGATCGCCCCCGTCGTCATCGGCGCCGGGTGCTGGCTCGGAACGGGGGCGGTGATCCTGCCCGGCGCCGTGCTCGGCCGGAACGTGGTGGTCGCGGCGGGCTCGGTCGTACGGGGCGACGTGCCCGACCACGCCGTGGTGGCCGGCGCGCCGGCCCGGATCGTACGCCGCTACGACGAGGCGGAGGGCTGGCAGCCGCCGCTGCGGACGCCGCCGCCGGTGGTTCCCGCGCCGCCGGTGCTCCCGGCTCCGGCCACCGGGCCTTCGGGGGCGGCGGGCAGCGGCCCGCGCGGGACGGCTGAGTCCGCGCTCCCTCCTGCGGAGCGGTGACCAGGGAGAGCAGTACAGTGTGATGAACATTCCGGTGCAGTCTGATGCAGCAGGGCGCGGTACGTGACGGTGCACTCGCATGGCCGACGACATCGAACGTAGGGGACTGGCGTGTCATGGATCTCGATCAGCTCACCCAGGCGCTCGCCCGCAACCTCAAACACTGGCGCGCCGAACGGGGACTGACCCTCGACGCCCTCGCGGAGCGGTCCGCCGTGAGCCGCGGCATGATCATCCAGATCGAACAGGCCCGCACCAACCCGAGCGTCGGCACCACCGTCAAGCTCGCCGACGCGCTGGGTGTCAGCATCGCCACCCTGCTCGACTTCGAAAACGGTCCGCAGGTCCGGATCGTCCCCGGGGACCAGGCGGTACGGATGTGGTCCACGCCCGCAGGCAGCCAGGCCAGCCTGCTCGTCGGCAGCGACGGGGACGGGCCGCGCGAGCTGTGGGCGTGGACGCTGCTGCCGGGTGACGAGAGCCGCTCCGACGCGCACCCGCCGGGCACCAGCGAGCTGTTGCACGTCTCGGCGGGCACACTCACCCTGCTCGTGGGCGGGACCGCGCACACCGTGCCCGCGGGGAGCTCCGCCGCCTTCGAGGCGAACGCGCCGCACGGCTACCGCAACGACGGCGGCGAACCGGTGGAGATGGTGATGTCCGTGTCCGTCCCCGCGATGCGCTGAAGCCTTGTCCACAGGCGGCGCAGCGGCTTCGCGCAGGCTGTTAGCGTGACCGTATGCGCGCACCCATCGGACAGTTCGACCAGGCCGCACCGGCGGCCGAGTGCCTCCACCTGCTGACCCCGCCGGTCGCCGCCGCCGTCCGCGCCTGGCAGGGGCCGGTGCCGGCCGACCGCGTCCTCTTCGTGGACAGCGACCCCGAGCTCGCCGACACCGCGAACTTCGTGGCCCACTACGGCGACGACCTCGCGGACGCGTCCGCCAACTGCGTCGTCGTGGCCGGGAAGCGGGCCGGGGAGACGACACTCGCGGCCTGCCTCGTCCTCTCCCGTACGCGCGTCGACGTCAACGGTGTCGTACGCAGGCAACTCGGCGCGCGAAAGGCGTCGTTCGCACCGATGGACACCGCCGTGGCGGAGACAGGCATGGAGTACGGCGGCATCACACCGATCGGTCTCCCGGCCGGATGGCCGCTGCTGGTGGACGCCGCCGTCGCCGATGCCGCCTGGGTGCTCGTCGGCAGCGGCAGCCGCCGCGGCAAACTCATCGCGCCCGGCGCCGTGTTCGCGGGCCTCCCCGGCGCGGTGGTCGTCGAGGGCCGCGGCGGGGGGGGGGGGGGGGGGGGGGGGGGGGCCCCGCCGGCATACCGCGCCCGCGCCCCGTGCTCGCGATCGCCGACGACCTCTCGGGCGCGGGGGAGGTCGCCGTCGCCCTCGGGCTGCCCGGCCGGATCGTACTCGGACCGGCCCCGGGCGGGCCGCCGCCCGGACCCGGCGAGGCGGTCGTGCACGACCTCGACACCCGCCGCCTCCCCGGCGCCGCGGCCGCCGACGCCGTACGGGCCGTACTGAAGGACACCGGCCCCGACGCCCTCGTCTTCAAGAAGGTGGACTCCCAGCTGCGCGGCAACTTCGCCGCGGAAGCGGCGGCGTTCGCGGAGGGAGCGCCCGGGCCGGTCGTCGCCACCGCGCTCCCGCCGCTCGGCCGCACCGTACGCGGCGGGGTCGTCCACCTGGACGGCGTACCGCTGCACGAGACCGACGGATGGCGGGCGGAGAGGGCCGATCCGCCCCGCTCCGTCGCCGAGGCGCTCGGGGATCTGCCGACGCGCGTCGTCCCCCTCGATGCCGTACGCGGGCCTGGACTCGCGGCGCTGCTCGCCGAGTTGACCGACGGCGGCGCCGTACCGCTGTGCGACGCGGAGACGGCGGCCGACCTCGACGCGGTGGCGGCCGCGGCATGCGCGTGCGGCCCCGGCATGCGGCTCCTCGGCACGGCGGGGCTCGGCGCGGCCGTCTGCCGGATGCTCGCACCCCCGAACCCCGCCCCCGTACCCGCGGTGTGTCCGGCACCCGGCGGCAGGCCGCTGCTCATGGTGGTCGGCACGGCAGAACCCGCGGCGGGCGCCCAGATCGCGGCCCTGGCCGCCCTCGGCGCACGCCATGTCGCCCTGTCCGCGGACGCGCTCGCCTCGGGCACGGCGCTCGTCCCCGCGCTCGCCCCCGGCGGGATCACCGTGCTCAGCATCGACGCCCCCGCGGGCATCGTGCCGGGCGCCGCCCGCGCGCTCGTCACCGGGCTCGCCCGGGCCGTCGCCGCCGTCCCCGTACCCGCCGACCTGGTGCTGACCGGCGGTGAGACCGCGCGCCGCGTGCTCGACGCACTCGGCGTCGCAGAACTCGCCCCGCACGGCCAGATCCACCACGGCGCCGTCCACGCCACCGCGCCCGACGGCCGGTCCGTCGTCACCCGCCCCGGCAGCTACGGCGGCCCCGACTCCCTGCTCACCATCGCCCGCGCGCTGCGCCCAGTACCCAGTGGAGAAGCCGTATGACCGCCTCCCTGCCCGTCGTCGCCGTGACCATGGGGGACGGCGCGGGCGTCGGACCCGAGGTGACCGTGGCCGCGCTGCTCGACCCGGGGACCCGCGCCCGCTGCCGCCCCGTCGTCGTGGGGGACGCGGGCCGGCTGCGCGAGGCCGCGCGCATCCTCGGCGCGGACTGCGTGATCCGTACCGTCGACGGCGTACGCGGGGCGGGCCACGAGCCCGCCGGGATCGACGTCATCGACGTCATCGATCTCGGTCTGCTCCCGGCCGGCCTGCCGTGGGGCGAGGTGTCCCCGGTCGCGGGCGACGCCGCGTACCACTACGTACGGGTCGCGGCGGGGCGCGCCCCCCCCCCCCCCGCCCCCCCCCCGGGGCCCCCCCCCCCCCCCCCCCCGGGGCGGGCCCCGGGGGGCCCCCCCCCCCCCGGGGCCCCCCCACCCC
>NZ_JAIUKE010000003.1:16614-79442 GCF_020176795.1 Streptomyces sp. 8L
ACCCGCCGCCACGGAGCGGGGGGGGCCCCGGCCGGGCGGGGGGGGGGGGGTGGGGCCCCGGGGGGGGGGCCCCGCGGCTACCCACTAGGTCGGGGGGGGGGGGGCCCCCCCCCCCCGGGGGGCGCCCGACGCCCTGTGCACCGCCCCGCTCAACAAGGCGGCGCTGCACGCGGGCGGCCACCCCTATCCGGGGCACACCGAATTGCTCGCCGAACTCGCGGGCGTGGACGAGGTGTCGCTGATGCTGTCCACACCGAAGGTGAAGGTCATCCACGTCACCGCCCACGTCGGACTGCTGGACGCCGTGCGCCGGATCGAACCCGGCCTGGTGGAGCGGACGGTCCGCAGAGGCCACGAGGCGATGGTGCGGGCCGGGACGGCGCACCCCGTGCTGGGGGTCTGCGGGATCAATCCGCACGCGGGCGAGAACGGCCTGTTCGGGAACGGCGAGGAGGACGAGAAGATCCGGCCCGCGCTCGACGCGGTGCGCGCGGACGGCATCGACGCGCGCGGGCCGCTCCCGGCGGACGCCGCCTTCTACCTCGCCTCGCGCGGAGACCTGGACCTGGTGGTGGCCATGTACCACGACCAGGGGCACGGTCCGGTGAAGGTGCTCGGCATCGAGACGGGCGTCAACCTGACCGTCGGGCTGCCGGTGATCCGCACCTCCGTCGACCACGGCACCGCCTTCGACATCGCGGGTACGGGAACGGCGGACCCGCGCAGCATGATCGAGGCGCTTCGGCAGGCCGCCCGGATGTCCGGGGCGGCGGCGACCGGCTGATACACGGCCGGGACAACTCCCGGGCGCGAACCTGTGGATGACGGCGACATCGTTGACGCTCCCCGCCGCCACGCGGCACAGTTCACCCGGCACGATGACCGACAACGTTGTCGGCGCGTTGTCGCTCCAGTGCCGTACAGCATGCGCGGCAGGGGCCCGCCTGCCGCCTGCCTGCCGTACCGAATGTGTCGTCCAGGAGTGTGGGAGTGGTGGCATGACGATGGACCAGACCGCGAGGCGTGGGCCAGGGCGCCGTGGGGTATTGGCGGCGCTCGGCGCCGCGGGCTCGGCCGCACTCGTCGGCGGCACCGGGGGAGCGGCCTTCGCGGCCGGGCCCGGCAAGGGATCAGCGGATTCCGCGGGAAAGGCCGCGCAGGGGACGTCTCACACGCCTCCCGCGGCGCAGGCGGCCCGCGAGGTGCGGGAGGAGTTCCTGCACGCGTGGGACGGCTACAAGCGGTTCGCCTGGGGGCACGACGAGGTCCACCCGCTCTCCGGCGGGTCGAGCGAGTTCTTCGTCCCCGGGAGCCCGGTCGGCCTGTCGATCATCGAGGCGCTGGACACGCTGTACGTGATGGGGCTCGACGACGAGCTCGCCGACTCCGTCCGCTGGATCAAGAGCGACCTGTCGCTCGACATCGACGGCGACTTCCACGTCTTCGAGGCCATCATCCGGGTGGTGGGCGGCCTGCTCGCGGGCCATCTCGCCACGGGCGACAAGCGGTTGCTCGCACTGACCGCCGACGTCGCCGACCGGCTGCTGCCCGCCTTCACCAAGTCGCCCACCGGTATGCCCTACCAGTACGTCAACTTCCGTACAGGGGCGGTGTCGGGGGCGACGCCGCCGCTCGCGGAGATCGGCACGAACATCATGGAGTTCGGACTGCTGTCCAAACTCACGGGCGACAGCAAGTACTACGACGCGGCCAAGCGCGCCCTGCGCGCCGCCGTCGGCGCGCGCTCCTCGCTCGATCTGCTCGGGACCAGCCTGAACGTCGAGACGGGCCGCTGGACCGACGCCACCGACAACGGCCCGAACCCGCCCACGGACTCCTTCTACGAATACCTGTGGGGCGGGTGGACGCTGCTGGGCGACACCGACTGCCGCGACTGGTTCCGGCTGCTGAACAAGGCCCTCGTCAAGAACGCGGTGGAGACCTACGACGGCCGCGTCTGGTTCAAGCAGATCGACTTCTCCACCGGCGCGCTGCTCGGGCGGGGCCAGTCCGAACTGGGCTCCTTCTACGCCGAGGTGCTGGCCGCGAGCGGCGACGACGCGCTCGGCGCGGCCTACTACCGCTCCTGGACGGACGTGCTGGACCGGTACGCCGTCCTGCCCGAGTCCATCGACTACACGACACTGGCGGCGACCACCAAGGGCAACCAGTTCCGCCCCGAGTACGTCAACGCCTCCTTCGACCTCTCCCTGCGCACCGGACAGCGCACCTACGCAGACACCGCCTACCGCTACTTCCAGGGCATGAAGACCAACGCCCGCACCGCGAACGGCTACACGATCCTGGACGACGTGACCGTGTCCCCGATGGCCCAGGGCGACCTGTTCCCCGCGTACGGCTTCGCCGAGAACTTCAAGTACCTCTACCTCATCTTCGAGGACACACCGCGCTTCGACCGCCATGACTACGCCCTGTCGACGGAGGGCAAGGTCCTGCGCGGCCTGCTCCCGCGCCGCTGACCGGCCCGGCCCCGCGCCCCGGCCGGGCTCGCGTCCCGGCCCACCCGGCGGCGCGGGGCACGCGTGGGCCGGTGCGCGGGCGTGCTCACGCCTGCGCGGAGGCACTCACGACTGCGCGCGGGCGCGGGAGCCGTGTCAGCGGACGACGTCGAACACGTTCTTCTGCACGCCGTTGGCGTATGCCGCGTGCTCGACCAGCTTCAACTTCTGCGTGTCCTTGTCCGTGGCGCTGAACAGGCGCTTGCCGGCGCCGAGCAGGAGCGGGAAGACGAGCAGGTGGTAGCGGTCGATCAGGCCGGCGTCCGAGAGGCTCCGGTTCAGGGCGGCGCTGCCGTGGACGATGATCGGGCCGCCGTCGGTCTCCTTCAGAGCCGCGACCTCGTCGAGTGAGCGCAGGATCGTCGTCTCGCCCCAGTCGGTCACCAGGTCGTCCTCGGTGAGGGTGGTGGAGACGACATACTTCGGGATCACCTTGTAGTCGGCGAAGTCCGCCATGTCCGGCCACACCGGGCTGAACGCCTCGTAGCTGGTGCGGCCCATCAGCATCGCCGCGGCCTCCCGCTGCTCGCGACCCTTTATGTCGAACGCCTCGGGGAGGAACTCGATGTCCTTGAAGGTCCAGCCGGAGTTCCGGTAGCCGGGCTCGCCGCCCGGGGCCTCCACGACGCCGTCGAGCGAGATGAAGGCCGTGCTGATCAGGGTACGCATGGGTGGTTCCTCGGTGTGTCGTGTCCGGTTTTCGGCGGGTGGGACCGGCGGACGCTTCAGCCCTCCTTCGACCGCGGCGCACCAACCACGACCTATGACCGGTGATCACGGCGGTACTCATCGGTGCGCGCCCGCTGATTTCCGCGAGCTCAACGGCCGCGTCGGCCGCGATGAGGCACCCTGCCCCCGATGCGCGATCTGACCGGCGGTCAGCGCGGGGCACGCGCGGGCCGGCGCGCGGCCACGCTCATCCCAGGGAAGGGATCTCGATGGCCGGGCACCGGTCCATCACCATGGCGAGGCCGGCCTCCCGCGTGCGCGCGTACGCCTGCTCGTCCACCACACCCAGCTGGAACCAGACCGCCTTCGCCCCCTTCGCCACCGCCTCGTCCGCGACCGCTCCCGCCAGGTCGCTGTTGACGAAGACGTCCACCACATCCACGTCGAAGGGGATCGCGTCCAGCGAGGCGTACCCCCGCTCGCCGAGGACCGTCTCCGCCTTGGGATGCACCGGCACCACCCGCTTGCCGAAGCGCTGGAGCACGCCCGCCACGCCGTACGCCGCGCGCGCCCTGTTGTTGGACAGTCCCACCACCGCCCACGTGTCGCCCGTCTCGGTGAGGATCGTACGAATCGTCTCGTCATCCGCGTACATACCCGGGAAACAGGCCCGACGCGGTCCGGCATTCCCGCCCGCACCGGATGGCTCCCGCCCGCATAGGGTGGGGCGATGCCCGAGCAGTACCTGACCGTCGCCCGTGCGGGCGCGCACGAGACCGAGATCAACCGGTCGCGCTTCCTCTGCGCGCTCGCGCCCTGCGCCACCGAAGAGGAAGCGCGGGAATTCGTCGCACGTGTGCGCGCGGAACACCCCTCGGCGAGCCACAACTGCTTCGCGTACGTCATCGGAGCCGACGCCTCTGTACAGAAGGCGAGCGACGACGGGGAGCCCGGCGGCACGGCGGGCACCCCGATGCTCCAGATGCTGCTGCGCAGGGAGGTGCGCTACGTGGCCGCTGTCGTCACCCGCTACTACGGCGGCGTGAAACTCGGCGCGGGCGGGCTGATCAGGGCGTACGGGGGCGTCGTCGGCGAGGCCCTGGACGCCGTGGGCACCCGTGCCAGGAGGCGGTTCCGGCTCGCCACCGTGACCGTCGGCCACCAGCGCGCGGGGAAGCTGGAGAACGACCTGCGCGCCACCGGACGCACCGTGCGCGGCGTCCGGTACGCGGAGGCGGTGGCACTCGACATCGCCCTGCCGGACGCCGACGTGGAGACGTTCCGCGGCTGGCTCGCCGACGCCACCGCGGGCACGGCGGTGCTCGAACTCGGCGACGAGGCGTACGGGGACGCGTGAGGCCACGGGAACGGACACGGCGGCCGAGCGGCCCGGCACGGTGGAGCCGGACCCCGGCGGTCGGCGACCAGCGACAAGCGGGCGTGCGGCGGAGTGGCGTGCGGCGGGCGGGCCCGCCCGGTACGCCCGTTGCTCCACGGGCTGTCGTACCCCACCGATACGCTCGGGGATCATGAGATTCCTGCACACGTCGGACTGGCACCTGGGGCGCTCGTTCCACCGGGTGAGCCTGCTCGACGCACAGGCCGCGTTCCTCGACCACCTGGTGGCGACGGTGCGCGAGCGCGACGTGGACGCGGTCCTGGTCGCCGGCGACGTGTACGACCGCGCGGTGCCGCCGCTCGCCGCGGTCGAGCTGTTCGACCGCGCGCTGCACCGGCTCGCCGGGGCCGGGGTGCCCACGGTGATGATCTCCGGGAACCACGACTCGGCCCGC
Organism: Streptomyces sp. 8L; assembly: GCF_020176795.1. Taxonomy (GTDB): domain Bacteria; phylum Actinomycetota; class Actinomycetes; order Streptomycetales; family Streptomycetaceae; genus Streptomyces. The sequence goes on from NZ_JAIUKE010000003.1 coordinate 21,596, forward strand.
AGGCTCGGCGTCGGCGCCGGGCTCATCGAGCGCGCGGGGATTCACCTGCGGACCGACCCGGCGGGCTGCGGTACGCCGGTGCTGCTGAGCGACGCGCACGGCGAGGTCGCGTGCTACGGACTGCCGTATCTCGAACCGTCCCTGGTGCGCGATGACTTCCGGGTGGAGCGCGCGGATCACGAGAGCGTGCTCGGCGCCGCCATGGACCGCGTGCGCGCGGATCTCGCCTGCCGCCCCGAAGGCACCAGGTCCATCGTGCTGGCCCACGCCTTCGTCACGGGCGGCGCGCCCAGCGCCAGCGAGCGGGACATCACCGTGGGCGGGGTGGCGTCCGTCCCGGCCGGAGTCTTCGACGGGGTCGACTACGTGGCACTCGGGCATCTCCACGGCGCGCAGCGCCTCACCGACCGCGTGCGCTACTCGGGTTCGCCCCTCGCCTACTCCTTCTCCGAGGCCCCGCACCGCAAGTCGATGTGGCTGGTCGACCTCGGACCGGATGGGGAGGTCGGGGCCGAACGGGTCGACTGCCCGGTACCGAGGCCGCTCGCACGGATCAGGGGCCCCCTTCAAGAGCTCCTCGACGACCCCGCGCTCACCCGGCACGAGGAGGCGTGGGTGGAGGCGACGCTCACGGACGCGGTCCGCCCGAAGGACCCCATGGCCCGGCTGGCGGCGCGCTTCCCGCACACGCTCAGCCTGCTGTTCGAGCCGGAGCGGAGCGACGAGGACCCGTCCGCGTCCTATGCCAGGCGCCTCCAGGGCCGCAGCGACCAGCAGATCGCCGAGGACTTCGTCGCGCACGTGCGCGGCGGCGCGGGCCCCGATGCGGGCGAGCGCGCCGTACTGCGCGACGCCATCGAGGACGTGCGGGTGGACGACGCGGTGCGCGAGGTGGCCTCATGAGACTGCACCGGATGACGGTCACCGCCTTCGGGCCCTTCGCGGGCACGCAGGAGATCGACTTCGACGCGCTCGCCGGCGCGGGCGTCTTCCTGCTGCGCGGTCAGACGGGAGCGGGCAAGACGTCGGTGCTCGACGCGGTCTGCTTCGCCCTGTACGGCGGCGTGCCTGGCGCCCGCCAGAAACCGGGCATCGTCCTGCGCAGCGACCACGCGGCCCCCGGGACGCTCACGCAGGTCACGCTCGACCTCACCGTGGCGGGCCGCCGCATCGAGGTCACCCGGAGCCCGGCCCAGCAGCGTCCGAAGAAGGGCCGGGCCGGGTTCACCACGGTCAAGGCGGCGAGCGCGCTGCGCGAGTACGACGCGGCGGCCGGCGCCTGGCGGGCCCTGAGCCGTACACACCAGGAGATCGGAAAGGAGGTCACCGAGCTGCTCGGCATGAGCCGTGAGCAGTTCTGCCAGGTCGTCCTCCTCCCGCAGGGCGACTTCGCGCAGTTCCTCCAGGCCGACGCCGAACAGCGCGCGAAGCTGCTCGGCAGGCTCTTCGACACGCACAGGTTCGCCGCCGTCGAGGACCGGCTCGCCGAGCTCCGGCGCGGCGCGGAAACGCGGGTGCGCGCAGGCGACGAGAGGCTGTACGCGCTGGCGCAGCGCATCGCGCAGGCGGCCGGCCCCGGTGGCGCGCCTCCGCCGCCCGAGCGTGCGCCCGGCGATCCCGGCCTCGCGCAGGACATCCTCGCCTGGGCGGCCGCAGCCCGCTCGGTCGCGGTGGAGCGGTGCGACATCGCGGCGCGCGCGCTCGCCCAGAGAGGGGCCCTGGAGGCCGAGGCCCGCGCCGAGCTGGACGCCCAGAGCGAACTCGCCCGGCTCCAGCGGCGGTTCGCCGAGACACGCGAGCGCGCCGAGTCGGTCGAGGAGTCCCGCTCCAGCCGCGACGAGGCACAGGCCAGGCTGGACGCGGACCGCAGGGCCGAGCGCGTACAGGAGGCACTCACGCTGCGCGAGGCCGCCGGGCGGGACCATACGGCCGCCCTCGCCGCGTGCGGCGCGGCGCGCCTTCCCCTGCCCGCCGACCTCGCGGACGCGGGCGCCGAACAGCTCACCTCGGCGGAGCGGAGCGTACGGGAGGAACTGGGCGCTCTCGCGTCGGCGCGTGCGGCCGAGGCGCGGGTCGCTGAGATCGGACGTGAACGCGCAGAGCTGGAGCGGCAGTTGCGGGCCGACGACGAGACGGCACGGGAGGCCGCCGCGTGGCTCGCCGGCTGGGACGGCCTGCGCGCGCGGCTCCGTGAGGAGATCGAGGCGACCCAGCAGGCGGCCACCCGGGCGGAGCGCTTCGGCGCCCTGCTCGACCCGGCCCTGCGGCGACTCGAAGCGGCCCGCGACCGGGACGACGCGGAGCGGACCGAGCGCGAGGCGGCGACCCGCGCGGCGCGGGCAGGCGCCGCCGCTGTCGCGGCCCACGAGACCTGGCTCGATCTTCGCGAGCGCAGGCTCGACGGCATGGCGGCCGAACTCGCGGCGGGCCTCGCGGCCGGCGAACCCTGCTCGGTCTGCGGCTCCACCCAGCACCCCGCCCCCGCGCGCCCCGCCGCAGGCCAGGTCGACGCGGCCGCCGAGGACGCGGCACAGGCAGGGCACCGCCGCGCGGAGGAAGCGCGGGCCGCCGCCGACGCCGCGCACGCGCGCGTACGGGAGGCGTACGCGGCGGCGCACGCCGAGGCGGGCGACGCCCCCGTTTCCGAACTGGCCGAAGAAGCTGATCGGTTGAGCCGTGAGCACGAGGCGGCACGGACCGTGGCGGCCCGCGCGCATTCCGCGCGCGAGGCGCTCGCCGCGGCGGAGCGCGAACACCGCGACCGACAAGCGGCGCAGCAGCACGCCGAGCTCGCCGTGGCCGCGCGCACCTCCCAGCGCGAGGCTCTGGAGGGGGAACGGGCCGCCCTGTCCGAGGAGTTGGCCCGGGCCACGGGCGCCGCGGCGGGCATCGCCGAGCGCGCGGCCGAACTGGAGCGGCGCGCCGGCCTCCTCGCCGCGGCCGCCGACGCGGTGCGCGCCGTGGAGTCCACGGCAGGGCAGCTCAAGGACGCCGACGCGCGCCTCGCGGACGCCGCGTACCGCGCCGGCTTCGACACGCCGGAGGCCGCGGGCGCCGCGCTCCTCGACGGCGCGGCGCGGCGCGAACTCCAACACCGCGTCGACGCCTGGCAGCGCGAGGCCGCGATCGTCGCCGAGCGCCTCCTTGAGCAGGACGCAAGCGACGCCGGGGCCCGCCCGCACGCCGCGCCCGAGGCGGCCCGCGCGGCCCACGACGCGGCGGAGCGCGCCCTGCGCGAGGCATCCACCGCCCTCGCGGCGGCGCAGGAGCGCCGCACCGAACTGGGCGGCCTGTCGGCCCGCGCCGACACGGAGGCGCGCGCCCTCGGACCGCTGCGCACCGCGTACGACCGGGTGGCCGGGCTCGCCACCCTGACGGCGGGCACCTCCGCCGACAACGAGCGCCGCATGCGCCTGGAGTCGTACGTCCTGGCGGCCCGGCTCGAACAGGTCGCGCAGGCCGCGACCGTACGCCTTCAGCACATGTCGGCGGGGCGGTACGCGCTGGTGCACACCGACGCCCGGGTCGGCCAGCGCCGCTCCGGCCTCGGCCTGCACGTCGTGGACGCGTGGACGGGCAGCGCGCGAGACACGGCGACGCTGTCCGGCGGCGAGACGTTCTTCGTGTCCCTGGCCCTCGCGCTTGGCCTCGCCGACGTCGTCAGCGACGAGGCCGGTGGCGTCCGCCTCGACACCCTGTTCATCGACGAGGGCTTCGGGACGCTGGACGACCAGACGCTCGACGAGGTCCTGGACGTGCTGGACGGCCTGCGCGAGCGCGACCGCAGCGTCGGCATCGTCAGCCATGTCGCGGATCTGCGCCGCCGCATCCCCGTTCAGCTGGAGGTGATGAAGGGACGGCACGGCTCGACCGTACGGCTGCGCACCGCCCCCCTCGACTGAGGCACCCGCTCCGCCCCGGCCGGGCGCACCCCGCCGCACCGAGTCGACGGCGCGGGCCCTCTGCGGCCTGGCGCATGAGCCTGCCGCCCGCCGTCCGCGACGACGGGGCGCCTGGCATCCCAGCAGCCGGCAGCCAGGCGCTCGGCGCCTCTGGGGCCCCGGCGCCCCGCGGCCTGGCGCCCCGTTGCCGTCCCACCGGGGTGGGGGCCGGCGTCGGCGTCGGCTCCGCTCCGGCGTCAGAGCTCAGACAGCACTTCGACCAGGTCGTCAAGGCCCAGGGACCCCTGTGACAGGGCGGCCATGTGCCAGGCCTTGAGGTCGAAGGACTCGCCGTGCCGCTCACGGGCCTTCTCACGGCCCAGCAGCCAGGCGCGCTCGCCCAGCTTGTAGCCGATGGCCTGGCCCGGCATCGACAGGTAGCGGATCAGTTCGCTCTCCACGAAGTCCGCGGGCCGGCCGCTGTGCATGCCGAAGAACTCCTGCGCGAGCGCGGGCGTCCAGCGCTCGCCCGGGTGGAACGGCGACTCGGCGGGGATCTCCAGCTCCAGGTGCATGCCGATGTCGACGATGACCCGGCACGCGCGCATCATCTGCGCGTCCAGGTAGCCGAGCCTGCGCTCCGCGTCGGGCAGGAAGCCCAGCTCGTCCATCAGCCGCTCCGCGTACAGGGCCCAGCCCTCGGCATTGGCGCTGACCATGCCGACGGTCGCCTGGTAGCGGGAGAGCCGGTCCGAGACGTGCGTCCACTGCGCCAGCTGGAGATGGTGGCCGGGCACGCCCTCGTGGTACCAGGTCGACACCAGGTCGTACACCGGGAAGCGGGTCTCGCCCATCGTGGGCAGCCAGGTGCGGCCGGGGCGGGAGAAGTCCTCCGAGGGCTGCGTGTAGTAGGGAGCGGCGGCCCCGCCGGCCGGCGCGATCATGGCCTCCACCTTCCGTACCCGCGGGGCGAGTTCGAAGTGGGTGCCGTCGAGGGCATCGATGGCCTCGTCCATCAGGCCCTGGAGCCACTCCCTGACCTCGGCCACGCCCTCGATGTGCTTGCCGTGCTCGTCGAGGTGGGCGAGCGCCTCCCAGGGCGTCGCCCCCGGCAGGATCTTCTCGGCCTCGGTCCTCATCTCAGCGAGCAGCCGGTGGTACTCCGACCAGCCGTACGCGTACGCCTCGTCGAGGTCCAGATCCGTGCCGTTGAAATAGCGCGACCAGCGCGCGTACCGCTCGGCGCCCACGGTGTCGGGCGCGCCCGCGACGGCCGGCGCGTACACGTCCCGCATCCAGTCCCGCAGAGTGCGCACGGCGGCCGTCGCCGTCTGGGCGGCGGTCGCCAGCTCCTTGTGGAGCGGCTCGGGCGCGTCCGCGACGAACTCCTCGAACCAGCCGCGCTCCCCGCCCGCCCATTCGGTGAGCTGCTCCACGAAGGTGGCCGTGGGGCGCGGACCGGCCTTGAGGCCGCGCTCCAGGCCAAGACCGAGCGAGGCACGGTACCCCTCGAACGCGGCGGGCACGGCGCCCAGCCGGTCGAGCACCGCGGCCCAGTCCTCGCCGGACTCGGTCGGCATCAGCGTGAAGACCTCGCGGACGCTGTGCACGGGAGAGTGCAGGTTGCTCACCGTGCACAGGTGCTCGTCCGCCTCGTACACCGCGAGTCCCGCCGTCAACCGCTCGCGCAGCAGCCGTCCGCACAGCCGCTCCGGGGCCCTGTCCGCACCGGGCCGCTGCTCCGCCTCGTCCAGCTTGGCGAGAGTCGCGCGGTCGAGATCGGCCTGCGCCGCGAACCCGGCGGGTGAGAAGTCGGGAAGACGCCCGTTGCACTCCCGCACACCGAGGAAGGTGCCGGTGATGGGGTCGAGTCGGATGAGTGCGTCGACGTAGGCGTCGGCGACCTGACGGGGCAGCGCGCTGCCGGCTGTGTCTGACATGCGGACATCCTCTCCGACAGGAGGCGGTCCGTCACACCCTCTTTCTCCGTGGCCCCGTTCTTTCTCCGTGGCCCCCGTATTCCCGGCACCCCCATGGTGCCCGCCGGTGAGGCGCCGGCGCTCAGTGCTCCGGCGCCCCCGCCTCGAACAGACCGGCGCCGCCGTCCGGCGCCAGCGCGTGGATCGCGTCGTGGTCGAGTGTGGCCGTGATCACCAGGGTCGCGTCCTCGACCTGGTGGTCGAGCGGCAGCCCGAGCCCCCGCATCGCGGCCACCATGGCCTTGTTGGTGCGTCGCGTCACCGCGTACACGTTCGTGCATCCTTCGCGCACGGCCAGTACCGCGAGCCGGCCGAGGAGCGCCGTGCCGATGCCGCGCCGGTGCCACGCGTCCTCTACGAGCAGGGCGACCTCGGCCTCGTCACCGTCCCACAGGAGGTGGCCGAGTCCCACCAGCCGCCCGGACGCCGTATAGGCGCCGAGCGTCCGCCCGAAGCGCGGGTCGAGCAGATGGCCGAGGTACTTGTCCACGTCACCCAGGGGCCCGTGGTAGCGCATGCGCAGTGTCTGGTCCGAGCAACGGCCGTGCAGCGCCGCCGCCGCGGCGTGCGCCGCCGTGCCGACCCTGCGGATCGTGACTTCCTGGCCGTTGGACGAGGCGGCCGGGGCGGACGAGGCGGCCGGGGCGCCTTCGTACGGCTGCCGCGGGCCGAGGCTCGCATCGAGCGCGACCAGGGCACGCGCCCTCGCGAACTCGCTGGGTGTGAACGGAAGTGACGGGCGCTCGACGATCACCGTGCCTCCGGTGCCGTCGCGCAGTCGCATCGAGGTACCGTTCAGGGTGCCTTCGGCCGGTACGGTCTCGGCGGACGGGACGCCCGTCGGTGAGTACGCGGGAACGGAGCGCACCGAGCACCGTCCGAGCAGCGACCGCAGCGCGAGCGGCAGTTCGGCCGGGTCGAGCGCGGTGCAGGTCGCAAGGGCGATGGCGCGCGCGGGCGCGTCGACCAGGTCGTGTGCGTCGGCACGCTCGGCCCACACGTCCGTGCCGCCGCCGCGCCGTACGGCCGCGAGCAGGTCTTCGGAGAGGAGCGACGCGGGTGCGCGCAGGAGGAACTCGTCGACCGTGCCGGACGCGAGCGGGTGCGTGTGCAGGGTGAGGATGTCGATCCGGCACTTCGCGAGCACGGCACACAGGGTGGCGAGGCTGCCCGGCCGGTCCTTGACGGTGGTCCGCATGCGCCACAGTGACGTGTCGTCAGCCGTGTCGGTGTCGGACGCGCCGGCCGTTCGGGAGAGGTGCAGGAAGTCGGTGATACGACGGGGCCATGGGTGGGGGCCCCGCGCGCTCGTGCCGGAAGTCGGATCACTCATGGAACCACTCTGACCGGTTGGTGTTTCGTGATCACGAACAGAGCGTGTCTGAGAGGTTAAGGCTGGTTTTGATTGCCTTTGGGTCATTTTTGGCCGTTCCTGGCATTGGACTATCAGTCTTCAGGACGCGAAGCGGCCGGGGGACGGTTCGCCCGCGGCTCCATCCGGAGACCTCCTTTTCATCCGGGAGACCTCCTTCCACTCCCACACCTTTGCGGGACCCGCCACTTCGCCTGTGGCGCCGCACCGCTCGACGCGGCCGACGGCCACGGACAGTATCTCTCCCGTTCGCGGGAGTGACGAGATGTCGGAGGGAATTGCCGGGAGCACATGAGTGGGTACTGACCACGCCGTGGCGTACGCGCCGGTGCACGCGGTCGTATGCGGCGCGTTGGCCAGGCGATCGGACCGCATGTCCCTACGTCGGCCCCTCGTACGCGGCGGGTCTACCAGGTGATCGGGTCGCACGATCATGCGTGGGGTCTGCCCGGTGCCGAGGTCGAGTCCCTGCCCCGCGCGGCGCACGGCGGGTCGCATCAGGGGCGCGCGACCCGGCGGCAGCCGCCGGCAATCGGTCGCTCGACCGAGGACCGACGGACGATCGACGCGGCTCGCACCGGTGCCTAGCGTGTGAACACGGCCCGCGGCCCCGCCGGTCCGGGCCCTGTCGGTTCGGGCCACGCCGGTGCGGGCCGTCGAGACCGGAGATCCCGCAGGCGCGAGAGGACCACCATGCCCATCAGCGGCCAGGCTCACATCAGGATCGCCCGCCCCTCCCGCGACCTCGCGGCTGCCGAGCGGTTCTGGAAGGACGGCCTCGGACTCTCCGTCGTCTACCGCGACGAGGGCGGGCAGGCGCCGGGTGAGCACGCCCTGCTGATGCTCGGACTGCCGGACGCGGGCTGGCATCTGGAGCTCGTGCACGAGGCCGGCGCCCCGGTCGACCCCCGGCCCACGGAGGAGGATCTGCTCGTCGTCTACCTCGGGGAAGAGGTCCCCGGCGCCCTCGTGGGCCGCCTCGAAGAGTGCGGAGGCAGGCGGGTGGAATCCCCGAACCCCTACTGGAACCGGTGGGGCGTCACGATCGAGGACCCGGATGGCTACCGCCTCGTCCTGTCCGTCCGCGACTGGTCCAACAGCTGAGACATCTGCCCCGGTCTTCCTTGGTTTTCCCTGCCACGTACGGGGAGGAAGACGGGGCCCGCTCGGTGGAGCCGGATCGGCTGGGGTGCGGGGCCCGGCGCGGACGGTTTGGGAACGCTCCCACTCTTCGGGTATTGGTCTTGACCAAGTCTCCTGGGCGGCCTATCGTCCTTTAGTGCAGGAACCTTTAATAAATAAGCCATGGAATCCTGCGAGACACGGCGATCGCGGAGGCGCAGGGTGGGGACCACGCAGCTGGAGACAGTTCCGGAGCCGAAGTACTGGCACCTCAAGACAGTGCTCGGTGAAGCCCTCGACTCCGAGTTCAACGTCGGTGAGATCCTGCCGAACGAGCGGGACCTCGCGGCCCGTTTCGGCGTCGCCAGGGCCACGCTCCGGCAGGCCCTGGAGCAGCTGGAGCTTGAGGGGAGACTGCAGCGCAGGCGCGGTGTCGGTACGACGGTGGCGCCGCCCCGTCTCGGCGTCGACGTCTCGACCACGCATGCGAACGGCCCTGACACGTCCGACGACACCTGGCAGCCGCTCGGCTGCGCCGTCGCCGTACCGCCCGCGGCCGTCGCGCGCGTCCTGGAGACTGGAGCCGACGAAGAGGTGCACATCGTCCGCCGCGTCCGCTCGGCGCACGGCCAGTGCGTGGCGGCCGAGTTGCTGTACGTGCCGGCCGCGTCCGTGCCCGACCTGTCGGCCATAGACGCGTCGTCAGGTCCCGCCCGCGCCCGGAGCGTGCTCCGCGAATTGCAGCGCTTCGGTGTCGAGGGGCAGGACAGGGCCGTCGAACTCGGTTCAGCGCGCGCCGACGACGCGAAGGAGCTCGATCGGCTGCCCGGCGCGCCGGTCCTCGTCGTCACCACGCGTTACCTCGCCGGGGGCCGTACGGTGGCCGTCTCGGTGGCCACCTACCGCGCCGACACCTGCCGGCTGACCTTCGGGGACGCGGTCGAGGTCGAGATCAGCGACGAGCCGGAGCGCCAGGCCTCCTGACCCTCCGGAGTGGCGAAGGGCCCATCCGCGAAGGGCTGTTCTGTCACGGGGAGGGCCGTGGCGCGAAAGCCCGCGGTGCGCCGAGACTCGTGACGGCGGGCGATCGACCGCCAAGGGCCCTGCTGCTCCGGCGAGTTCTGCGCGGCACGCTGCCGGACGCTCCTCGTCGCCGCGTGCTTCCACGCGCGTGGGCCTCCGATCCGGCAGGGCGGGCGCTCTCGCGCCGAGGCGCGCATGCTTCCACGCGCGTGGACTAGGCCTTCCCCGCGCGTGGACTCGGCGTCCATGCTCCGCATGCGACCGACGGCGGCCAACACCCGCGGCCTCGGGGCCCGTCGCCAACGGCCGGCCCGGCGTTCAGCGGCGGGCGGTCACCGTCTGCTCCACCGCGAACAGTTCTTCCTCGACATGGTCGAGCGCGAGCCGCAGCGCGCCGGTCGCCACCGCCGCCTCACCGAGCATCGAGAGCTCCACGCGAGGCGCTCGCAGACAGAACTTCGACAACTCGGTGCGCAGCGGCTCAAGCACGCTGTCGAGCCCGGCCGCCCAGCCCCCGATCACCACCAGTTCCGGATCGAGCGCGAGGGACAGCGCCGCCACGTCGTGCACCAGGCGCTGGGTGAAGCGCCGCATCGCCTCGCCGGCTCGCTCGTCACTCTCCTTGGCGAGGGCGAAGACCTTCGTCACCGCGCGCTCGTCCAGCGGGTGCAGCGGCTCGCCCGTCGTGGACAGCAGCGCCTCCGGAGTCGCCTCGCGCCCCAGCAGATGGAGCGCCCCTATCTCGCCCGCGGCGCCCCCGAACCCTCGGTGCAACCGCCCGCCGATCAGGGCGCCCGCCCCGGGGCTCAGCCCGGCGAGCACGAACACGATGTCGTCGGACTCTGTGGCGACGCCCTTCCACTGCTCGGCCACCGCGGCGGCGTTCGCGTCGTTCTCCACCACGACGGGGCACTTGAACGACCGGCGCAGCCGTTCACCCAGCGGCAGACCCGTCCAGCCGGGGAGCGCCGTGCCGAGCCGCACCGTGCCGTCGGCCTCGACGATGCCCGGGCTGCCCACGCCGACCGCGCGCAGTGACCCCCGGGCCACGCCCGTACGGCGCAGTACGTCCGCGACCACCTGGCGTACCCGGTCGAGACGCTCGTCCGCCCCCGCCTCCTCCGCCACGTCGCGCCGGCCCGCGCCGATGATGCGCCCGTCGAGCGCGGAGATCAGTGCGGAGATCCGGTGCGGACCGATCTCGATGCCCAGGAGATGCCCCGCCTCCACGCGGAAGCGGAATCTGCGTGCGGGCCGTCCCTGCTTGCGCGCCTCCCCGTCGTCCGCGGGCGCCTCCACGACGAGCCCGCCCTCCATGAGCCCCTCCACCACGCCCTCGACGGTAGGGCGGGACAATCCGGTGATCCGGCTCAGGTCGGTCAGCGTGAGCGGGGTGTTGTCCCGCAGGGCGTGCAGGACCACGGCGGAATTGATTCGCCGCAGCAGGGAAGGGTCTCCGCCGGTCAGCCGCCCCACGATGCCCCTCCCTGACCGTAAACGTGTGTGCCGGATGGTACTCGCTGGTTGCGTACCGGGCGAGTGCCGATGGAGTCTGGGCCGCCACCGATCAAGATCTTCCGGAGGTACGGCCATGGCGGAGCAGCGCGATGTGATGGACGGCCCGGACGACGGGGTGGCCGATCAGGCGCGGGAATATGCGGAGTCCTGAGGCGCGCGCTGCACCGATCTCGACGGCTCGCCCTGCCTCGTGCTCGATGACCGGGCCGTCCACGCGCCGTTCGCCGCATACCGGGCGAAAACGGACCAGGACGTTCCCGTGGTCCGGCTGCACCGCGCCCACGCTGCTGCGGAGCGTCGTGGGGGCGCTGTGCGTGCTGGTGCCGCTGTTCCTGCTCGTACCGTTCATCTTCCCGACCGCGACGGACGGCACCTCGCTCGCGGACTTCCTGCCCGATCACGCCGGACGGCAGTTGATGCTCCAGGAGCCGACAGGTCCCGGCGGGGCGTGGGGAGGGGCGGCGGTACTCACAGCGTGGGCGGCGGCAGCGATACTCGCGGGCTGGCTGGCGCTCAGGAAGAGGGACGCCTGACATCCACGGGCTGACGGGGGACCACGTTGTCGGCGGGGGCGGGTTTACTGGAGGCATGACCTTCAGCGCCCCGGCCGCCGACCGTGCCGCCGCCGTCGAGCAGTTGCGCACCCGCGCCTTCCCCGAGCGGCGGGCGAGGGCTGGGGCGGTCGTCAGCGGACCGGCCTACCACTGGGCCGAACTGGCCGTAACACCCGTCTGGGACGGGGACATTGCCGACAGAGAGGCGGAAAAGGCCGAGCAGGAAGACCAGTGCGACGCGCTCGTAGAGACGCTGACCGGGCTCTGGGGGGCAGCGCCGCAGACGTTCAGCCTCATGAGCCTGTCCCTGCGAGAGGCCCAGGGTGAGGAACTGCCGGAGCCGTGGAGCCTCCTCGGCCGGAGCCTTCCGGAGCTGAACCTGTGGCAGGTGGAGGGACGCTGGATAGGAATAGGGGTCGCGGGCCTTTCGGATGACCACGAGAGGGTCCTGGTCGCGGTGGTCACCGAGATCGACCCGCCCTGACAGCGGGCCCGGGAACGCAATCGAACGCGGCTCGACCCACCCGGCCATACGACCCGCACCCGATGCGGGCGGGGCGGGCAGCGCGGGTGCCGTGCGCTGACGCACGAGCGGCCCCTCGCCTGGCGGCGTCACGTGCCCGGCCGGGCGCGCAGGGCAGTGCCGCAGCCAGGCGTTTGACGCACAGGCGGCCTCTCGCCCCGCGGCGTCAGGTACCGGGGATGCGTCGGAACCCGCCCCGCGCTCCCTCTCCCACCCAGTGCCGGCCCCAGTCCCAGCCCCGGTCTCCTCGCATGTGAGCCCATTTCTGTAAAAGAGTGTTGGCGTGATTGTTCATGTACCGCCCATGGTGTCTTTACTGACTCTTCCCGGACGGGGGTGTGGTTGCGCTCCCAGCCGGCGGCCTCCGGCAGGGAGCGGGCGAGACGGTCGGTCAGTTGCGCGAGCCGAGGACGCCGCCGGACGGCATCGCCGCCACCGGCTTCAGTGCCATCGACGCCGCTCGATTAGGCTGCTGTGATGAGCGCCGCCGACATGGACACCGACATCGACTTGGCCTTCGTCCATTCGCTGCCGAAGGCCGAGCTCCACGTACACCTTGAGGGCACCCTCGAACCCGCCACCGCGTTGGCTTGTGCTCGTCGCAACGGGGTGAGCCTGCCGTGGGGGAGCGAGGAGGAGCTGCGGGCGGCCTACGACTTCGCCGACCTGCCGGCCTTCCTTGAGGTGCTTTTCCGGGTGGCCGGCACGCTGCGGCAGCGGCAGGACTTCTTCGACCTCGCGATGGACTACCTGCGCCATGTGCATGCCGAAGGCGTCACCCAGGCGGAGGTCTTCGTCGGGTCGCAGACCTTCCTCGACGCCGGCGTGCCGATCGAGGTCATCCTCGACGGCGTGCTCGCTGCTTTCCGCGAAGCCGGCGAGGAATGGGGCATCGATGCCCGGCTGATCTGCACCGCGCAGCGCCACCGGGAGGAGGCCACCGCCCTGGAGTTGCTCGACCTGATCGAGCCGTGGCGCGAGCAGGTCATCGGGATCGGGATGGGTTCAGCGGAGCGAGGCAACCCGCCCTCGAAGTTCGCCCGCTTCTTCGCCGAGGCCCAGCGCCGCGGCTACCGGACCACGATCCACGCCGGCGAGGACGCGCCCGCCTCGTACGTCGTCGAAGCGTTGGAACTCGGGGTGGACCGGATCGATCACGGTGTGGCGGTGGCCGATGACCCGGCGCTCATCCGCCGGGTGGCCGACCTCGGTGTACCGCTGACCATGTGCCCGCTGTCCAACGTGGCGCTCAAGGTGGTGCCGACGCTCGCCGCCCACCCACTCAAGCGCCTGCTCGACGCCGGTGTGGCAGTCACTCTCAACTCCGACGACCCGCCCTTCTTCGGCGGCTACATTGCCGACAACTACGTGGCGAGCGCCGCCGGCCTGGGCCTGACCCGGGCGGAGCTGACCCGGCTGGCCGAGAACTCACTGGCCTCCTGCTGGACCTCGTCCTGACCGGATGCCTCCTCAGGCCGCCAGTGGCTGCCGTCAGACGGCCGGCGTCCCATCGCTTCCGTTGTCGACGTCTCCTCACCCGCTGAATTCCCGCGCGCGAGGTGAGAGTGGCCGGCGGTGTGCTCGCCCTTGGCCAGACAGTGATCGCCGACGCGGTCGATGCCGTGGAAGCGGCGCGGGAGCAGTGGCGGTCAATGGCGGGCCGGCATGGCGTGCCGGTGGCGTTCATCGAGGTGGTGTGCTCGGACCCGGTGGTGCACCGCCGGCGGCTGGAAGGCCGCTCCCGCGGGATCGATGGCTCCCTGAAACCGACGTGGGAGGCGGTGGAACGGCTGCGGGAGGAGTTCGCCCCGTGGATCGATCCCCGTCTGGTGCTGGATGCGGTGACCGACGTGTCATCCAACGTGGCAGCGGCTGCCTGACATCTGTGGGCTCACGGCAGGAGCGTGGGTCCGTCGGGCGGCGGCGCTCTGCTCCTCGCGCTCGGCCAGAACGTCGTTGTCGAACCGGGCGCCGGCCCGGACCAAGGGACCAGGTGGGCTCCGGTGATCGCTCGCCAGCGGTTCTGAGCGGACTCGACGAGCTTGAAGACCACGGCGAGGGCGGCGGCTGGGCTGCCGCCCCGCGGGTGACCTTGGTGCGGAGCTTGACTGTGGAGAACGTCGACTCGATCGGGTCCGTGGTCTGGAGGTAGCTCCAGTGCTCGGCCGGGGAGTCGTAAAAGGCCAGCAGCTCGTCCCGGTCGTCGGTGATCTTCACGATGGCCTTCGGCCACTTCGTGCCGCAGGTCATCGCGGACACCTCGACGAACCCACGGACTTGGCAGGATGCGGGCCGTGGCGCTGATCCTGAAGAAGCGACCACCCGCCTGGCTGACCGGCCGCCGGAACATCGGTTCGGCGACCCGCCCCGATGAACCCCTAGGCCCCCGGCCCAGGGCCGCGCCTCCGCCGTCCCTCGTTATGACACGATTCCTGTTACATATACAACCGTCACATGAATACAGCGGTCTTGCGGGGTGAAGGGCGGCTGAACGCCGGCCGCCCGACCCCACGACCCCACAGCCGAAGGACCTTCATGCGCGCCTCTGCTCCCCGACGCCGTACCCCGCTCGGCCCGGCCGCCGCCGCGACAGCCGCCGCTCTGCTGGCACTGGCCGCGGCGCCCGCCGTCGCCGCCGCCGGCACAGAGCCGGATCTGGCAGTCGGAACCATGCAGCCGATCAAGGGAGTTCAGCCGGGAAGTTCCTTCTCGGCCCCGGCCACCTTCCTCAACAAGGGTGCGGACGAGGTCAAGGACTTCTACGTGCAGTACGCGGTGTCGCCCGGCCTGAAGGCCGACGAAACGTACAAGAACTGCACCTACTACACGGTCCCGTCCTACGACGAGATGCCGGCGTCGAACGTCGCCTCCTGCCACATCCAGCAGCCGCTGAAACCGGGCATCGTCTACGGGACGAACAATCCGCTCTCCCTCAAGGCGCTCGGCAGCGCCTACCGCGACGACGTGCGCGTCTCGATCAGCACCGACAAGCCGGACCCGGGCGACGGCGGCTCCTCCGAGCCGGTGCCCGGCACCGGCGCCCCGCTCACACTGGTGGAGCAGGGCCTCGCCACCGACGCCGACCGCCAGAACCACCCCGACTCGTCCGCCCAGGCCGACGTCAGCGCGGCGAACACCGCCGACTTCGCGCTGACCGGCGACGAGGCCAAGGGCACGGTCGGCGACCAGGTCACCGAGACGGTGAAGTTCGCCAACCTCGGCCCCGCCTGGGTGCGGGGCACCATCGACACGAGCGTCACCACCGTGGACGTCCGCATCCCCGCCGGCACCTCCGTGGTGAAGGCGCACGACTACTGCGACAAGGTCAGCGCCACGCACTACCGCTGCGGGACCTCGCAGTCCTGGGTGAACCCGGACGGCGGCGAGAGCTACCCCTTCGTCCTGCGCATAGACAAGGCCGTCGGCCGCAGCACCGGCAAGATCACCTTCACCGGCGCCGACCGCCCCTTCGACCACAACGCGACCAACGACGTCGCCCAGCTGGTTGTCGACACCGGTAGCGCGTCGGAGAGCGGCACCACCGGCGGCTCCGGCTCGACGGGTGGTACGACCTCCGCGGGCTCCACCGGAGCTGCCACCGGCGGCACGGTCACCTCCGGCGGCTCGGCGGGCAACGCCCCCCAGCCGCAGGGCGGCGGCGTCCTCGCCGCCACCGGCGCGGGCGACACGACCCCGCTCGTGACCCTGGCCGCGGTCGCCCTGGTCGCCGGCGGCGGCGCCCTCTGGGCCACCCGCCGACGCGCGGCACACCGCACCAGCTGACCGCCCCGGAGGACCGCGGGCGTCCCGGCTGTCCCTTCACGGACAGCCAGGACGCCCGTGGACCCGTAGCGAAGACGAGGGCTGACAGTGCTCGGCATCGTGGAGGTGCCGGGTGACGACAACCTCGTACACGTTGGCTCGCTGGTCGTCTGCGTACTGCTCGGTCCGCTGGTAGCAGTCGTACGGGACACGTCGGCAGAAGCCGCTGTCGCTGCTGATCACCGCCGGGTACCGGCACGACAGTCCACAGTTCCAGCCCGTCCTCGAACGCATCCGCGTCCCGCGCATCGGTCCCGGACGACCAGGCGGCACACCCGACAAGGCGAGTGCCGACAAAGCCTCCGGCTGCCGCGCGAACCGTTCCTACCCGCGCAGACGCAGGATCGGATGCACCATCCCGGAGAAGGCCGATCGGGTCCGCAGTCGCAAAAAGGCTCGGCTTCCGAGGCGGCAGGCCGCCGGCCTTCGACAAGGACGACTGCAAGGAGCGCCACGCGGTGGAGCGCGGGATCAACCGGCTGAAACGGCGTCGCGCGGTGGCCACGCGGTACGACACGTTGGCCGTGCGCTACGAGGCAACGGTGCTGGCCGCAGCCGCCAACGAACCGCTGTGAGCGGCGCTTTCACCAGAGCCGCGGAGGAGGCGGTCAGCGGTGGTCCAGCACGTTGACCACCCGTCCACCGGGGTCGCGGACGAAGAACCGCCGCACGCCCCACTCCTCGTCCTGCAAGGGGTGAACGATCTCCGCGCCGCTCTCCCGCATGACCGCATAAGCCACA
Source organism: Streptomyces sp. 8L (assembly GCF_020176795.1). Taxonomy (GTDB): domain Bacteria; phylum Actinomycetota; class Actinomycetes; order Streptomycetales; family Streptomycetaceae; genus Streptomyces. The sequence goes on from NZ_JAIUKE010000003.1 coordinate 38,131, forward strand.
TCCACGTCGTCCACCTCGATGCTCATGTCGGGGTTGACGGGCGCGGTCTTGTCGCTGGTCATGAGGCTGATCTGCGCTGCTGGGCTTGACGGGGAGGCGAGCGTCATGATCCAGCCGTGGTTCATGACCTCCTCAAAGCCCAGCAGGCCATAGAACTCCCGGCTCTCCTGAGCAGCCTCCGACCCGAGATTGGGCACGACACGGCGAACGGCCATCAACGACTCCACGTGAGAAGAAACGTGTCCCTACGAATCCCCAGGAGTACTACGAAAAGTTCGCCATCGCACGCACTTTCGCGACCAACCCTCATTCCGCACCCGGAGACGGCTTCACGACGCAAGGTCACGGCAGGACATCGCAGCGCCCCTGAGGAGACGGCCCCCTTCCGACTGGGCGACGCCTCGCAGAGGCCTGGTCGGATGTGTCGGTCGCCTGGTACTGCAACGACACTCCGTGATGTCCCCCGTCACATGGATGCCGGGGGAGCGGACATCTGGCGCGTCCGGGAGTGACGCGAGTGTGACCCGCTCGGGGGTCCCCCAGCCGTCGTGCGGGAGCGGAACTCGTAGGGCCGGCGTTCAGGCGGCGGGGAAGGGTGTGCCCGTCAGCTTCTCGCTGAGCGCGCGCAGTTCGGCGCGGGCCGCCGGGTCGTACGCCTGGGGGTCGGCCGCGGCGACCGCCGTGCGGTTGACGTAGAGGCCGGTCTGCTCGGCGAACTCCGGTGCGACGACCATGCGCAGGACGTTGGCCACCCCCTCGCTGAGGTCGCTCTGCGGGGTGAAGAGGTGCGTCACGATCTTGGTGGGCATGTACGAGGCCGGGTGCAGCGCGTTGACGGTGACACCGGTGCCGTCCAGCGCCTCTGCCAGGTCCGTCGTCAGCATGATCTGCCCCAGCTTCGCCTGGCAGTAGGCCTGTCCACCGGACCAGTCGTGCCGCAGCTGCACGTTGCTGAAGTCGAACGGCGCCTGGCCGGCAGAGGTGACGTTGACGATACGGGAGGGCGCCGAGGAGGCCAGCAGGGGCGCGAGGCGGCAGCTGAGGACGTACGTCGACAGGTAGTCGACCTGGAAGGTCAACTCCAGGCCGTCCCTGCTCTCCCGCCGCTCCAGCTCCACGCCCATCCCGGCATTGTTGACCAGCACGTCGAGCCGGTCCAGGCCGAGGAGCCGGTCGGCGAGGGCCTGGATCTCGTCCAGCGCGGCGAAGTCGGCCAGTTCGTAGCTGAGCCGGTCGTTGCCGGTGGCCGTGCGCAGCTCCGCCAGCAGTTGCTCGCCCTTCTCGGCGCTGCGGCCGTGCAGGACGAGCGTCGCCCCCATTTCGGCCAGCTGGTGTGCGAGCGAACGGCCGACGCCGTCGGTCGCGCCGGTGATGAGGATGGTCTGCTCTTCCAAGGACGTCATGTCCGGCCTCCGGAGAAGGGATTGGTTGCGTTGTCCCGCGTCGCGTCAGGACCGCGGGGAGGTTGGGGCCTCCGGGCCGGAGCGGTCAGTCCCCGGCCCGGGGGCCCTCACCGTCGAACCGTGTGGCTCATTCGGTGTTGACGACGACCGTCTTGGCCTGGAGGTACTCGTCTATACCCTCCGGACCCAGCTCCCGGCCGTAGCCGGACTCCTTGTAGCCGCCGAAGGACGTGGTGTTCTCGAACATCGCCCACGAGTTGACCCAGACGATGCCCGCCTCCAGGCGTGCCGCGACCTGGTGTGCGCGCCGCAGGTCGGTGGTGTGCAGGCCGGCCGCCAGTCCGAACGGTGAGCTGTTGGCGATGGCCACCGCCTCGTCCTCGGTGTCGAACGGGGTGATGGTTAGCACCGGGCCGAAGACTTCCTCGCGGGCTATGCGCATCCGCGGTGTGACGTCGGAGAAGACCGTCGGCTGGAAGTAATAGCCACGGGTGCCGGTGTCGCCTCCGACACCGGCCGAGCCGCCGGCCCGCAGGACCGCTCCCTCGGCCCGTGCGACGGCGACGTACTCCACCACGCGGTCCAGCTGGGCGCGGTGTGCGAGCGGACCGAGCACGGTCCCGGGGTCGAGCGGGTCGCCCACGGGAGCCGCATCGGCATGGGCGGCCATCCGCGTCACCATCTCGTCGTACACCGGCCGCTGCACCAGCAGACGCGAACCACTCATGCAGAACTGGCCGGTGTTGAAGAAAGCCGCCTGGAACGCCCACTGCGCGGCGGCGTCCAGGTCCGCGTCGGCGAAGACGATGTTGGCGCCCTTGCCGCCCAGCTCCAGGGTGACCCGCTTGAGGGTGTCGGCGGCGGTGGCGGCCAGCCGCTTGCCGGTGGCGGTGGAGCCGGTGAGGGCCAGCTTGCGGACGTCGGGATGGGCGGCGAGCCGGGCGCCCACCGTGGCACCGTCGCCGGTCACCACGTTGAAGACACCGGCCGGCAGTCCCGCCTCGTCCATGATCCCGGCGAGCCGCAGGGCGGACAGCGGCGTCTGCTCGGCCGGCTTGAGTACGAAGGTGTTGCCCGCGGCGAGAGCCGGTGCGATCTTGTTGACGGCCAGATTGAGCGGGAAGTTGAAGGGCGTGATGGCACCGACCACACCCAGCGGCTCGCGTCGGGTATAGGCGAGCGACCGGCCGCCGACCGGGCGGGCGGCGCCCTCCAGTTGCTCCACCATTCCGCCGTAGTAGCGGAACAGGTCCGCGGCGCTGGGCACGTCGAATCCGCGCGTGAAGCTGATGGGCTTGCCGACGTCGAGCGACTCCAGCCGGGCCAGCTCCTCGGCGTGCTCCTCGATGACGTCGGCGATCCGCAGCAGCACCCGGCCGCGCTGCTTGAGGGTCAGCGCGGGCCAGGCACCACCCTCGAAGGCGCCGCGGGCGGCGGTGACCGCCTGATCGAGGTCGGCGACGGTGCCCCACGCGACCTGGCAGATCACCTCCTCGGTGGCCGGATTCACCACGTCGCGGGTTTCCCCGTTCGCCGACGGAAGGAATTTGCCATGAATGAAGAGCTGGCCGTCGGAAACGGCGTCGGATGCCTGCGTGGTCATGATTCCACTCCTTGAAGCGTTCGAGAGAATCCCGTGTGCCTGCGGCGGGCCGCCCGCCGAGGCGAGTTCCGGGGTGCTGGTAATACCCGATCAGGAGAATTCCTGTGCCCTCAACGCTAAAGGGGAGATGCTTTTCGTATCCACTTCTCTCGGCCACACGGTGAGGCTACGTTAAGTCGGCGTCCGAGAAGCCGGTCCCGGGTCAACTCGTTTCCGGCCGGCGGAACTTCCCGATGAAGAAATGCACCATCAGGGCGAGTACGCCGAGCCCCGCGCCGGACAGACAGAGATTGCCGCCCGAAATTCCGGCCCCGACCAGGATGCCGCCGAGGCCCGCGCCCAGGGCCTGCCCGAAGTAGATGCCCGAGGAGTTGAACGAGATGACCACGCCGGGCAGATGGGGCATGAGCGCGGTCAGCCGGTGGTTGTTGGGCGTGGCCGCGGCCCAGGCCGCCGCGCCGTTGACGACCATGATGGCCATCACCAGGGGGACGACGGACACGAAGGACAGCAGCGCCGTGGTGACGACCAGGGTGCCGACGGCCAGGGCGAGCGTCCGTCCGGCGCCCCAGCGGTCGGTGAGCCAGCCGCTGCCGAACGCTCCCGCGGTGCCGCCGGCGCCCCACAGGAGCAGGGTGACGGCCAGAGTGGTGCCCCTGATGCCCGCCGTCTGGTCGAGCACGTCGGCGATGTAGGTGTAGACCATGATGCTGGCCGCGCTGGCGAGCAGCATGAAGCTCACGATGGCGACGACCCGGCCGTGGGTGAGCACCCGCAGCCGCTGGCCCAGTGCGATGGCCGGCGGCAGGGGCAGCGTCGGCAGGGTGGCCATGAGGCCGAGCAGCGCGATCAGGCCGACAGCGGCCACGAAGAGCAGGCTCGACTGCCAGGAGATGTGCTGGCCCAGGGCCGTGCCGATGGGCACGCCGAAGACCGTGCCGACCGTGAGGCCGGACATGATCACCGCGAGGGCCTGGCCGCGGCGGGCCGGCCCGGCCAGCGCGACCGCCGCGGCGGAGGCGTTGGGGGTGTAGAGGGCGGCGCCGAGTCCGGCCGCCACACGGGCCACGAGAAGCAGCGTCAGGTTGGGGGCCGCAGCCGAGGCCACGTTCGCCAGCACGAACAGGGCCAGCGCGAAGGCCATCAGCGGCTTGCGCGGGAGCTTGCTGGTGAAGGAGGCGAGGAAGGGGGCGGTGACCGCGTACGTCAGGGAGAACGCGGTGATCACCTGTCCGGCGGCGCCGGTCGACTCGTGCAGGCCGTGCGCGATCTGCGGGAGGATGCCGCCGAGGACGAACGAGTCGGTGCCCATGGCGAAGGAACCGAGAGCGAGGACCGCCACGGGACGCGCCCAGTTCGCGGGTGGGGCGGGGGGCTCTGAGGCCGTGGGCCGGGTGGTGGGGTTACCGGCAGTCTGTCCAGTGGTCATGCTGCCAGGGTGCGGAGAGTCGGGCCGCTGGTACAGAGGGCCACTTATGCTGGTGTCAGGAGCACCACGACGAGGCCGGGGCCGATCCCCGAAGGCCGGGCCGCTGGCAGCGAGGGACGTCCATGGACGAGAACATGACCCAGCGCGAGCTGCTGGCCGGATTTCTGCGCTCGCGCCGAGAGATGCTGCGGCCCGAGGAGGCTGGGATCGAGCCGGGCCCGCGCCGCCGGGTCCCCGGACTGCGGCGCGAGGAGGTCGCGCAGATGTCCGGGGTGAGCGTGACCTGGTACACCTGGTTGGAGCAGGGCCGGAAGATCACGGTCAGCGGTCAGGTGCTGGAGGGGCTGGCGCGTGCCCTGCGGCTGTCCGCGGCCGAGCGCCGTCACCTGTACACGCTGGCCGGAGTGGCGCTCTCCCACGACGTCCCGCAGCCGGCGGTGGTCAACCCGACGCTGCGGGCGCTCGTGGAGACCCTCGCCCCCAACCCGGCGCACGTGACGAACCTGTGCTGGGACCTGCTGACGTACAACCGGGCCTACGAGCAGTTGGTCGGCGGCCTGGACGGGCTGCCGGACGGGCAGCGCAACAGCATCTGGCTGCTGTTCACCCGGCCCTCCATGCGGACACTGCTCGTCGACTGGCAGCGGGAGGCCAAGGACATCCTCGGGCAGTTCCGCGCCTCGGTGGGGCGCTACCCGAACGACCCGCGGGTGCGGGAGCTGCTGGACGCGCTCACCGCGGCCAGTCCGGACTTCGTGCGCATGTGGTCCGAGCATCCGGTGCAGGCGTTCACCCCGGCGATGAAGCGGTTCCAGCATCCGATGGCGGGCCGGGTCGCGTTCAACTACGCGAAGTTGACGGTGGCGGAGGACCACAACCAGCACCTGGTGGTCTTCCTGCCCGCGTCACCCACCGACGAGCAGGCCATGCGCGAGCTGACGCTGTCCGACACCACGGGGTCCGCGCCGTAGGTCCGTGGGCGCGGGGGCCGTGCGACCGGGGCTCCGGCCGAGGCATGCCGGAGCGCCCCGCCGCACCGGCCGTGAACCGGGCCGGCGGGGGGGGGCGCGCGGGGGCGGCGGTCGCCGCGGGCCGGTCAGCCGGCCGGCCGCGCGGTCGCGTCCACCAGGCTCATGAACGGCTCAAGGCCGCCGAGCCGCAGCGCCCGGCGCACCGGGAAGGCGGCGCCGTCCACGATCACCTCGGTGCCCGGGGCGAGCTGCTGCTGGCCCAGGGCCAGGCAGCGGACGGCGGCTCCCGTCACCGACGTGACGTCCGCCAGGTGCAGCACCACCCGGCGTACGGTGCCGGCCGCGATCCGGTCCAGCAGCTCACGCAGCCGGGCGGTGTCCTCGTTGCGCAGTTCGCCGCCCAGATGCAGCGCCGCGGTCGTGCCGGAGAAGGCGAGGTGTGCCTCGAAGGCCATGTCCGTTCCCCTCGTGTCAGGTCGTACGGGTGCGTTGTACGGGCTTGAGCCCTGGGTCCGGCGGGCAGTGCGCCGGTGTCAGCGGGCCGTCAGGACGGCCACGCTGTGCCCGGTCAGCTGGAGCGAGCCGCGGACGAGCGCGGGCTCCCGCCCCGGCGGGTAGCTGTCCAGGGGGGTGGGCGCGCCCGTGTCCATGGACAGGTGCCAGCGCGTGCCGGGCGGTGGTTGCGGCAGCCGGACGGTACGCCGTGCGCCGCCGGTGTTGGCGGCCAGGTACACCGTGTCCGCCGGGCCCGCGGGCTGCTGCTGGTGCAACAGGACCGCCAGGAGGGTCGAGGACGGGTGCCAGTCGGGCTGTCCCGGCGTCTCGCCGTGCCAGCTCACCGGCGGACAGCTCCATCCGTCGGGCAGGACGCCGTCGGGGTGGGTGGTGCGCCGCAGGACCGGGTGCGCCCGGCGGAACGCGATGCAGTGGGAGACGAAGCGCAGCAGTGCCGCGTGGCTTGCGGTGTGCGACCAGTCCAGCCAGCTCACCGGTGAATCCTGGCTGTAGGCGTTGTTGTTGCCGCGTTGCGTGCGCCCGAACTCGTCGCCGGCCAGCAGCATCGGGATACCGGCGCTGGTCAGCAGGAGCAGCAGCGCGTTGCGGCGCTGCCGTTCGCGCAGCCGCAGCACGGCATGGTCCGCGGTCGGACCCTCGTAGCCGCAATTCCAGCTCTCCTCGTCGGGGATGCCGTCGCCGCCGCCCTCACCGTTGGCCTCGTTGTGACGCCGGTCGTAGGACGTCCAGTCGGCAAGGGTGAGACCGTCGTGGCAGGTGATGTAGTTGACCGAAGTGGTGGTGGGGCGGCCCGGGTACAGGTCGGGGGAGCCGACGAAGCGGGTCGCGAAGTCGCCGGTGCTGCCTCGCCTGCCGAGCAGGAAGCGCCGCACGGTGTCGCGGTAGCGGCCGTTCCATTCGCTCCACCTGCCGTGGCCGGGAAAGGACCCCACCTGGTCGAGCCCGGTGGCGTCGGTGGCCTCCGCGATCAGCAGCCGTCCGGCGAGCACCGGGTCGTGCGCGAGGGCCGCGAGCAGCGGCGGATCGTCCAGGACGCGGCCGTCGGTCCCCCGGGTGAGGATGGAAGCCATGTCGAAGCGGAATCCGTCCACGTCGTAGCGGATGACCCAGTCGCGCAGGCAGTTCAGGATGAATTCCCCGGTGACCGGGTGGCCGGCGTTGACGGTGTTTCCGGTGGCCGTGAGGTTGAGCGGCTCGCCGTCCGGCGAAAGGAGGTAGTACGCCGACTCGTCCAGGCCGCGGAAGGACAGCACCGGCCCGCCTCGGCCGCCCTCCGCGGTGTGGTTGAACACCACGTCGAGCACCACCTGGATACCCGCCCGGTGCAACTCCGTGACCAGCTCTCGCAGTTCGGCGTCGGCGCCGCCCGGGGTCGGATCGGCGGCGTAGGCCGCCTTCGGCGCGGCGAAGCCGACGGTGTTGTAGCCCCAGAAGTTGGGCAGCGGCGCGCCGCTCTCCGGTGAGGTGTACGTGTTGTCGGTCTCGTCGAACTCCGCGATCGGCAGCAGCTCCACGCAGTTGACGCCCAGCTCGCGCAGGTGGGGGATCTTCTGGCGGAGCCCGGCGAAGGTTCCCGGGTGGCGCACGCCCGAACTCGGATCGCGGGTGAAGCCGCGCACGTGCGCCTCGTAGATGACCAGGTCGGCCGGGTCGATCGACGGCCGGGGCACGGCCGGCGGGCCCGGCGCTGCGAGGAGCCGGGAGCGGTAGCGCGGCCGTTCGCCCCATGCGCCGGCTCCGGCCAGCCCGCGCGCGTACGGGTCGAGCAGCACGGGCGACCGGGTGCCCGGCGGGCGCTCGACGCGGTAGCCGTAGTCGAAACGGCCGGCCTCGGCACCGTACAGCCGGACGGTGTGGACTGTGCCGACCCGGCCCTCGTCGGGGAAGGGGTACTCGGCCAGGACGGTGCCGCTGCCGGGGTCCATCAGCACCAGCCACAGGCGCGGCGTGTCACGCGCGTGCACCGCGAAGTTGACCGCGCCGGGTACCGGGGTGGCGCCGAACGGCTGGGCCTGGCCGGGGCCGACGCGCAGACCGTCCAGGAGCGGCGGCGTCTCCTCAGGGGCAGCGGTGGGGATCGTCATGGCGCACTCCCTGCCGGGCGCAGCCGTGCCCTGACCAGGTGCCGGGCGCGGTCCCTGGGGAGCCGTACGGCCAGTGAAGCGGGGTCGAAGTCGTCGTACGGCGCGCCGTCCACGCGGACCGACTCCAGCACCACCCGGCCGGGCGGCAGCACGTCGGGCGCCACGCGCAGCAGCCCCTGCGGGTAGTCGGCGTCCGCGCGGGGCCTGAACCACAGGTCCAGCGGCTCGCGGTGCACCAGCAGCCGCCCGTACACCTCGGCCAGATAGGCGAGTTCCGCCTTGTGGTACATGCTCATCGCGTGGCTGCCCTTGAGCCGTTCGCCGCCCACGTGGTACGGGACGCCGTCGGCGAGTACGGAGAAGTGGACAGCGCCCTCGTCGTGGTCGAGGAAGAAGGCGTTGTAGAAGGCGGACGCCTCCTCGGCGTGCCGGAGGAAGCCGTCGTCGCCCGTGTTCCCGGCCAGCACCAGGTAGGCCAGGATGGCCTGTTCCTGCTGCCACCAGGTCTTGTGGTCGTGCCAGACGAAGGCGTGCCTTCCATGGTCGGGCTGCCGCTCGACCATGTCGTACCAGCCGCCGCGCCGCGGGTCGCGGCCGACGTCCGGCATGGTGCGGCCGATGCGTTCGGCCAGTTCGCGGTACGCGGGCTTGGGCATCGTGGCGTTCATCCGCATGAGGTTCCAGGCGATCTTCAGGTTGTGGCCCACCACGGCCCGGTCCTGTTGCCAGCCCCAGGACCGGTCCGGGGTCCAGTCGGCGTGGAAGCGCTCGTCGACGAACGGGCTGCCACCCGACCGGTCCGGCATGTGGGTGACGATCATGTCGAAGGTGTGCTCCAGCATGCGCCGGTACCGCTCGTCGCCGGTCGCGCTGTAGAGGTTGAACAGATAGGCGGGGGCGTGGTCGCCCACCGAGTTCCAGTTCTTGCGGGAGCGGTTCGGGCCCAGTGACGCGTGGTGCGGATCGAGCGTGACCGGGTCGATGTGCGAGTAGTAGCCGCCGAGCCGCCGGTCGGCGAAGAACCGCTCGAAGAGCCGGATGGTGCCCTCGATGTCGGCCAGGAGAGCCGGCGCCCCGGTCAGCCGGTAGGTCTGCACGAGGCCCACCAGTGCGTAGATCTGCTCGTATGCCGGGATCGCACGGTAGTCGTCGCCGAATTCCGAGGCGTAGAAGGCGCGCGGGCGCGGTCCGCCGACGTCCAGGCCGTGGTACCAGGAGACGACGTCCTCGACCGGGTCGACCGAGCGCAGGTGGTCGTGGAGGTAGGCCGACCCGGCCTCGGCCACGTCGAGGAAGTCCTGCTCACCGGTGAGGGTGAAGGCCGACGCCATCCCGTAGACCATGCGCGAGATGGTGTCGGTCTCCTGGACGTGGATGGCGGTCTTGTCGCCGCCGCCGCGGATCTCGGTGCGGTAGTCGTTGAAGTCGATCGGCCCGTCGCCGAACTGGGAGCGCCGGTAGAAGCGGGCGAACTGGCGAAGTTGCGCGGTCCACCAGCCGGGCGATTCGTACGGCGGCGGCTCGCCCGGCCCGCTGACCACGACGATCGCGGTGGCCTGGTGGTGCAGGCCGTCCTCGTGCGGGTAGACCGGGCCGTGGCTGAAGACGAGGGCGCCGGGGGCCAGCAGGTCCTCCAGCCGGCCCGTGACGTCCTGGTACGGATCACCCAGGTTGCGCAGCCGCTGCCCGTAGGTGACGTCGGTCAGATGGACGACGACGGTGCCGCCGCCGGGGGTGCGCAGTTCGACTCGGCGCCCCCGGCGGGCGAGCACCCGGCCCGCCACGGTGTCGGAGAAGGTGAAGTCCAGGTCACTGGCCATGACCGGCCCCGTCTACGCCCGGTCCTGCGTTCGGGTCGGGACGGCACGCCGCCGGGCGGTTCATGCCGGCACCGCCTGGACGTCGAGCAGGTCGATGACGCCCCGGGCCAGCAGGTGGCAGTCCTCGACCGTACGGCTGGTCACCAGGTCCCCGTCGATCACCAGGTCCCGCTCGGTGTAGTGCGCGCCCATGTTGCGCACGTCGCCCACCAGGTTGTTGTGGCAGGTGACGGGACGGCCGCGGACCAGTTCGGGCGCGGCGGACAGCAGCAGCAGTCCGTGACAGGAGAACGCCTTGATCAGATTCGGCATCCGGAAGGCGCGCCGCAGCAGGTCCACGGCGGGTGCGGGGACGCCCAGGTCGTCGGTGTAGCGAAGCCGGTCGGAGACCATTCCGGCCGGCACCACGAGTGCGGAAAGGCGCGACAGCTCACCGTAGTCGAGTGCTTCGAGGTCGCCCGCCACCGTGATCGGCGCGCGGGTCTCGTGGCCGGTGAAGGTCAGGGACGGCATGCCCCACAGCCGGGTCAGCAGAACGACCTCGGCTCCCTCCTCGGCGAAACGGCGACGGTAGTAGGAGATCTCGTCCTCGACGAAATCGCTCTCCAGGAGGATTCCGACGCGTTTTCCGGCAAGACGCCCGGACCGGCTCGTTGAGGCCTCGGCCATGGTTGTGTCCTTCCATCGGGTCGATCGGTGGCGCGCGGTCAGCGGCGGGTGAGCGCGCCGACCGGCGGGTGCTGCACGAAGGCGATGCCGCGGATGCGGGGCACGCCGCCCTGGAGCACCACCCACCAGATCTGGCGGTCTGTGTCGTGCTGGGAGGTGGTGGCGGGGCCGGTGCTTCCCGCGCGGGACGCGGCAGCACCGGCCCCGGCAGCCGTCGCGGTGGCCGCGCCGGCGCGGGTGATGGTCACCTGCGCGTGGATCGGGGAGACCAGCTGGATGCGGACCTCCTCGGCGGGCGGGCCGCCCAGGAAGCCGAAGCCTCCCGCCCGTTGGCGGTACCAGGTCCTGAACTCCTCGAAGTGGCCCTGGAACTCGTCGGTGCCGCGCACCGTGCGGCCGGGCAGTTCGAGCAGCAGGCCGTTGGCCAGGTGCGGCAGCAGGTCGGCCGCTGAAGGGCGGCGGGCCAGTGCGGCGCGCCACTGGGCGACGAGTCTGCGGACCGCCGGTACCGACAGCGCGGTCCTGCGGGCAGGCTCGGATGATTCCATGGGGTGTCGTCCTCCTTCGGGGTCTTCGCCGGACTCAGTCGGTGTCCAGGTCGATGAGGTAGGGGCCGTCGTGGGCGAGCATCGCCCCCACGGCGTCGGCCACCTGGTCCTTCCGCTCGACCCGGCGCCCTGGCACGCCCAGGGAGGCAGCCAGGTCCGTGAAGCGGATCTCCGGGTCCGACAGGTCGAAGGCCGCCGGCGCGGTGTGCCGGGCGATGCCCAGGCCGTTCCAGTACTGCTCGATGTTGAGGTCGAGCAGCCGGTAGCGGTGGTTGTTGCAGATGACGAACTTCGCGCCGATGTCGTAGCGCGCCGCCGTCCACAGGGCCTGGATGGTGTACATGCTGCCGCCGTCGCCGGTGAAGCCGACCACCGGCAGCTCGGGCCGGGCCAGCTTGACGCCGAGCGCGCCCGGTATGCCGACGCCCAGCGAGCCGCCCCGGGTCTGGAAGAACCGGCCTGGCTCCTTGGGCGGCAGATACCGCGCCAGCGGGCCGGACGCGGTCAGGGCCTCGTCGAAGACGGCGAGTTCGGCCGGCGCGCGTTCGGCCAGCGTGCGGACGAACAGGTCCAGGAGGGACCCGTCACCGGCACCGCTCGTGACGGGGGCCGTCCACTGCCGGGGAGGCGCGCCGGGCTGGCCCTGCCGGTCCAACGCGTCGGCCAGCGCCCCCAGGGCGAGCTTGGGGTCGGCCACCATGCCGAGGTCGACGGGGAAGTTCTTCGCGATCTCGTACGCGTCCAGATCGATGTGGACGATCCGGGCGTCCTCGCGGAAGGGGCTGGTCAAGGACGGGAAGACCTCGGGGAAGAGGTAGGTGCCCACGACCAGCACCGAGTCGGCTTCGGCGACCACGCGGGCGCTGTCGGCGCCGAACATGTGGCCGAGCTGCCCCCCGTACAGCGGGTGCGTGGTGTCGAAGTTGACCTCCGAGGAGTTGACGCCCCACACCTGGGCGCCCAGCCGCGTGGCGACTCCCTCGAGTTCGGCCTGCGCACCGCTGGCGGCGACCCCGTCGCCCATCAGGATCAGGGGCCGCCGCCCGGCCAGCAGGGCCCGGGCGGCACGCTCCAGCAGCTCGGGCGACGGAGTCGACCGGGTGTCGGGCAGCGACGTGGGCACCGCGGGCTCGGTGGTGACCTGGTCCAGGACGTCCGCGGGCACGACCACCAGGACCGGACCGCGCGGCGGGGTCATGGCGATCTTGACGGCCCGCCGCAGGACCCGCAGCGTGGAGGCCGGGTCGAGGACGCGGGTGGCGTACTTGGTCACCGGCTGCGCCATCGCCACCAGGTCGGCGGCCATCTGGGCATCCATGGCGTCATAGCGGACCCCGGCGTCGCCCGCCAGCACCACCAGCGGTGAGCCGCCGCGTTTGGCCTGGTAGAGCATGCCGATACCGTTGCCCAGGCCGACTCCGGTGTGGAGCTGGACCAGGGCGGGCCGCTGAGCGGCACGCGCGTATCCGTCGGCCATGCCCACCGCCACACCTTCGTGGAGGGCCAGCAGGTAAGACATCCCGGAGCGGCCCGCCTCGTCGAGGAAGCCCTGCTCCACGGTGCCCGGATTGCCGAACATGTAGGTGATGCCGTCGGCCGCGAACTGCTCGTAGATCGCGGTCTTCCCTGGTCTCGCTCGCATGATCACTGCTCCTGGTCGTGGGTGGGGTGACGGACTACCAGCCGTGGCGGCGCAGGCCGTTCTCCAGCACCTGCACCAGGAGTTCACCGCTGGGCGCGGAGTCCGGCGTGGAGCGGGCGGTGACGAACGGATGGTCGACGATGACGGAGGTCTCCTTGCCGACGTTGCCGTGGAAGCCGCCGTCGGGGCCGGTCGCGTCCCGCAGGATGTACTCCAGGGGGTACGGCGGCGGGCCCATGTTGAACTCGACGCCCACGAAGCCGGTGCCGTCCTTGTAGTCGTACTCCTTGGGATGGCCGGTGACGTGCTTGCCCCGCAGCAGGCTGGCGCGGGTCTCCAGGTCACGGGCGAAGGCCAGCACGGCGACGCCGTAGCACTCGGCCAGGACCGGCTTGTCCGCGGCGGCGAAGCCGAGTACCACCTCGTGCAGCCGCTCGTTGTTGGCGAGGTCCACGATCGGGCCGCTGCCGCCGACGATGACCAGCGCGTCGAAGCCCGCCACCAGGTCGCCGACGGTCGCGTCCCGCAGCCGGTGGTACTCCTCCAGCTCCCGAAGGTGGTTCAGCGAGCTGAAATAGGGGCGCTCGGGGATGAGTTGCTGAAGGCTGAGCGGATTGTCCAGGCGGGTGGAGGCATCGATCTCCCGCACCTTGCGGGCCATGTCCCGAGTCGTGACGGAACGGCCCAGCGGGGGGTCGATGTAATCGGGGTCGTAGCTCGGCGGCAGCGCCTGGGCCCGCCGGCCGGTGGGGGTGGCGAAGGTGGTGCGGTAGCCGCGGGCGTCGAACGCCTCGACGGGACCGACGAGTTCTTCTCCCCAGTAACCGTATTCGGAGAGAATTACCAGGATGCGTTTCGACACGAATGACTCCCGGGTTCATGGTTCATTGAATGGGGCACGAGTCCCGCGCTTTCCCTGCGGGAAGGCTTTGAAAGGCCGTTGAACGAGTCCGAGTCAACTCCCCCGCACGGGAGGCGGCAAGCGCCGGACGCCGCGCGGTGACTACTTCTAGAAGTGGGTGGAGTAATGCGGAAGCGGCGAAACCGCTTAGCGGCTCCGCGACTGTGTTAAGTCCGTGAAGTGCACCGCCGATTGTTCGCATCCCTTTGTTCTGCGCGTGATCGTTTTACATGATGACGGCATCGCAGAAGAAGAGGTGACGGACCATGATTGGGCGATTGGGGATTGACGAAGTCACTCCCGCTGTCGACGGCGGCCGCTATCCGGCCAAGGCTGTTGTCGGTGAGCACATACCGGTGGCTGCCACCATTTGGCGCGAAGGCCATGCGGCCCTGGCGGCTGCGGTGTTCTGGCGCGGGCCGGGGCCGGGCGGCCCCCGCGAGGTGCTGCCGATGGAGCTCGCCGACCCCGGGTCCGACCGCTGGTCGGCCACCGCCGTGCCGGACCGGCCCGGTGTGTGGAGCTACCACGTCGAGGCGTGGAGCGACTCATGGGCCACCTGGCGGCAAGGGATGCGCGCCAAACTCGACGACGGCCGGACGGCGGAGAGCCTCGCCAACGAACTTGAGGACGGGGCGCGGCTGCTGGAACGTCACGCCGAACAGCCGGGCGTCGGTGCGGACGGGGCCTGGCTGCGCCGAGCCGCCGACGCGCTGCGTGACCCGCGGGCCCCGCTCGCCGACCGCGTCGCGCCGGCCCTCGACGGCCGTACCACCCGCATCGCGTACCACCACTCACCGCGCGAACTGCTCACCCGCGGAGCGGAGTTCGAGATCCGGGTGGACAGGCCTCGCGCCCTGGCCGGAGCCTGGTACGAGTTGTTCCCCCGTTCCACCGGGGGGCGCGACGCGCACGGCCGGCCCGTGCACGGCACCTTCGCCACAGCCGAGGCACTGCTGCCCCGCATCGCGGGGATGGGCTTCGACGTCCTCTACCTGCCACCGGTCCATCCGATCGGTGTGACCCACCGCAAGGGGCCCGACAACGCGCTCACGGCCGCGCCCGGCGACGTCGGCTCACCCTGGGCGATCGGTTCCGCCGAAGGCGGGCACGACGCCGTCCACCCGCGACTGGGCACCCTGGAGGACTTCGACCACTTCGTCGCCGCGGCCGGACGGCTCGGCCTGGAGATCGCCCTGGACCTGGCCCTCCAATGCTCCCCCGACCACCCGTGGGTGACCACCCACCCGGAGTGGTTCACCCCGCGGCCGGACGGCACCATCGCCTTCGCCGAGAATCCGCCCAAGCAGTACCAGGACATCTACCCGCTCGACTTCGACCACGACCCGGTGGGGCTGTACGAGGAGCTGCTGCGGATCGTGCTGTTCTGGGTCGAGCGCGGTGTGCGCATCTTCCGGGTGGACAACCCGCACACCAAGCCCCGGGATTTCTGGCACTGGCTGATCGGCACCGTCAAGGGAAGCCACCCCGACGTGCTGTTCCTGGCCGAGGCGTTCACCCGGCCGGCTGTCCTCAAGGGGCTCGCGAAGGCCGGATTCACCCAGTCCTACACGTACTTCACCTGGCGCACGACCAAGCCGGAGCTGACCGAGTACCTGACCGAACTGTCCGCTTCGGTCGACTTCCTGCACCCCAATTTCTTCGTCAACACCCCCGACATCCTGCCGGCCAACCTCCAGCAGGGCTCTCCGGCCGTCTTCGCCTCCAGGGCGGCCCTGGCCGCCCTCCTCTCGCCGGCCTGGGGCGTGTACGCGGGCTTCGAGCTCTACGAGAACGAGGCGCTCAAGGACGGCGGCGAGGAGTACGCGCATGCGGAGAAGTACGAACTGCGCCCCCGTGAGTGGGCGATGGACGTCGCCGCGGGCCGGGGCCTGGAGCCGTGGATCGCGACGCTCAACCGGCTGCGCCGCGCCCATCCCGCTCTGGGCCTGCTGCGCACTCTGCGCTTCCACGACATCGCACACGACGCGCTGATCGCGTTCTCCAAGACCGACCCGGCCAGTGGCGACGCCGTGCTGTGCGTCGTCTCGCTCGCCCCCGACCGCCCGGCGGCCGGACGGCTGGAGCTGCGCGGACCGCTGCCCGGCGCGGACCCCGACGGCACGATCACCGCAAGGGAGGCACTGAGCGGCGAGAAGGTCCGGCTCGGCGGCGGCGAGGTCACGATTCTCCCGGGTGGCCCGGCCGCCCGCATCTTCACCTGGAGCACCAATGCCTGACGAAGCCACCGACAAAGCGGTCGTCCCGCACGCCGCCGACGAATACGGCAGCGCGCGGGCCATGCCCGTCGAACCGGACTGGTTCAAGCGGGCGGTCTTCTACGAGGTGCTCGTACGCTCCTTCTACGACAGCGACGGTGACGGCACAGGCGACATGCGGGGCCTGACCGAGAAGCTGGACTATCTCAAGTGGCTGAGCGTGGACTGCCTCTGGCTGCCGCCGTTCTACGCGTCACCCCTGCGCGACGGCGGCTACGACATCAGCGACTTCCGCAGAGTGCGCCCCGAGCACGGCACCATCGAGGACTTCATCGAGCTGCTTGACGCCGCGCACGCCCGCGGCCTGCGGATCATCACCGACCTGGTCATGAACCACACCTCGGACCAGCACCCGTGGTTCCAGGAGTCCCGGCGCCACCCCGAGGGGCCCTACGGCGACTTCTACGTCTGGGCCGACGACGACCGCGGCTACCCCGACGCCCGGGTCATCTTCGTCGACACCGAGAGCTCCAACTGGACCTTCGACCCGGTGCGCGGGCAGTACTTCTTCCACCGCTTCTTCCACCACCAGCCCGACCTCAACTACGAGAACCCCAGAGTCCAGGACGCGATGCTGGACGTACTGCGCTTCTGGCTCGACCTGGGGATCGACGGCTTCAGGATGGACGCGGTGCCCTACCTCTTCGCGGAGGAGGGCACCAACGGGGAGAACCTTCCGCGCACCCACGCCTTCCTGAAGATGGTGCGCAGGGTCGTGGACGACGAATACCCCGGCCGGGTGCTGCTCGCGGAGGCCAACCAGTGGCCCAAGGACGCGGTGGAGTACTTCGGCGACCCGGCCGTCGGCGGTGACGAGGCCCACATGGCCTTCCACTTCCCGCTGATGCCCCGCATCTTCATGGCGCTGCGCATGGCGGACAGCCGGCCGGTCACCGAGATCCTCGCCCAGACCCCCGCCATCCCCTCGGGCAGCCAGTGGGGCATCTTCCTGCGCAACCACGACGAGCTGACGCTGGAGATGGTCACCGAGGTCGAGCGCGCCTACATCTACTCGCAGTACGCCAGGGAGCCGCGGATGCGAGCCAACATAGGCATCCGCCGCCGCCTGGCACCGCTGCTGGACAACGACCGCGACCAGATCGAACTGCTCACCGCGCTGCTGCTGTCGCTGCCCGGCTCGCCGGTCCTCTACTACGGGGACGAGATCGGCATGGGCGACAACATCTGGCTCAGCGACCGCGACGGCGTCCGTACGCCCATGCAGTGGACGCCCGACCGCAACGCCGGATTCTCCACCGCGGACCCGGGGCGGCTGATCCTGCCGATCGTCTCCGGCCTCACCTACGGCTACGCGTCGGTCAACGTGGAGGCCCAACTCGCCGCCCCGGCCTCGCTGCTGCACTGGACGCGCACCATGCTCACCGTGCGGCGCAAGCACCCCGCCTTCGGCCTGGGCACCTTCGAACCGCTGGAGACGGGCAACAGCAGCGTGCTGGCGTACGCGCGACGGCTGAAGAGGGCGGACGGGCCCGACGACCTCATGGTGTGCGTCAACAACCTCTCCGGGCACCCGCAGCCGGTGGCGCTCGACCTCAGCGAGGTGGCGGGCGCGGTGCCCACCGAGATAACCGGCGCCGTGGAGTTCCACCCCATCACCGAGGCGCCCTACCAACTGGCCCTCGGCGGCCACGGGTTCCTCTGGCTGAGCGTGCGGGTGCCCGGCGAAGGGCGTGCGCCCGTGCTTGGCGCCGAGTCCGATTCCGGGGCCGAGGCCGAGTCCGAGTCCGGGGCCGAGTCCGGTGGGGCGGCCCGTGTCCGGGGCGCCGGCTGATCCGCCGCGGACCGCCCCTGTCCGGTACCGCAGTCGTCACGAACGGATTCCCGACCATGATGTCCATGCCCGACCTGGCCACCGCCCTCACCGCCTGGTTGCCGAGCCAGCCGTGGTTCCCCTCCGCGGGGTGCTCGCCCGTCCGCACCGAGGTGCTGCACATCCATCCCTTCGCTCCTCTCGGTGACGCCCCGGCTGAGGACGTGCGCGGGGTCGTCGCCGTGGTGCGCGTCCACCACGCCGGCGCAAGGGGAGCCGGCGTCTACCAGGTGCCGCTGGGCGTGCGCTCGTCCCTGCCCCCCGGCCTGCGCCCGCCGGTGGTCGCGGAGCGTCTCGGCGTAGTGCTGTACGACGCGCTCGGCGACCCGGAACTGGTGGACCCCCTGGTGCGGCGGATCTCCGCCGGCCGGAGCATGCCGGGCCTTTGTCCGGAACAAGGGCTGCCGGGAGCGGAACTGCCCGCCCGGCGGTTGCGCTCCCGGCCGCTGGGCGTCGAGCAGAGCAACACCTCGGTGCTCGTCGAGGACCGCTACCTGCTGAAGGTCTTCCGTCGGCTGGAGCCGGGCACCAACCCGGATCTGGAGGTCCAGCTGCTGCTGCGGGCCGCGGGCTCGCGCAGCGTGCCGCGTCTGCTCGGCGCGCTGACCGGGCGGCTCGGCCGGTCCCGCGCCACCTTCGCCGTCCTCCAGGAGTACGTCGCCGACGCGGAGGAGGGCTGGCAGAGCGCGCTGACGGATCTGCGGGGGACCGGTGACAGGGCGCGGGAGGACCCTCCCGCACCGGGCGGCGGCTTCGCCGCATCGGTTCTCGAACTGGGCAGGGCGGTCGCGCGGGTTCACGGGGAACTCGCCCGTGCGGGGGGCACCGTGGCGGTGACCGAGTCCGGTACGGCGCGGCTGGCTGCCGGGATGGAGGCCCGGTTCGAGGCGTCCCTGACAGAGGCCCCGCTCCTGGCTCCCCACGCAGGAGCGGTACGGGCGGCGTACGCCGCGGTGCCCGGGGTGCCCGTGCGCGGCCTCTGGCCCGACCAGCGGGTCCACGGCGACCTGCACCTCGGTCAGGTCCTGCGGACCGGGGACCGCTGGCGGATCGTGGACTTCGAGGGCGAACCGAATGCACCGCTGAACGAGCGGCGCGCCCGCCAGTCAGTGCTGAAGGATGTCGCGGGCATGCTGCGGTCCTTCGACTACGCCGCACACCACGGCGGGGCCGCGCCCGCCGACGAAGCGGTGCCCGCCGACCGCCCTGTCGCCGGCGGCCCTCCGGCCTCCGACAGCACATGGGGAGGGGCCCGGGACGCCTGGGCCGCCCGCCATCAGGACGCCTTCTGCGCGGGGTACGCGGCCGTCGCCGGCCGGGACCCCCGCGAATTCGACGTCCTTCTCACCGCCCATCTGCTCGACAAGGCGGTGTACGAGGTGGTCTACGAAACGAGGCGGCGCCCGGAGTGGGCGGCTATTCCGCTGGCGGCCGTTGCCCGTTTGGCCGCGGATATCACCCGTTCTCGGTCCGCCTGATCGCCCGGCGGTGCCGATAGTCGATTTGTTTTATTCGCCGCGGATCGTGCCCAACCCTGCGGAATTACCACGGAGCCGGTCCCCGCGAGGTGCGTGGCAGCGAATCGGCGTAACGGTGCGTAAACCGCCCCAGGCTGCTCTTGCGCGGCGGCGTGACGCCGCCGGTTCTTTCCGAGGAAAAGGGTCGCAACTACGTTAGATGCACATTGCAGGTGGTGCGTGTCCGTAGGAAGCTGCGAGTGCCTTCGGGGTGTAGATCGCAGAGAGTTAAGAAAGGATTACTGATGCAACCTGATATACCGGAAACGATGCACAGTGATGCGGGGTCCTTATCTTTTGCGGCAGATGCATTCAGCACGATGCCGCGTTCCGATCAGCGCCGCTGGGCAAAGCTGTACCTCCGCGGGCTGCTGCTCGCCGACGGCAGGAAGTCGGTGCGCCGGATAGCCGACAGCATGCCGGTCGACCGGGCGAACCAGTCGCTCCAGCAGTTCATCAACCAGAGCCCGTGGGACTGGGAACCGGTGCGGGCGCGGATAGCGGGGCGGGTCGAGGACGTGATCGCGCCCGACGCCTGGGTGGTCAACCGGGTGATCATCCCCAAGCGGGGCGACCGCTCCGTCGGCGTGCAGAGGCGTTTCGTCCCCGAGCTCGGCCGCACCGTCAACAGCCAGCTGGTCCTCGGTGTCTCGCTCGCCTCGGAGCGGGCGAACGTGCCGGTGGACTGGCGTATCGCGCTGGTCGGCGGCTGGTCCACCGATCGCGACCTGCGCCGGGCCGCGTACATCCCCGACACGGTGACCGCGAAACCGGAGTGGGCGGAGATCTCGGAGATGCTGGAGGAGATGCGCTCGCGCTGGCAGCTGTCACCCGTGCCCGTCCTCGGAGACCTCCGGCACCTTCCGGACGCGGTTCGGCTGATGTGCGAACTCGGCCGGCGAGGTGTGGAGTACGTCTTCCAGGTGGATGCCGCCTTCCCGGTCGTCGCCAACACACCGATGGCCCCGCCCACCGCCCAGCGCCCGCTCCGCCGGGCCTGCGGCAGACCGGAGGCCGTCACCGTGCGCAGCCGCTTCGAGGCCATCACCACATGCCCCGCCGTGCCGCAGGCGCGCCTTCCGGCCGGCCCACCCGGCCGTAGCGGCGCCACCCCGCGCGGCCGGCTGCTGTCGTCACTCGCTAGTCTTTTGCCCTTCCGCGGCGCGGCGGACGGTACGTCCTGCCCTGTGCGGATCGTCGCCGAGGTGAACCAGCGTGACGAGTTCACCAGGTTCTGGGTGACCAACGCGATCGGCCGGAACCTCGACGAGGTGATGGCGCCGGCCCACCGGGCCGTGCAGAGCCACCAGGCCATGACGGAACTCCAGGGCAGATTCGGCCTCTTGGACTTCGAGGGACGCTCGTACCGCGGCCTCCACCACCATCTGACCATGGTGTCCGCCGCGTTCGCCTACAACGTCGTCGGCGACGCGATGACGGCGGTACGGGCCTGAGGGCCGGCCCGGCCGTCCCGGCGGGCTCCCGACATCCGGCCCGGCGTCCCACCGCGCCGGTGAATTGCCCGAATGCATCCAGCATACGGTCGAATCTCCGCATTGTGAGAGGCCGCAGTGGACGCCGCCCGCTGATCCACCGTGGATCGGGGAACAGCCCCAGCCCGTACGACCGGCATTCCGCCAGGCCAGGCACCGCGCACCGCCGGCGGTAGAGCGACCCTTCCCGAGGAGGGCCATGACCACACCATTCGCCGACGTCTCCGATCTGTTGCCGCACCGTGAGCGGCACGCTTTCCAAGAATTCAGCAGAAGCCTCTTCTACTCGTTGCCCCGCGCCGATCAGCGCAAATGGGCCGAGGTGTATCTCGCGGGGCTGCTGACCCTCCAGGGCCGCAAGAGCATACGCCGGATGGCGGAGCAGTATCCGGGGTGGAACGTCGCCCGTGCCGCCCAGTCGTTGCAGCAATTCGTCAATCAGAGTCCGTGGGACTGGTCGCACATCACCAAGGCCCTGGCGGACTGGGTGACTTCCGTCAGCAGGCCGGAGGCCTGGGTGGTGGACACTGCCATCATCCCCAAGCGCGGAGTCCACTCGGTGGGCGTCTCCCGAAGGCACGTCGCCGGTCAGAACCGTCCGGTCAACGGCCAGTTCGCGGTGGGTGGTTTCATCGCCACACCTTCTGACGCGCTCCCCGTCGAGTGGCGGCTGGTCCTGGAGCAGGACTGGACGAGCGACCACCGCCGCAAGGCCCGCGCCCGCATACCGCCCGGCTCCACGGCGCGTCCGCTGTGGCGCCACGTCCTGGACGCGTGTGAGGCCGCGAGCAGGCTCGGGGCCCCGCACACCCTCCCGGTCGTCACCGACCTGCGCTGTGAAGCCGGCGTGGACCGGCTGATCGGCACCCTGTGCGAACGCGGGCACCTGTTCGTGATCGGAGCCATGGCGCCGCGCCGGGCCGCGCGCCCCGGCGCGGCCGGCCTGCCCTACCGGCTCCCCGACCCTTTCGAGGCCACGGACGGGCGCCTGGCGGTCCCCGCGCGGATTCTGGCGCGGGAGGAAGCGGACTACGGCGCGCGGACCCATCGGCGAACCCGGCTGGTGGCTCATCAGGTGAGGCTGGCAGGAGCCGGAGGCGGCTTCGTGGGCATGGTCTACCGGCCGTTGGACGAGGGGGCCGCCGGCGACGGGCTCTTCCGTTACTGGGTCACCAACAGCATGCACATGGGCCCACACGATGTCATGGACCTGGTCGGGCATCTCCAGCGGGCCAAGAGTTCCGTCCGGTTGCTGGCCGAAGAGTTCGGCATGTGCGACTTCGAGGGTCGCTCCTTCCCCGGCTGGCACCACCACATGACGCTGGTGTCCGCGGCCGGAGTCTACCGCCGTACCGGCGCGCCGTTCGCCGCGCGCCGGGCGGCGGAAAACCGCACGCCGCCCGAGGTGCCCCCGGGGAAAACCTGGCCGGCCGCCTGAGATCCGTCCGGATGTGACTTTCCGCAATTCCCGTAAGTAGTGACGGCGGAAGGGAATCCTTTGACAGTCGCTCGTCGCGGATTCTACGTTTCTTGTACGGCCGGTAATTCACGAGTCCAGTGGAATCCGGCACGACATATCCAGCACGCGGCATTTCTCGGAAGGCCGTCCATCAGTCTTGCCAAGAGATAGGGGAAATCCATGGAAGTGGACCAGTCCATCACGAGGTTCGTCTATGAGTGGTTCGACGACCTGAGCGCCCACGAGCCCGTGGACCGGATGCTGCCGCGATTGCGCGACGACGGTCTGGAGATGGTCTTCCCGGAGCGCACCCTGCGTGGCTACGACGACTTCCTCGACTGGTACGAGGGGGTCGGCAAGGCCTTCGCCGACCAGACGCACACCGTCGAGGAAGTGCGCTGCGAGCAGCGCGGCGACCTGATCGAACTGGCGATCACCGTGGTGTGGACCGCCACCGACACCGCCGACCGCACCCGCAGCAGCTTCCGCGCCCACCAGACCTGGCGGCTGCGCAGGGACGACGACGGCGGCCTGCGCATCGTGACCTACCGGGTCGACGACCTCAGCCCGCTGTCCACCACCGGTGCCGAAGACGCCCGGGGGCGGCGGTGAGGACCGGCGGACGCAGCACCGACTACGTGGTGGTGGGCGCCGGCTCCGCCGGGGCGGTGATCGCGGGCCGGCTCAGCGCCGACTCCTCCCGTACCGTCCTGCTGCTGGAGGCCGGTGACCGGGACGTACGGCCGGAACTGCACCGCACCGACGCCGCTTCCGTGATCGGCCTGCTGACCTCCGACTGGAGTCCGCAGATCGACTGGGGGTACGCCACCGAGGCCGAACCCGGACTCGACGGCCGCACCGTGCCGGTCGCCCGCGGCAAAGTGCTCGGCGGCAGCAGCTCGGTCAATGCCCTGATGTGGGTACGCGGCCACCGGGACGACTACGACCGCTGGAGCAGGGAGGGCAACCCCGGCTGGTCCTTCGAGGACGTCCTGCCCTACTTCCGGCGCGCCGAGAACTACGCCCAGGCCCCGGCCGGTTCGGCACTGCGCGGTACCGCGGGACCGGTGCGCGTCCGTGATCTCGACCATCCGAGTCCGGTGGCACGCAGTTTCGTCGCCGCCACCCGCGAACTCGGCTTCGGCGCGGGCGCCGGCCCGGACGGCTTCGACTACAACGGGACCCATCAGGAGGGCGGCGGCTTCTTCTACCAGACGACCCGCACACCGGACAACGAGCGCAGCAGCACCGCCTCGGCCTACCTGGCGCCGGCGCTCGACCGCCCCAACCTCCACATCGAGTTACGGGCGCAGGCCACCCGGCTGCTGTTCACCGGGCAGCGGGTGAGCGGTGTCGAGTACGTTCAGGACGGCGTTGTGCACACCGTCGGTGTGGACCACGAGGTGATCGTCAGCGCGGGGGCGTTCGAGAGCCCCAAGCTGCTGATGCTCTCCGGTGTCGGCCCGGCCGCCGAACTGCGCGAGCACGGCCTGCCGGTCGTGCGGGACCTGCCGGGCGTCGGCGAGAACCTCCAGGACCATCCCTTCGTCCCGCTGTGCCACCAGGCGCTCCAGGAGCACCCGGCCGGCGCGCTGCTCTCCGAAGCGGGCATGTTCACCCGCACCGCGGTGGGAGCGGCGGCGGCCAGGTCCGCCGGCCTGTCCGGTCCAGGGCAACTTCCCTCTCCGGACCTGCAGTTCACGTTCGGACCCATCAAGTTCCTGCCGCCGGCCGCCCCGGCCGAGCTGTGGGACGGGCCGGGCTTCACCTTCGCGCCGATCCTGCTGCACCCGGCCAGCCGCGGCAAGGTCCTCCTGCGCAGCGCCGACGCGTCGGACACCGCGGTCGTACGCGCCAACTACCTGCAACGGCAGGCCGACGTCGACGTGCTGACCGAGGGACTGACACTCGCCCGCGAGCTGGCCGCCACCACGGCCTTCGACGGGACACGCGGCGCGGAACTCGCCCCGGGCAAGGCGGTCACCGGCCGCAAGGAGCTGCGTGACTTCATCCGCGCCAACACCTCCACCCTCTGGCATCCGGTGGGCACCTGCCGGATGGGCGACGATCCGATGGCCGTCGTCGACGCGGAGCTGCGGGTGCGCGGACTCGAAGGACTGCGGATCGCCGACGCGTCGGTCATGCCGCACATCGTGTCGGGAAACACCAACGCGGCCTGCGTGATGATCGGCGAGAAGGCGGCCGACCTGATCGCGCACACCCCATCGCAACGGACAACAGGACGGACATCATGACCGCTGACCGAACGACCGCAGCCGCCCAAACGACCGGCGCCGCGCTCTACCGCCGCTTCCTCACGGCCTTCAACAGCGCCGACTTCGCCGAGGTCGCCGAGGTGATCAGCCCGGACTTCGTGGACCACCACCCGGGCTTCGACATCAACGGCGTCGACTCCTACCTCGACGCCCTGAACAACGCCCACGCCACCCTGGAGATCCGCGGCGAGCTGGAGGAGGTCCTGGAGGCCGGCGACCGGGTCGTGACCCGGGTCCACCTGACGGGCACCCACGTCGGCACGGTACTGGGCGTCCCGGCCACCGGCCGCGACGTGATGTGGGAGACCACCGAGATATGGCGGGTGCAGGACGGTCGTCTCGCCGAACGCTGGGCGGTCGACGACCTGCTGGGTCTGCGCGAGCAGATCTCCGTCCAGGAGGACAACGTCGCCCTCGTGCAGCGGGTCAGCGACGTGGTCAACGAGCGCCGCTACGACGCGATGGACGAGTTGTTCTCCGACGATTTCGTGGACCACAACCCGGCCTGGAGTGTGGACAGCCTGGAGGAACTGAAGGGAATCATCAAGGCCGTCCACGGCACCCTCGACTTCACCGCCCACCTCGACGGCCTCTACGCGGCGGGCGACGACAAGGTCGTCATGCAGATCACCTTTACCGGCCGGCACGTGGGTCTGATGTTCGGTGTGGAAGCGACCGGCAGGCCTGTGACATGGACCAGCATCGAGGTCTACCGGATAGCGGGCCACAAGGTCGTGGAGCGGTGGGTGCAGGCGGACACGACCGGCCTGATGGCGCAGCTCGGCGTCGCACTGCCCCAGTGATCGGAACCCAACCAGGAAGTGGGACATCATGAACACCGCAGAAGTGATCGACCGCTACTACGCGTTGGCGAACGCGGGGGAGTGGGACGCCTGGTCCGACCTGTTCGCCGTGGACCAGACCATGGACGAGCAGCTCGCCGGCCATGTCGAGGGCCGCGAGACGCTCAGGGAGATGATGCGGGGCTTCCCGCGGACCTGGGCGTTCTTCGCCAACATGCCCGTGCACATCGTGATCGACGGCGACCGTGCCGCCGTCCTGTCGCACATCTCGGGGCGTACGGCCGGCGGGGAGTCCGTGGAGGCCGACGTCTGCAACTACTTCGAGATCACCGACGGCCTGATCAGCTACATGCAGAACGTGCACGACAGCGTCCCGTTCGCTCCCATCCTCGGCAAGTGAGGCGGCGCAGATGACCAAGAGCAAGGCAATCGAGGCACGCTGGTCGCACGTCGGCCTCAACTGCACCGACCAGGACGCGACCGAGGAGTTCTACACCCGCTGGTTCGGCTTCCGCCGGGCCCGTACGGTCGAGGCGGACGGTGTACGGGTGATCTTCCTGCGCAGCGGAAACGTCTATCTGGAGCTGTTCCAGACCGATGCCTCCCCGCTGTTCACGGCGGAGAACGACGGTCCCGACCATCCCGGCACCGCCCGCCACCTCGCCTTCCAGGTGGACGACGTCGACGCCTTCCTGGCGGCGGCCGACGGGGCCCTGCCGGTGTCGCTCGGTCCGCTGACCTTCGACGCCTTCATCCCCGGCTGGAAGACCGTCTGGGTGACCGACCCCGACGGCCTGGTCATAGAGGTCAGCCAGGGCTACACCGACCAGTCGGAGGAGGAGCTGGCCCGCTACGCGTAGCCGGCCCGCCGCGTGAGCGAGGGCGCGGGAGCGCCTCGGGCCACCACGGAGGTCTGCCGGATCGTCGCGATCGACGAGCGAACGGGCCGGAAGCGACATGAGGGGCGAAAGCCCGTCGGGGGATGAAGGAAGGCTCTGCCACCGCTTGGAGCTGTGGCAGAGCCTTCCGGTACGTCGCGATACCTGAACGCAGGCGATCACAGCATGTTGCCGACCGGTCCTGGGAGAAGGCCGCCGAGACCGTGGAGCGTCCGTAGCCGTCGCGGCCGCCAGGGAAGGCGAGCTGGTTCCTCGCCCTCCGAAGAAGATCGAGTACGAGATCCGCTGCGCCACAGCCGACACGCGGAAGGGATGGCGCGACCTCGTCGCGACGATCCGCAACCCCCTGACAGAGACCTGCGTCTCTGGCCACCCGGTCGAAGCCTCAGAACACCACCCGGAGGCCGGGCGCCGCCACGTCGGGGACGAGGCGGCGCGGGGCCTCCAGTCCGGCGGGGGCGATGCGAGGCGCGCCGGAGAATGGTGTGGAGCGGGGCATCCGGGTCATCCCCGGGTTCAGAGGATCGAGCCCGGCGTGTAGCCGGCGGCGTCCGGGTGCCGCTTCACGATCTCCTCGATCCGTGCGACGACCGTGGCGATCTGGTCCTCGGCCGCGCCGGTGAAGGACAGCTTGTCCGCCATCAGTGCGTCCAGCCGAGCCCTGTCCAGCGGCATGCGGTCGTCGGCCGCGAGCCGGTCCAGCAGCTCGTTGCGCTCGGCGCCCTGCTCGCGCATCGCCAGCGCCGACGCCACCGCGTGCTCCTTGATGACCTCATGCGCGGCCTCCCGGCCGACCCCGGCGCGCACGGCGGCCATCAGGACCTTCGTCGTCGCGAGGAAGGGCAGGTAGCGGTCGAGTTCACGCGCCACCACGGCGGGGAACGCACCGAACTCGTCCAGCACGGTGAGGAACGTCTCCAGCAGTCCGTCGAAGGCGAAGAACGCGTCCGGCAGTGCCACCCGGCGCACGACCGAGCAGGACACGTCGCCCTCGTTCCACTGGTCGCCGGCCAGCTCGCCCGTCATCGACGCGTAACCGCGCAGGATGACCATCAGCCCGTTCACGCGCTCGCAGGAGCGGGTGTTCATCTTGTGCGGCATCGCGGACGAGCCGACCTGTCCCGGCTTGAAGCCCTCGGTGACCAGCTCGTGCCCGGCCATCAGGCGGATCGTCTTCGCCAGCGAGGAGGGCGCGGCGGCCAGCTGGACGAGCGTCGACACCACGTCGTAGTCGAGGGAGCGCGGGTAGACCTGCCCGACGGAGGTGAACTCCCGGCCGAAGCCGAGGTGTCCCGCGATCCTGCGCTCCAGGTCCGCCAGCTTCGCCGCGTCGCCGCCCAGCAGGTCGAGCATGTCCTGGGACGTACCGACGGGACCCTTCACGCCGCGCAGCGGGTAGCGCTCCAGCAGGTTCTCCAGCCGCCCGTGGGCCACCAGCAGCTCGTCGGCGGCCGTCGCGAACCGCTTGCCGAGCGTGATGGCCTGCGCCGCCACATTGTGCGACCGGCCCGCCATCACCAGCGCGGCGTGCTCGGCAGCCAGCTTGCCGAGGCGCGCGAGCACCGCGACGGTACGGTCCCGCATCAGTTCCAGCGAGACCCGGATCTGCAGCTGCTCGACGTTCTCCGTCAGGTCGCGGGAGGTCATGCCCTTGTGGATCTGCTCGTGCCCCGCGAGCGCGTTGAACTCCTCGATCCGCGCCTTCACGTCATGCCGCGTGACCTTCTCGCGTTCGGCGATCGACGCCAGGTCCACCTCGTCGAGCACCCGCTCGTAGTCGGCCACCGCCGACGCCGGCACCTCGATGCCGAGGTCCTGCTGCGCCCGGAGCACGGCGAGCCACAGCTGCCTCTCCAGCTTCACCTTGTGCTCGGGGGACCAGACGACGGCGAGCTGCGTGGAGGCGTAGCGGCCGGCAAGGACATTGGGGATGCGTGGCTTCGCGGAGACTGTCACATTGACGATTTTACTGTCACGTGCGTTCGGCCCCCGCCCGCCCTCGCGCCGGGTCCCGGGCCTCCGCGCCCGCCCGCGTCGAGGGGGACGTCAGGACGGTTCGTAGGGCAGCAGCTCGGGGCGCTTGGGCGGCAGGCCGTCGCCCGAGGAGCGGCCGGTGGCGCGCCGGACGATCCACGGCCACAGGTGCTCCTTCGCGAACCGCAGGTCACTGCCGCGCCGGAGCAGCCAGCGGGGCGGTACGTGCGGAGGCAGGGCGGCCCGCCAGTCGTGCTCGGCCGCGTTGCCGAGCGCCTCCCACACGGCCTCGGCGATCCGCCGATGGCCCTCGGCGGTGGGATGGAGCCGGTCCACACCCCAGAGCCGCTGGTCGGCGAGGACCGGGGTGCCGTACAGGTCCACGACCAGCGCGCCGTGCCGCGCGGCCAGGACGTCGATGTGCGCGAACAGCTCCTCCATCCGGGGCCGTACGCGCGTCATCACCGGACCGTTGCGGCCGGGGCTGCGCATCAGCACCAGCCGCTTGCAGGCCGGGCTGAGACGTTCGACCGCCTCGTCCAGCAGACCCCGTACGCGCCCCATGTCGACCTTGGGACGCAGGACGTCGTTGAGCCCGCCGACCAGCGTGATCAGGTCGGGCGTCATCGCCGCGGCCAGGTCCACCTGCTCGTCGACGATCTGGCCGATCAGCTTGCCGCGCACCGCGAGGTTCGCGTACCGGAACCCGGAGGTCCGGGCGGCGAGGCGCGCTGCCAGCAGATCGGCCCAGCCGCGGTAGGAGCCATCGGGCAGCAGGTCGGACATGCCCTCCGTGAAGGAGTCGCCGACCGCCACAAAGCTCGTGTATTCGTCCATCGTCTCCATGACGCGGATGATCCTACCGCGCGGTAGGAACCGGCCTCAGGCGTGCCGCCCGACCAGTTCCCGCAACACGTCCTCCATGGTCACAAGGCCCTCCAGCTTGCCGTCCGCGTCCAGCACCGCCGCCAGGTGGGTGCGGCTGCGGCGCATCGCCGTGAGCACGTCGTCCATCGGGGTGGAGTCCCGTACGCGCGCGATCGGCCGCATCTCGGAGACCGCGAACGCCCGGTCCCGGTCCACCGCGTCCAGCGCGTCCTTCACATGCAGGTAGCCGAGAATCCGCCGGTTCGAATCGACCACCGGGAAGCGGGAGAAGCCGGACGCGGCGGCCAGCCGCTCCAGGTCGGCCGCGCTCACCGCCAGATGCGCGGAGACCACGTCCTCCAGGGGCATCACCACGTCGCGCACCGGCCGCCTGCCGAGCTCGAGGGCGTCGTGCAGCCGCTCGGACGCGCGGTCGTCCAGCAGTCCCGCATGGCTGGTCTCGGTGACCAGGCGGCCCAGCTCGTCGTCCGAGAACGCGGCCGCGACCTCGTTCTTGGTGTCCACCCTGAGCAGGCGCAGCAGCCCGTTCGCGACGGCGTTGACCGTGAAGATGACCGGTTTCAGGGCGCGGGCCAGCCCCACCAGCGGCGGCCCGAGCAGCAGCGCGGCCCGCGCGGGTTCCGTCAGGGCGACGTTCTTGGGCACCATCTCGCCGAGCAGCATGTGCAGATAGGTCGCGACCACGAGCGCGATCACGAACGAGATGGTGTGCCCGGCGCCGCTCGGGAGCCCCATCGCGTGGAAGGCGGGCTCCAGGATGTGGGCGATCGCGGGTTCCGCGACGATGCCGAGCACCAGCGTGCACAGGGTGATGCCGAGCTGTGCGGCGGCGAGCAGCGCCGAGACGTGTTCGAGCCCCCAGATCACGCTGCGGGCCCGTTTGTCGCCCTCTTCGGCGAGCGGCTCGATCTGGCTGCGGCGCACGGAGACCAGCGAGAACTCGGCTCCGACGAAGAAGGCGTTCACGACGAGGGTCAGCAGCGCGATGATCAATTGGACGGCGGTCATGTCCCGGCCCCCTCTCCCGTGCCCGTATCCGAACCGGGCCCCGCCCGGCCACCGCCAGGCTTGTCAGCCTCGTCTCCCTGGTCCGCCGCGGACCCCAGCGGCGCCCGCAGGGTCACCCGGGCCGCCCTCCTGCCGCGTGCGTCCGACACCTCGACGCGCCAGCCGTCCTCCGTGCCGACCGTGTCGCCCTCGGCGGGGATACGGTCGAGGGCGGCGGCGACGAATCCGGCGAGGGTCTCGTAGGGCCCCTCCGGCACCCGCAGCCCGATCGGTTCCAGCTGGTCGGCCCGCACGGCCCCGTCGACCGACCACAGCGCGCGGCCCGCCGCGTCCTCGCCGATCCGCGCCAGGTCCGGCGTCTCGTGCGGGTCGTGCTCGTCGCGGACCTCGCCGACGACCTCCTCGACGATGTCCTCCAGCGTCACCACCCCCGCGGTGCCGCCGTACTCGTCGATCACGACGGCCATGGTGCGGCGTCCTGTGAGACGGTCGAGCAGCCGGTCGACGGTCAGCGTCTCCGGTACGAGCAGGGGTTCGCGCATGAGCGAGGTGACCGAGCGGTGGGGCCGCTCCCGCGCGGGCACCGCGAGTACGTCCTTGATGTGGGCCGTGCCGACCACCGCGTCCAGGCCGCCCCGGTGCACGGGGAAGCGGGACAGCCCGGTCGCCCGGGTGGCGTTCGCGACGTCCTCGGCGGTGGCCTGCACATCGAGGGCCACCACCTGGACGCGCGGCGTCATCACGTTCTCCGCCGTCAGCTCCGCCAGGCTGAGGGTCCTGACGAAGAGTTCGGCGGTGTCGGGCTCCAGCGCCCCCTCCTTCACGGAGTGCCGGGCGAGCGCCACCAGCTCCTGCGGGGAGCGCGCCGAGGCCAGCTCCTCGGTGGGTTCTAGGCCGAGACGGCGCACGGAGCGGTTGGCCATGCTGTTGAGGTGGCCGATGAACGGCCTGAAGACGGTCGTGAAGTACGACTGCGGTGTCGCGACGACCTTCGCCACGGCCACGGGCGAGGAGATCGCCCAGTTCTTCGGCACGAGTTCGCCGACCACCATGAGGAAGACGGTGGACAGCGCCGTGCCCACCACCAGGGCGACCGACGAGGACGTCGAGCGCGACAGCCCTGTCGCCTCAAGGGGACCGCGGATGAGCCGGGAGACGGACGGTTCCGCGAGCATGCCGACGACCAGGTTGGTCACGGTGATGCCCAGCTGGGAGCCGGAGAGCTGGAACGTCAGGCTGCGCACGGCCCGCAGCGCGCCGGCCGCGCCGCGCTCGCCGCGCTCCACGGCCTGCTCCAGATCGCTGCGCTCCACGGTGGTGAGGGAGAACTCCGCGGCGACGAAGGCGCCGCAGAGCAGCGAGAGCAGCACCGCCACGGCGAGCAGGAGGACCTCGGTCATCGGTTCACCTCCGTCCCATGATCGGACAGAGGGGCGCGGAGCGCTCGGTGTCGCCCGCGTCGTGTGCGCGGGGGACGCTGGCTGATGCGGGGAGGGTCGCCCATGGGCGGACGCTCACACCTTCCGGTGATCGGGGCCGGGTGGCCCGGGGGCAGTACCTGCGTCGTCCGTACGAGCCGATCCGGCCGGGGGCGCCGGTCCGGTCCGGTCGTACGGACGTAGGACGGATACCCACCCATGGTAAAGGAACAGCAAAGTCGCGGTTGCCGTCAGCCGGTCAGCGGCTTGACCCACCGGGTCCACTGCGACTGCGGCGCGTAACCCGACGCCCGCCAGGCAGGGTGGGCCAGGTCGTTGCGGTCCAGCACCATCGCGTCCGCGCGGCGCCCGCCCAGCGCCGTGAACCGCTCCTCCGCCGCCGCGAGCAGCGCACCCGCCACGCCGCGCCGCCGGTGGTCCGGGTGCACGGCCAGCCGGTAGAGGTGACAGCGCCAGCCGTCGAACCCCGCGATCACGGAGCCGACCAGCCGGGCGCGCGCCGCCTCCGTGCTGTCCGTGCCCCTGCCCGGTGCGGCCTGGACGCCGTCACCGGCCCCGTGCGTACCGTGCGCCTCATCCGTCCGGCCGTCGTCCGTGTGCCTGTGCTTGTGCTGGTGTTCCGCGAGCAGTAGCGCCCCCGGATCACGGCTGAGCAGCCGCGCCACCCCGGCCGCGTCGTCGCTGATGCTGGTCCCCTCGGCGGCGGTCCTCCAGAAGTCCAGTACGGCGTCGAGGTCCGCCGGTTCCGCCGGCCGTATGCGCAGTCCGGCCACTCGAAGATCATTCATGCCGGACATCCCATCATCGGGCTCCCCGGACGGGCGACCCGGTTTCGCGGGCTTGCCGGCGCTAGCGTGTTCGCGCTAGCTTTGTGGTGTGGCCAAGACCCAGTTGAACGTCAGGGTGGACGAATCCACCGCAGAGGCCGCCAGGCGGCAGGCCTCGCAGCGCGGTGTCAGCGTGAACCGCTACATAGAGGAACTGGTCCAGCGGGACACGGGCGAGGCGGGCAGGGCGTTCGTCGAGTCCGCCGCCGACTTCATGAAGCAGTACGAATCCCTCTTCGCCGAGGAGTTCGGCGCCGAACGCGAAGGCAGGCGTTGACCCTCAAGATCGAGCTTCCGTGGCTGCTGATGGTCGCGGAACACCACACGCCCGGCGATCCGCGGGTGACGGACTACGGAGCGCTGGTGGCCGCCGTCGGCCGGCACGACGCGGAGATCTTCGGCGTCCCCGTCTACAGCGATCCGTGCTCCCGTGCCGCCTCGCTGCTCCAACTCCTCCTGCACGTGCCCGCGCTGGAGAGGTCCAACGCGATGTTCGCGTCGGCCGTCGCGTACGGCTACCTCGTCGCGGACGGCCAGAAGGTGGTGACGTCCCCCGAGGGCGTGCGTGATCTGGCCAAGCTGGTCAGGGACGGCGTGGCGGACGTGGGCGCCATCGCGGAGGAACTGCGCGGCTGGTGCCTGTGAAGCGGACGCCGCGCGTCCGCGCGGGGCCTCGGGACTAGCGGGCCTCCACGCCCGCCCAGGGCGCGGCCCCCACATCCGCCCAGAACCTCGTGACCTGTACGGACTCCACACCCGCGGTCGGAGCCTGCGACCCGCAACCGCTCACGCCCGCGTCCGTCCCCCGCGTGCCGCCCGGCCGCTGACGAAGCAGAACTCGTTGCCCTCGGGATCGCGCAGCACCTGGAACTGCCCGTAGGCGTCGGTCACCAGCTCGCCCGCGGCGCCCGCGCCGGCCGCGACCGCCTCCGCCGTCGCGGCCGGGATGTCGCCCGCCATCAGGTCCAGATGCAGGCGGTTCTTCACGGCCTTCGGTTCGGGCACCCGCTGGAAGGCGAGCCGTGGTAGGCCCGGCGGGTCCACGTACGACCAGTGCGGCTCGCGGTCCACGGCCTCCGCTTCGAGCAGCGACGCCCAGAACCGGGCGAGCGCCGCCGGGTCGGCACAGTCGAAGACGATCTCGTCGAGTCGTGCGCGTATACGCTCACCCTACGAGCGCCCGAACCGGATGTCCGTGACGCCGGGACGGTTCGCGGCCCCGGCCCCCTCACCGCGGCGGCGCGTCGGGCGCGTACCGCGCGCGGAACGCCTCCGCGTCCCAGACGCCGCCCAGCGCAGGCGCCAGCCAACCGCCCGCCGCCGAGCGGAAGTCCGCGGGGGCGAGCGCGCCCGCGCCGTGCGGCACGGCGCCGAGCAGCGGCGCGCCCGCGGCCTCCGGCAGGTCCGCCAGGTTGCACTGCTCGGCCAGGCCCGGCGCCGCGGGCCAGCTGCCGATCACCGTACCGAGCGGGCTGATCTCACGGCTGCGCAGTGCCTCGGCCGTCAGCGCCGTCGTGTTGAGCGTGCCGAGCCCGGCCCGTACGACCACCAGGACCGGCGCGCCCAGGAGCCGCGCCGCGTCGGCGACCGTTCCGCCGTCCCCGTCGAAGCGTACGAGCAGGCCGCCCGCGCCCTCGACGAGCACCAGGTCGTGCTCGGCCGCGAGCTTCTGCGCGGCCTCGGCGACATCAGCGGGGCGCACCGGTGCCATGCCGGCCCGCCGCGCCGCCGTGCCGGGCGCCAACGGTTCGGGGAAGCGGGCCAGTTCGACCGTCGTGACCCGCCCCGCGAGCCGCCCGGCCGCGGTGACGTCGCCGTCCTCGCCTGCCGCGAGCCCGGTCTGGGCCGGTTTGAGCAGGGCGACCGAGCGTCCCGCCGCGACGGCCGCCGCCGCGACCGCCGCCGTCACCACCGTCTTGCCGATCTCCGTGTCCGTACCGGAGACGACCACCACTGCCATGTCATCCCTCCCGTGCCGCGGCGGTCACCGCGCGGCAGATCGTCGCGACGTCGTCGTCGCCCGTCACATAGGGCGGCATCGTGTACACGAGGTCGCGGAACGGGCGCAGCCAGACGCCCTCCCGCACGGCGGCGGCGGTGGCCGCCGCCATGTCGACCTCGTGGTCGAGCTGCACCACCCCGATCGCACCGAGTACCCGTACGTCACGGACGCCCGGCAGCCCGCCGGCCGCGGCGAGCCCGTCGCCGAGACCGGCCTCGATGCGCTTGACCTCGCCCGCCCAGTCCTGGCCGAGCAGCAGGTCGAGCGACGCGCAGGCGATGGCGGCCGCGAGCGGGTTGGCCATGAACGTCGGTCCGTGCGCCAGGACGGGCACCTCGCCGCGTGCGATGCCGTCGGCCACGCGCTCGGTGCACAGCGTCGCCGCCATGGTCAGATAGCCGCCGGTCAGCGCCTTGCCCACGCACATCACATCGGGTGAGACGCACGCCTGGCCGGCCGCGAACAGGGTGCCCGTACGCCCGAACCCGGTGGCGATCTCGTCGAACACCAGCAGGACGTCGTTCTCGTCGCACGCCTCACGCAGCACCCGCAGGTAGGCGGGGGAGTGGAACCGCATGCCGCCCGCGCCCTGCACCACCGGCTCCACCACCACGGCCGCCGTCTCGTGGGCGTGGTGGGCGATCAACTCCCGCAGCCGGGCCGCGTAGGCCTCGTCGTACTCGCTGGGCGGGGCCTCGGCGAAGATCTGCCGGGGCAGGGCGCCCGCCCACAACTCGTGCATGCCGCCCTCGGGATCGCACACCGACATCGGCTGCCAGGTGTCGCCGTGGTAGCCGCCGCGCCAGGTCAGCAGCCGCCGTTTCGCGGGGCGGCCCAGAGAACGCCAGTACTGCAAGCACATCTTGAGCGCGACCTCGACCGACACCGACCCCGAGTCGGCGAGGAAGACATGGCGGAGCGGTTCCGGGGTGATCTCCACGAGCCGGGCGGCGAGCCGCACCGCGGGCTCGTGCGTGAGCCCGCCGAACATCACATGGCTCATCCGGCCGATCTG
The DNA here is from genome assembly GCF_020176795.1 of Streptomyces sp. 8L. Classification (GTDB taxonomy): domain Bacteria; phylum Actinomycetota; class Actinomycetes; order Streptomycetales; family Streptomycetaceae; genus Streptomyces. The sequence continues at coordinate 73,427 of NZ_JAIUKE010000003.1, forward strand.
TCCGCGCGCGGCCTCGTTGAGGACCGGGTGGTTGTAGCCGTGGATGGCCGACCACCACGACGACATGCCGTCGATCAGTTCGTCCCGCCCGAGGACGGGCTCCGCGAGCCGCAGGCGTACCCCGGCCGCGGCTTCGACGACCAGCGGCGCCGTCCGGCCCGGCATTGGACCGTACGGATGCCACACATGGGCCCGGTCGAGCGCGAGCAGCCGTGACGTGGGCAGCGGGCCGTCGGGCAGCGGGCCGTTGGACAGGAGGCCGTCGGGCAGTCGGCCGCTGGACGGCTCGCTGTCTGACCGGCCGTCGCCCGGCGGCCTGCCGCGCGCGGGGTCCCCGCCGAACGGCCCGCCGCTCGGGGGCATGAGCGGGTCAGGCATTCGGGGCCAGGTCCGTCCCCGCGCCCCTGCGCCGCACCGCGACCAGATCCGTGCGTGCCCCGCCCGCCGGGACGGCGTCCCCGGCCGGCCGGCCCGGAGCGTGTGCGCCGCAGGGCGATCCGGCGGCCGGATCGCGGAGGGCCGCGCCCTGTCCCTCCCCGTCGCCGCAGGAGCCCGCGCACGCGTGGTCCGCCCCGCGGGCACCCTCCGCCGCGCCGTCCGTACGGTGTTCTGGCAGCGTCGTCTCGCCCGCGCCCTCCACCACGAACCCGGCGTCCGCGATCATCTCCAGGTCCTTCCTGCCCTCCTGGCCCTCACTGGTGAGGTAGTCCCCGAGGAAGATCGAGTTGACCAGGTGCAGCGCGAGCGGCTGGAGGGTGCGCAGGTGGACTTCGCGCCCGCCGGCGAGCCTGACCTCGACATCGGGGCAGACGAACCGCGCCATCGCGAGGATGCGCAGACACCGCTGCGGGGTCAGGTTCCACTCCTTCGCCAGGGGAGTGCCCTCGAACGGGATCAGGAAGTTCACCGGCACCGAGTCCGGGTCGAGGGCGCGCAGCGAGAAGACCACGTCCACCAGGTCGGCGTCGCTCTCGCCCATGCCCGCGATCAGACCGGAACAGGCCGAAAGGCCGGCGGACTGCGCGTGCCGCACCGTCTCCACCCGGTCCGCGAACGTGTGCGTGGTCGTGATGTCCCCGTACGTGCCTTCCGAGGTGTTCAGGTTGTGGTTGTACGCGTCCGCTCCCGCGGACTTGAGGCGCTCGCCCTGCCCGGCCGACAGCAGGCCGAGGCAGGCGCACACCTCCACGCCCTCGTTGCCGTCCTTGATCGCCTCGATGGTCCGCGACACCCGGTCGATGTCCCGGTCCGTCGGCCCGCGTCCGCTCGCCACCAGGCAGACCCGCTTCGCGCCGCCCGCGACGCCCGCCGCGGCGGCCCTGGACGCCTCTTCCGGGGCCAGCCAGGTGTACTTGAGGATCTCTGCGGTCGACCCGAGGCGTTGCGAGCAGTACGAGCAGTCCTCGGGGCAGAGCCCGGACTTGAGGTTGACCAGATAGTTGAGTTTCACCCGGCGCCCGAACCACTTGCGACGGACCTTCCCTGCCGCGGCCACCACGTCGAGCAGCTCGTCGTCGGACGTCGCGAGCACGGCGAGGGCCTCTTCGCGCGTCGGCAGCTCGCGCCGCAACCCCTTGTCCACCAGCGTCTTCAGAAGATCCATGGACCGATCTTCGCGTACGGCCGCGCCCGGGTGCCAGGGTGGAAGCCTCCAACACGGCGGGGTCGAAGTGTGGACATGACCACACCTGGGGCCGGTTTGGCGGCGGTTAGTGTCTGTGGACTGCCTACAAAAGGACCGGACCCCATGGCTCTCGACCCGTTCGCCTGGACCGACGACGCGGCGCGCGGGCGCCGGGCCGCGGGGCTCGTGCGCACCCTCCGCCCGCGCCCGGCGGAGCCGGACGTCCTCGATCTCGCGAGCAACGACTACCTCGGGCTCGCCCGCCACCCGGAGATCACCCGCGCCGCGGCCGACGCCGCGCTGCGGTGGGGCGCGGGCTCCACCGGTTCGCGCCTGGTGAGCGGCAGCACGCGGTTGCACGCGGAACTGGAACGTGAACTCGCCGAGCACTGCGGCTTCGAGGCCGCGCTCGTCCTGTCCTCCGGGTACGCGGCCAACCTCGCGGCGCTGACCGCGCTGACCGCACGCGGGTCGCTGCTGCTGTCCGACGCGGGCAACCACGCGTCGATCGTGGACGGTTGCCGGCTCTCGCGGGCGGAGACCGTCGTCGTGCCGCACGCCGACCCCGAGGCGGTGGGCAAGACCCTGGACGCGCGCGGCCCCGAACGCGCCCTCGTCGTCTCCGACGCGGTGTTCTCCGTCGACGGGGACGCGGCTCCGCTGCGCGCGCTCGCGGACGTCTGCCGCGCGCGTGGGGCCGCCCTGCTCGTGGACGAGGCACACGGCCTCGGCGTCCTCGGCCCCGCGGGGCGGGGCGCCCTGCACGCGGCCGGACTCGCGGGCCCCGACGGCAGGATGGCGGACGGCGTGGTCGCCACGGTGACGCTCTCCAAGTCGCTGGGCAGCCAGGGCGGTGCGGTGCTCGGCCCCACGCGGGTGATCGAGCATCTCGTCAACACCGCACGGACGTTCATCTTCGACACGGGGCTCGCGCCGGCCGCCGCGGGCGCGGCGCTCGCGGCGCTGCGGCACCTGCGCGCCCGGCCCGCGCTCGGAGGCCGGGCGCGGGAGGTCGCGCGCACGCTGCACGCCGCTCTCACGGCGGCGGGCCTCGAAGCCGTACGCCCCGACGCGGCCGTGGTGTCGGTACGGGCGCCCTCGCCCGCCGCGGCCGTGGCCTGGGCCGCCGACTGCCGCGAGGCCGGTCTCGCGGTCGGCTGCTTCCGCCCGCCGTCCGTCCCCGACGGGATCTCCCGGATTCGCCTGACCGCGCGCGCGGACCTCACCGACGACCTGATCGCCTCGGCCGTCCGTACGATCGTCGAATCCGCGCCCAAGCACTGACCCGTCGCGCACCCGGTGGAGGCCGGTCCCAAGACCGGCTGTCTGTCGAACAGTTCACCGCTTCGGGCGACAGATGCGTCCATATCCCGGCGAACGGACCGTCGCGGCGGCACGATGGAACCGACGCCCGAGCGGAGCGCTGCTCCGCCCCCGGCGCCGACCTCGTGCCCGTACGCGTGCCCGGACTCATGCCGGCGGAAAAGGGACAGCCGCGCCATGGCAGACCATCAGGAAGCATCCGTCACTCTGCCGAGCGAGCCCGCTTCGGTCCCCGTGGCCCGAAGATATGTCGCGGACCTCCTGACGGACTGGGGTCTCCCGGCCGGGGCGGACACTGCTGAAACGGTCCGCCTGGTGGTCTCGGAACTGACCACCAACGCGGTCCTGCACACCTTCGGCCGCTCGCCCACCTTCACCGTGGACATCGCGCTCGACTTCGACGAGCGGCTCAGGATCGGCGTCACGGACAGCCATCCCCGCTGGCCCAAGCGGCTTCCCGCCGCCGTGCAGCAGGACAACGGACGCGGCATGGTCATCATCCGCTGCCTGGCCGCCGAGTGCGGCGGACAGCTGTCCGTCACCCCGACGCCGGACGGCGGCAAGACGGTGTGGATCACCCTGCCGTGGGCGGCGGCGGCCTGACGGGCCGCACCCCGGCCGTCGCCCCCGCGCCCCGGACGGCCGGTCAGGCGACGCGCCCGTACCAGACCTGCTTGGTCCAGATGTGTTCGAGCCGCACCGAGGAACCGGTCTTCGGCGCGTGCCAGATCCGGCCGTGTCCGGCATAGATGCCGACGTGGTACGCGTACCCGCCGCTGTGGAAGAAGACCAGGTCGCCCTTGCGTCTGGTGGCCGCGGAGACGTGCTTGCTGGCGTTGTACTGCTGCTGCGTGGTGCGGGGCAGCGATTTGCCCGCCTTCTTGTACGAGTACACGGCGAGGCCGGAGCAGTCGAAGCTGCGGGGGCCGGTCCCGCCCCAGTGGTACGGCGCCCCCGCCTTGGAGGCGGCGATGTTCACCGCCCGGGTGGCGATCGCCGAGGCGGCGTGCGCGTCGGGCACCGTGCCGGGGACGACCAGAGAGCCGCCGACGGCTGCGAGCGTGAGGGCCGAGACGGTGCCGGCGCGTGAGAACAGAGACGGGACATGAACCTGCGCAGTCATGCGCAACCCTTCGTCAGCCGCCTGTGAAGGATGACCTGTCGGGTTCGGGCCAACGAAGGTGCCCGGCCGCCGAAGCGGCTTCACCCCGAGGAGCGGTCGCGTCGCCGCGCCGGTCCGTAACGCTCGGGTCCTCCACTCCTGCCGATCCACTCGTGTTCGCACGAAGTCCGGTACGGCGGCAGGACTCGGCGTCCGCCCGGACCGCCTCGCCAGGTGGCGAGGGCTTGCGAGCTGTCGCAGGGATACTCACCCGCCGCCGGACGATTTCCGAGTTGAAACGGCGATATGTGAACCTCGTCACATTTGCGCCATTCGTGACTCCGAGGGGCCGTCAGGACGGAGCACGGAACGCTCGCAGGGCCGCGCACCTGCGGGACTGTCCCCTGCGCGCGGCGGACGCCCGGACCTCTCGCGCAACCGGGACGGCGGCCCTGGCGCCCGGCCCGACTGGTCCGAACGGGAAAGCTCCCGCGAGGCCGGCTGCGCCGTCCGGGCGACCGCGCACGGCCCTCAGGCCCCCGGCTCCGGCGGCAGTGCCACCCGGCCGGCCCGCCGCTCGCCGTCCAGCACCCGCAGCGCCCTGGCCAGCGTGCTCGTATGCAGTTCCGACTCGCCCCGCGCGTGCATGCGGGCGAGCGCGTCCCGCAGCTCAAGGGCGCGGGCGGGCAGTGCCTGCGCGGCGCGCAGCGCGCCGTACGTGTCGGTGCCGCGGCCCGGATTGATCCGGGCGATCAGGTCGACGACGGCGAGGTAGCCGTCCACGACGTCGCACTCGGCCCGTGTCAGCGCGGGCAGCGGCGGCAGTTCGGGCGGGAGCACCGGGGGCTCACCGTCCAGCGCGCGCGGTGCCCGGCCCGGCACCGCGGCGGTCCACGACATGGTCCACGAGCCCGAAGTCCCGCGCGGCGTCCGCGTCCAGCACGGTGTCGCGCTCCAGGGCCTCCGCGATCGACGCGGCGTCCCGGCCCGTGTGCAGGGCCAGTGCCTGCGTCAGGAACGTCCGCTGCCGCACCAGTTCCTCGGCGTGGATCATCAGGTCCGACGGCTGTCCCTGGATCGGCTCGGTCACCGACGGCTGCTGGAGCACGATCCGTGCGCCCGGGAGCGCCATCCGCTTGCCGGGAGCGCCCGCCGCCAGCAGGACGGCCGCCACCGAGGCGACCTGGCCGAGGCAGGTCGTCGCCACGTCGCAGGAGATCACGCGCATCGCGTCGTAGATCGAGGTCATGGCCGTGACGGAGCCGCCGGGGGAGTTGATGTACAGCGAGATGTCCTGATCGGGCCCCGCGTACTCCAGATGCAGGAGCTGCGCGATCACATCGTTGGCCGAGGTCTCGTCGACAGGAGTGCCGAGGAAGACGATCCGGCCCTCCAGCAGCTTCGAGTACGGGTCGAGGGTGCGTGTCCCGTAACTCGTGCGCTCGGTGAACTCCGGCAGGACGTACCGGGCCGACGGTGGTTGCTGCATGGACTGCCCCTCCGTAAAGAACGTACAGAATGCACAGGACGTACAGAACTATGATGGGGACTATGGCCCACGAGATTCCGGTGACGCAAGCCCGTGCCGAGTTCGCCGAACTGATCAACCGCGTCGTCTACGGCAACGAGCGCGTGGTCGTCACCCGGCACGGAAAGCCCCTGGTCGCCCTGGTTTCCGCGGCTGACCTGGAGTTCCTCGAAAACACCGAGGAGGCGGAGCAGGAGCAGGCCGTCCGCTCCGTCTCCACCGTCCACGACGTGCCGTCCGCTCCCGGCGAACGGCCGCGGTTCGGCATCGCCGCCCATTACACGGGCGAGCACCGCGGCACCCGCGAATGACAGAGCCCGGGGGGGGGGGGGGGCGGGCGCCCCCGGGGGGGGGGGGGGGGGGGGGGGGGGGGGGGGGGGGGGCCGGGGGGGGGGGCCGGGGGCGGGGCGCGGCGGGGCGGCGGGGGGCGGGCGGGGGG
>NZ_JAIUKE010000003.1:79451-87042 GCF_020176795.1 Streptomyces sp. 8L
CCCCGGGGCGCGCGCCGCCGCCCGCGCGGACCCCCCCCCCCCCCCCCACCCCCCCCGCCCCGCCCCCCCCCCCCCCCCCCCCCCCCCCCGGGCCCGGCCCCCCCCCCCCCCCCCCCCCCCCGGGGCCGGGTCGTTGGGGGAAGTTGTCTTCAGCGTGACGCCGTCAGTTGCGCCCGGCGAGCCACGCGTCCTCCGCCGCGTAGTCGAAGAGGCCCTCCCCGTACGACCGCCGCATCACGGGAAACGCGTCCCGCCAGTCCCCGTGGTCCGCCAGCCGGGCCGTGAGGAAGGCGACCGTCTCCGGCAGCGACGCGGCGTAGTCCGTCACCGGGCGGTAGCCGAGCTCCCGCTCGGCCGCGGTCATGTCCTGCACCATCGGGTACGGCAACGACCACGGTGTGTCCCCGACACCGTCGGCTCCCGGCGTCCCCTCCATCAGCACCGTTCGCGTGTCGCTTCCCATCACCGCGTCGATGGCCGCGGCGATCTCGGCGACACTCGGCGCGTCGGGGTCCACCGCGTTCAGTACGCGCGAGCCCGGCCTGCGCGCGGCGAGCCTGATCAGCTCCGCGATGTTGGACACGTGCGCCGTGTGGAAACGGCTGGCGCCGCCGTACGACAGGACACGGTGGCTGCGGCCGTCGAGCACCCGCTTCACGAAGTACAGCTCGCGCGGCGCGCGGCAGTGCGCCCCATGGACGGCGCCGGCCCGCAACACCGTGGCGGGCAGCACCTCCCCGGCCGCCGCGAGACGCTGTTCGAGCCGCGCCTTCCTGGTGCTGTACGAGCCGCCGCCGGGCGCCACCGTCCGCTGCGACTCCGGTATCGGCACCGGATAGCGGGGGGCGCCTTCGGGTTCCGCCTGCGTGTCGAAGCCCCGGCCCCGATCGTCCTCGTACACCGCCGCGCTGGAGACGACCACCGCGGAGCCGACCCGGCCGGCCGCCGCGAGCGCGGCCAACTGGTCGGCGTGCTCGCCGTCGTAGGCCACCAGGTCCACCACGACGTCGCAGCCGTCCCCGACCACGGCGGCGAGCGCCGCGTCGTCCGCGCGGTCCAGTCGTACGGTGCGCACCCCGGCGGGCCACGCGTCGTCCAGGCCGCCGCCGCGCGAGGCGGCCGTCACCTCCCACCCGTCCCGTGCGAGCGCCCCGACAGCGGCGCGCCCGATCTGTCCTGCGGCGCCGATCACTACCACGTTTCCCTTGGCCATGCCGGGCACGCTAGAGGTCGCGCACCCCCGCCACCAGTGCTGTTCGCGCTGCGCGGATACGCTGTCGGAGGCCAGTGCGCCGGGGCCGCGCCGCCGGGAATCAGTGGCGGCGGGGGAGTGGGAGCCGCCGGCGTCGGGCCGCGGGTCCGGCCTGCTCCGCCTTGACGGCGGCCGCGTACCGGTCCACGTACTCCTGCCCCGACAGGCCGAGGATCGCGTACATGATCTCGTCGGTCACGGCGCGGACGGCGGCCTTCTCGCCGTCGAGCCCCGCGTACCGCGAGAAGTCCAGCGGCTCCCCGAACCGGATGGTGACCCTGCCGCCGTCGATCCTCGGCAACTTCCGCCCCGGCGGCTGGAGTTCGAACGTACCGAGCATGGCGCACGGCACCACCGGCACACCGGCCCGGATCGCCATCACGGCGACCCCGACCTTCCCCTTGTACAGGCGGCCGTCGTGCGAGCGCGTCCCCTCCGGGTAGATGCCGAGCAGCTCGCCTCTGGCCAGCACGCCCAGCCCCTCGGCGATCGCGGCCTGCCCGGCGCTGCGGCCCGACCTGTCCACCGGGATCTGCCCGGCACCGCGGAAGAAGAAGGCGGTCAGCCGGCCCTTGGGGCCCCGCCCCGTGAAGTACTCCGCCTTGGCGAGGAAGGTGATGCGCCGCCGGAGGATCGCGGGCATCAGCAGGTGGTCGGAGAAGGACAGGTGGTTGCCCGCGATGATCGCCGCCCCGTGCGCGGGCACATGGCGCAGGCCCTCGATACGCGGCCGGAACAGCATCCGCAGCGGCGGGCCGAGCAGGACGTACTTGAGGATGTAGTAGAACACTGCCGTCCCCCCGCTCTACCGGATCGGCCCGCGACCGTAGTGCCGGGGGCCCATCCGGTGATCCGTCGGCTCCGTCGACGTACACCCGCGCTTCGTACACGCACGCGTCACACACCCACGCTCCGTATACCCATGCTTCGTATACCCACGGGCGGTGCGAATCGTCCTGTGCGGACGTGCGGACGTGCGGACGTGGACGTGCGGACGTGTGGGCCGGTCATGGCGGTGTACGCGGCGAGGCGGGCGCCCTGCGTCGGCGTCCACCTGGGTCCGGGCGGACGAGTCAGCGTTCGAAGACGCCGGTCAGCCGGGCCCGGCCGAGGACGGGCGCGGTGACGGCGGACAGCACCGCGCGGGGCCGTGCCCGGTCCACCGGCGTCGCGGTGTCGTCCACGGGCGCCCCGAGGGCGAACAGCTGGAAGACGTAGCGGTGCGGTCCGTGGCCCTTGATGGGAGCGGGTCCGTGGTAGCCCCTTCCGATGGTGGAGCGGAGCACCCGCACCCCGGCCGCGGGCTGCCGTCCGCTCAGGGCGCCGGGGGCGAGATGTCCGGACGACGGGTCGATCAGGGCGGCGCAGTGCACGGCGGGCCTGGTCAGCGGGACGTCGATGTCCTCCACGACCAGGAGGAGTTGGACGGTCCCCCCGGGCGGCCGGGTCCAGGCCAAGTGGGGGGATGTGTCGTCGCCGCCGATGTTCCTCGCGCAGTGCTCCAGCGGCATGGTCCCGCCGTCGCCGAAGCGGTCGCTCGTGAGGGACAGCACTTCGGGGCCCCGCAGGTTGGGCAGGTTCCAGGCGGTGTGCGCGTCGCCTGCCCTGCGCTTGTTCAGGAGCCGGCCGAGCAGGGTCATCGGGTGGCCTCGGTCCTGTCGGTGATCTCGGCCGTGGTGGCGGTCTCGCCGAGCTTCGGGAAGACGCGCTCGACGCTGTGCCGGTGCGCGTCGTCGTCCGGGTCGCACATGGCGTCGGTGGCCAGGACGACGTGGTAGCCGTGGTCGGAGGCCGAGCGTGCGGTCGACTCGACGCCCGCGCTGGTGGAGATGCCTGCGAGCACGACCTGGGTGACGCCCAGATCCCGCAGGAGGGTGTCGAGGCCGGTGTCGTGGAACGCGCTGCGCCGCCGCTTGGTGACCAGGTGGTCGGTGGGCCGGACGTCGAGTTCGTCGATGAGGTCGGCCCAGCCGGCCGGGGGTGCGGTGCCGCCGCCCGGCCGTCGTGCCTCGGTGCGCCCCGGCGCCCGTCCGGTGACGTTGACCAGGACGACGGGCAGGCCGTGCCGCCTGAACTCGGAGGCCAGACGGGCCGTTTGCTCGACGACAGCGGTGACCCGTTCGCCGGCGTGGGCCGCGACGATGCCTTTCTGCAGGTCGACCACGACGAGCGCGGGTGTGGGATCGATCGTTGTCAGTGTCACGGTGGTGGTTTTCTCCTGTGGTTTTCCGCTGATGGCGGGGGCGGGCGGTGAGGTGGTCCCAGTCGGTGGGGGACCGTTCCGAACTCGCGCCCGGCGAGGGCCTGTTGCCGTGCCGGTCTCAGACGGTCTGCGCCAGTCGCTCCAGCAGTGCCGCGGCGGCCGCGAGTTGCTCCAGCTCCGCCGGGGTGAACGTGCCGCTGGTCAGGGCCCGGGCGATGAGTCCGGTGCGCGCGTCGCGCTTGTTCTTCAGTTCCCGGCGGCCGGCGTCGGTCACCGTCAGCACCGCCCGCCTGCCGTCGTCCGGGTCCTGGCGGCGTTCGACCAGGCCCCGCGCACGCAGCGCGCCGAGTGTCGCTCCCATGGCCTGCGCGGTGATCTGCGCCTCCCGCGCCAGCGCCGAGGAGGTGGTGGGCCCCGAGCGGTCCAGGCGTGACAGGGCGGTCCGCTCCGGAATCGTGAGTCCCTCGACGGGGACGTGGTGCACGCGGCGCACCAGCACACTGACACTGGCCAGCAGGGCTGAGGCGACTCCCTCGGGGTCCGGGTGATCGTTCATGTACTAAGGCTACTTTATAAAGCTGCCTTAGTACATTGCTGGCGTGTGTGGAGTGGAGGGGGCGCACACCGGTCGCCGGTCGGCGCTCCGCTGTGGCACGTAGCATGGTCGCCGGGCCCTCGCAACCCTGTGCGAGAGGGAATCGCTTGCGTTTCGCCGGGGCAGCGCTTACGGTCTTATCGGTACGGAGTCGTTTCGCTAGCATCGGAGAGGGGGAACGGCGACCATGGCCGTGTCGGAGGCGTCCGCCCGTGACGACCAGACGGATATGACGGACGTCGCGGACATCGCGAACGTCATGGACGGCGGACCCTGTCCCCGCCGACGGCGCAGCCGGCTCTCCGCCGAGCGGGAGTCCGAGATCTACACGGGCGTCCTGGCGCTGCTGCGCGAGGGCGGCTACGAGGCTCTCACCATGGACGCGGTGGCTCTGAACACACGGTGCAGCAAGGCGACTCTCTACCGGAAGTGGAGCGGGAAACCTCAGCTCGTGGCCGCTTCCCTCCGGCACAACAGACCGTTCGACTTCGAGGGCCTGGACACCGGAACCCTGGCCGGCGACCTGTACGAGCTGGCCACCCGCATGGGACAAGCGAAGAAGGACACCGACCTTCTGCGGGCCGTGGCGCCCGCGGTGACCAAGGACTCCGACCTCGCGGCGGCCTTCGGTGAGGTGTTGAAACAGGACCACCAAGCCCTCTACAGCATGTTCGACCGGGCCGCCGAGCGCGGCGAGGTCGCCCCCGACTGCCCGGCCCGCGCGTTCCTGCCGCATCTCCTGCTGGGAGCTGTGGTGGCCCGGTCACTCATCGATCTCAAGGAACCGGACCCCATCTATCTTCGGCGGTACGTGGACGCTGTCGTCCTCCCCGCTCTGACTCGCCGCTGAACCGCGAGTCGTCGAGGCGCCGTCACGCCGGCCGTCTGCCCACGCATGACGCGGCGCCGCTCATCCACTGAAAGACCTGGAGGACCCCGGCGTGTCAGTCTCCGCCGTCGATGAACCCGTTGACGCCCCATCCGTCACAACCGCCAAGGAAAGCAGCGATGCCGAGGCGCGCCGGCACCCGCCGAAGCGCTGGTGGGCCCTGGCCGTCATCGGACTCGCCCAGCTCATGGTCGTCCTGGACGCGACCATCGTGAACATCGCACTGCCGTCGGCCCAGAAGGACCTGGGCTTCTCCAACGACGGCCGCCAGTGGGTCATCACCGCGTACTCGCTGGCCTTCGGCAGCCTGCTGCTGCTCGGCGGCCGTCTGGCCGACCTGCTCGGCCGCCGCAGGACATTCATCATCGGCCTGGTCGGGTTCGCCGCCGCGTCCGCGCTCGGCGGCGCGGCGAACGGCTTCACCATGCTGGTCGTGGCGCGTGCGCTGCAAGGTGTGTTCGGCGCCGTACTCGCTCCGTCCGCGATGTCCCTGCTGACCACGACGTTCGTCGATCCGAAGGAGCGGTCCAAGGCCTTCGGTGTCTTCGGCGCGATCGCGGGGTCCGGCGGCGCCATAGGCCTGCTGCTCGGCGGGGTGCTCACCGAGCACCTCGACTGGCGCTGGACTCTCTACGTCAACGACGCCATCGCGGTGTTCGCCGTGATCGGCGCCGCGCTCTTCGTCCGCGCGGCGGTTCCGGCCCAGCGCCCGAAGCTCGACCTGCTCGGGACCGTCCTCGTGGCGGCCGGGCTCTTCGGGGTGGTGTTCGGCTTCGCCAACGCCGAGACGCACAGCTGGAGCGACTGGATGTGCTGGGCGTTCCTGGCCGCCGGCGGTGTGCTGCTCGTCCTGTTCACCGTGTGGGAGACCCGGGCCAAGCACCCGCTCCTGCCGCTGCGCGTGCTGGCCGACCGCAACCGGGCCGCCTCGTACATCAGTGTGTTCATCTCCGGTTCGGGGATGTTCGGCGTCTTCCTCTTCCTCACGTACTACCTGCAGCAGACGCTGCACTACAGCCCGGTCCAGACCGGTCTCGGCTTCCTGCCGATGATCGGGATGCTCATGATCACCGCTCAGCTGGCCACGAACCTGCTGATCCCGAGGATCGGTCCGAAGCCCGTCGTGCCGGTCGGTATGGCCCTGGCCGGAGCGGGCCTGGTCTACCTGACGCGGCTCGACCAGTTCAGCACGTACCCCGCGCACGTGCTGCCGGGACTGCTTCTCATGGGCTTCGGCCTCGGCCTGGTGATGCCGCCCGCGATGAGCCTGGCCACACTCGGTGTGCAGGCGCGGGACCAGGGCGTCGCCTCCGCGACCGTCAACACCATGCAGCAGATCGGCGGTTCCATCGGTACCGCGCTCTTCAACACCATCGCCGCCACCGCTGCCACCAGCTACGCCAAGGACCACATCGGCGAGCGTGACCTGCCGTTGCAGGCAGCGCTCCACAGCTACTCCAGCGCCTACTGGTGGGCCGCCGCGTTCTTCGCCGCGGGCCTGCTCGTCTCAGTGGTCCTCTACCGCCGGGGCCGGCCCGCGGCGCTGGCCCCGGGCGCCCAGAGCACCTTGTCCGAGGCTCCCGCCCCGGCCGCCGCCTCGGCCGCGACCGAAGCTCCGGCGGCACTGGCCGACGCTCCGGTGCACACCCCGGCCCACCACGCCAAGGGGACCCACCGGGCCGCCGAAGCACCGGGTGTCCTCGGCCATGTCCGCGACGCGGCCGGCCGGCCGGTGCAGGGCGCGTCGGTCACACTCATCGACGCGACGGGCCGCCAGATCGCCCGGACCGTCGCGGGCCACGACGGCCACTACGTCCTGCCCCACCCGGGGCCCGGAACGTATGTCGTGATCGGTTCGGCGTCCGGCCTCCAGCCCCACGCGGTCACTGTCACGGTGGGCGACAAGAGCCTGGACGCGGACCTGCTGCTGTCGGGATCGTCCGGCGGGCTGACCGGCACGGTCCGCTCCGCGCACGGCCCGGTCGCGGGTGCCCTGGTGGTGGCGGCCGACCAGTACGGGGACGTGGTCGGTACCGCCACTTCCACGGACTCCGGGTTCTACGAGCTGTCGGGCCTCGCCGCCGGTGTGTACACGCTGGCCGTGACGGCCGACGGCCACCAGCCGGGCGCTCTGGCCGTCGAGTTGGCCGAAGGCGGCCCCGCGTCGTACGACGTGGAGCTCGACCCCGCCGCGTACATCCGCGGCACGGTGCGCAACGCGGGCGGCGCTCCCATGCCGGACACGGTCGTCACCCTCATGGACACCGCGGGGAACGTGCTGACGCGTCAACTGTCCGACAGCGACGGTGCGTACGCCTTCGACGGCGTTCCCACGGGCGACTACACCGTCGTGGCGAACAGCTATCCGCCGCGCGCGGTCCCCTTCTCCCTCGCCAACAGCAGCCGCGCCGAGGTCGACATCGACCTCAGCCACGAGAACCCGGCCCCCGCCCCCCCGGCCGGCGGACAGGGAGCGGGGGAGGCCCGGTACGACCGCGAGGAGTACCGGCACCAGTGACCCGCTTCGCGTCCGGCCCCGCCGGTCACCGGATCTGAAGCACCTCGTAGAAGCCTCGGCGGGGGGGCCGGGGGGGCGCGGGGGGGCGGCCGGGGGGGGGGGCGGCCGCCCCCCCCCCGCGGGCGGGGGGGGGC
>NZ_JAIUKE010000003.1:87051-92125 GCF_020176795.1 Streptomyces sp. 8L
CGGGGGCCCCCCCCCCCCCCCCGCGCCCCCGCCCCCCCCGGGCGCGCCCCCCGCCCCCCCCCGCGGGCGGGCCCCCCCCCCCCCCCCCCCCCCCCCCCCCCCCCCCCCCCCCGCCCCCCCCCCCCCCCCCCCCCCCCCCCCCCCGCTTCGGCGTTGCCCGGTCCGCCTCGGCCTACGGGGCCGGGGAGCGCGGGCGGGGTCAGAGCGCCGCGCGGAGCCAGTCCCGGTAGTGCGTGGGCGCGAGGTGCGCGTCCGGCCCCCCGGTGAGTGCGTCGCCGGGGGCGGCCGCGAACAGGCCGGCGCTCTCGTCGATGACGACGGGCCGCTCGTCCCCCCGCGCCGCCAGGGTGATCCGGCCGAGTTCGTCCAGGGAGAAGACGTCGGGGCCCGCGACGTTCCTGATCCCCGCCAGCGGGGCGCCGGTGGAGACCTCGGCCACCGCGTCGACCACGTCGTCGGCGGCCATCGGCTGAAGGCGGGTGGTGGGAAGCCGCACGGTGCTCGCGTCGGAGGTCCAGGACAGGATCGTTTCCACGAACTCGAAGAACTGCGTGGCGCGCACGACGGAACAGGGCGTCGGCCCCTCAAGGAGCAGCGTCTCCTGAAGGGTCTTGGCCCGGTAGTAGTCCACTTCGGGCACCTGGTCCACGCCGACGATCGACAGGACGACCTGGTGCAGGACCCCGGCCCGCTCCCCGGCGGCGAGCAGGTTCCGCGTGGAGGTGCGGAAGAAGTCGAGGGAAGCGGCGTCGAAGGTCGGCGAGTTCGCCAGGTTGACCACGGTCTCTGCGCCTTCCAGCGCCCGGTCCAGCCCCTCGCCGCTGATCAGGTCCACCCCGGTGGACGTTGCCGCGGGGACTGCCTGGTGACCTGCCGCCGTCAGCTTCTTGACCACTTGTGAGCCGATCATTCCGGTACCGCCGATGACCGTGACCTTCATGGCTGCCGCCTTTCACGGCATGCCGCGGGCATGCCGGGGTTCGTGGACTTCACGGAAGGAGCCTGCAACTCGGATATTCCTTGTCCGAGATCATAGTCGGATAGTCTTTGTCCGAGTCCATGGAGGGGTCCGAGTCCTTGCGGGAGGGGGTACGGGGATGAAGTTGTCCGGTGGGGTCGAGTGGGCGCTGCACTGCTGTGTCGTGCTGACCGCCGCGACGGCGCCGGTGCCCGCCGCCCGGCTCGCCGAGCTGCACGACGTCTCCGGCAGCTACCTGGCCAAGCAGCTGCAAGCACTCTCGCGCGCCGGGCTCGTCGACTCCGTCCAGGGCAAGGCGGGCGGATACGTCCTGACCAGAGACGCGGGCCAGATCACCGTCCTCGACGTGGTCGAGGCCGTCGACGGCGCCGAGCCCGCCTTCGTATGCACCGAGATCCGCAGGCGGGGCCCGCTGGCGAAGCCGCCGGAGGCCTGCACCCGGCCGTGTCCGATCGCGCGCGCGATGGCCGAGGCCGACGCCGCCTGGCGGGCCGCCTTGCGGGGGATATCCGTCGCGGACCTCGCCGGGAGCGTGGGCGAGGACTCCGGCCCCACCGTGCTCGCGGACATCGGCGCCTGGCTGAGCCCTGGCGGCGGCGGTGCCGGGGCGCCGCGCGAGTGAGGCGGTGCCCGTCCGGTGCGGGCGCGTTGAGGTACTCCCGCCATGGACGACGGGGTGACGGGATGACCGAGACCGGAGCGCGACAGGACGCGGTGGCACCCGCGCCGGGCACGCCGCGACCCCCCGGTGGCTGGACGCTGCGCCCCGCGGTGGCGGCGGACATCGAGGTGATCGCGGAGCTGCGGGCCACGGTGATGCGCCCCGATCTGGAACGTCTCAGACGCTACGACGAGCACCGGGTACGACAGCGGCTGCGCGACTCGTTCTCGGTCGAGTACACGTCGGTCATCATGGTCGGCCGCGAACTCGGCGGATGCCTGACGGTCCGGCCTGCCGGAGGCAGGCAGTGGCTGGAGCACTTCTACCTCGCTCCGCACCAGCAGGGCCGGGGCTCGGGTCCGCCGTCCTGCGCGCGGCACTGGCGCGGGCCGATGCGCGGGGGACGGCCGTGGCGCTGAACGTTTTGCGGGGGAGTCCCGCCCGCCGGCTCTACGAGCGCCACGGGTTCGTCGTGGAGGCCGAGGACCCCGTCGACGTCCTCATGGCGCGAGCGCCCCGGGCGACGGCCGAGCGTCCAGAGACCACATGACGGCAGGACCGCCCGGCCGCGTGATCGAGCGGTGGCGAACGGCCGTCTCCGCCGGAGACTTCACGGCGGTCGCCCTCCAGGCGTGAGCACCACCCGGTCTCAGGCCGTGGTACGCAGCCCGCCGAGGCCCTCCACGGCCCGTGCGTCCCCACGCAGGCCCGCCCGCAACCGCAGCGCGATGCCCTCCCGCAGCCCCCAAGGGCACACCGGCAGTGCGGAGATGCCCGCCGAGTCCATCAGCGCCTCTGCGAGCAGCGCACCCGCGAGGATGTGGGGCGCGCGCGACCGGGAGACACCTGGCAGCTCAGCCCGCTCCTGCCAGGTCCTGGCCGCGAGTTCGGGCAGGGCCGCGCGCAGCCGCCGCAGGCCGAGCACCGGCACGCCGTCGGCCCCTGACGCAGCACCGCCCTCGGCCGTAACCGTCGCGAGCTGGGCGAAGACCCTGGACGCGCCGACGCATTCCGTGCCTACGGGCACCGGCCCCAGGCCTTCGAGGAGCTTGGGCACCTCCCGCCCGAGGCGGCGTCGCAACCGGGCCAGGTCGCGCGGGCTCGGTGGATTGCCCGGCAGATCCGTGAGCGTGAGGCGCCGGGCCCCGAGCGGCGCGGACACGAGGTTGCGCGTACGGGAGCCGGTGCCGAGGGCGAGTTCGAAGGTGCCGCCGCCGATGTCCGCGACGAGCAGGGGCTCGTCGCGGCCGGGTCTTCTCCACGCCCGCGCGCCCTCGTACGTCAGCCCCGCCTCCTGGCGCGGGCTCAGTACCCCCAGCCGTACGCCGCTGGCCTTGGCCACCCGGGCCAGCACCGCGTCGCGGTTCGGCGCGTCGCGCACCACGGAGGTGGCGTAGGCCACCATCTCGTCGGCGCCGTGCAGAGCCGCCGTGTCGGCGGCACGGCCCACCGCCCGCACCAGGCGTGCCATCGACTTCTCCCGGATGCGCCCGTCGGGGCCGACCTCGCGGGAGAGCGTCACCTTGTGCTTCACCGTCACCGACTGACGGGGCGGCTGGCTCTTCCGCAACTCGACCACATCCACATGCGCCGACGTCGAACCCACATCGACCACCGCGACACGCATCACGCCGCACCCCCTCCACACTGCCGAAACACACCATTATCCCGGACCGGGGCCACGCCTACCCGGGAATCAGGTGCCTTCGTCACGCGCAAGCATGCGATCTTGGACACACCGTCACCGGGAATTCGGGTGCTTCTGGCCCCTGTTGGGCGCCTTTGCTCCTGTTGGGGCCTTTGTGCCCATGGGGAGCAAGCGTCGTCCCCAGTCGGGTGCGCGCGGTGGCGGTCAGGGCTCCTGGGGGGTCCATGCGGCGACGAGGCCGAGCAGCCCGGGGAAGCGCGCCTCCAGGTCGTCCACGCGTACCTGGCTGCGCCGCTCCAGTCCGTACTGCCGCTGGCGGGTCACGCCGGCCTCGCGCAGCGCCTTGAAGTGGTGTGTCAGCGTCGACTTCGGCCGGTCGATGCCGAACCAGCCGCAGGAGTGGTCGAAGGATTCGCTCTCCAGCAGCAGCTTCCGCACGATGCGCAGCCGCAGGGGGTCGCTCAAAGCGCCGAGCACCGTTTCCAGTTTCAGGTCGGCCACGGCCGGTTCCGCCAGGGGCTCGGGCAGGTCCGACGGCGCCGGCCGGGCGACGAACGCGGCTGCCGGGACGGCCTGTGGCGCCATGTCTGGCCTCCTGCTGGGGAAAACGACGTTCAGTACGACTTCAATCGTACAGCATGCTGAGTTCGAAATAACTCGTACTGAGGTGTCCCGGGGAGGACCCATGGCGCAGAACCCCATGGCGCAGAACAGAGACACGCCCGAGAGCGCGCCGGGCCCCCGCCGGGTCCGGCGCGCGGGACCTCCGGCGGGAGACCCTGCCGCGATGGCCGCCCCCGTAGCCCCGCTCGCCCTCCGGCGGTGGATCTGGCTGGCCGCCTGGCCCGTCACCGCCGTGTTCGTACTGTCGAACGCCGCCACCCCGCACTACGCGCTCTGGCAGAAGGGCATCGGGCTCTCCAAGGGACCCTGACGGTCGTCTTCGCCTTCTTCATCGTCGGGCTGCTCGGCGGCCTCTCCCTGCTCAACCACAGTGTGCCCCCGCAGCGGCCGGCCGAGGCCAACGCCGCCCTGAACGTGGGAGGTTACCGCTCGGCGGGAGTCCTTCCGGTGGCCGCCGGCTGTCTCAGCGACGCGGTCGGGCTCGCCGACGGCGCCACCCTCATCGGTGTGGTGCTGATCGCGCTCGCCGTCGCGGGCGGTGTGATCGTCACGGTCAACCGCGGTCGCGTCCCGGAGGGGCGCGCCTCCTGACAGGCCATGCCCCGAGCGAGTGGTGCCCAAAGGACGCCGGGCACCGGCCCCGGGTGAGCCGCGAGGCGGAAGCCGAAGAAGGGCCCACCGCGCCCGGCACCCCCATTCGCGCCGCCGACCCCGGTGTGTCCCGGGCGGGCGCGTTCCCCGGCACGCTCTTCCAGATGAAACGCCCTGCACAGGCGTCCGGAGAACATCAGCACCGTCGCCCGCATCCACCTGCACACGCGTCCCGAGGGCCTCACCACCGTCGACCTCCCCACCCGCACACCGCGGCGGCACCCGGACGTCCGTAGTCCGGATAGCCCCGTCCGTTCGCCGCGGGAGCGGGGACGGGTTCCACTGATGGCGTCAACAGCGCTCCGGGCCGCCTCACCGGCATCCCGCCGGACGTGCTCCCCGCAACACCCCCGAGACCCCACCTGCCGCCCACCCCCCGCACCCCGCGCGCCCCTGCCCCCCGGCGTCCGCTCGGGCCTGGGCGCCCGGGGGGGGGGGGGGGCCGCGGGGGGGGGCCGCGGTCCGGCGGCACAGATGTAGGGCGCTATGAGGCGCTCTGACGTATATGTCG
>NZ_JAIUKE010000003.1:92134-95973 GCF_020176795.1 Streptomyces sp. 8L
ACCCCTCATGCCGCCCTCCCCGCGCACCCGTCGCTCCCGTGCCGCCGTGGCCGCTCTCGCCCTCAGCGCCCTCGCCCTCGCCGGCTGCTCCGGCGGCGGGAGCAGCGCCGGCGGGCACACGGCGTCCTCGGCACCCCTGCCCGCCGCCGCGTCCAGTGCGGCCCCGGCCGCGGCGGCCAAGGACAAAATCACCATCGACAACTTCAAGTTCAAGCCGTCCAAGCTGACCGTGAAGGCCGGCGCCAGGATCACGGTCACGAACAAGGACACCACCGCGCACACGGTGACCGGCACGGGAAGCGCGAAGTTCAACACGGGACACATCGCACCGGGCAAGAAGAAGACCTTCACCGCGCCGAAGAAGGCGGGTTCCTATCCGTTCCACTGTTCCATTCACCCCTTCATGAAGGGCACACTCACGGTCAACTAGGGAGCCGCCATGACACGCGACACGCACGCGGGACGCTTCCCGCGCGGCACCGCACGGGTGCTTGCAGCAGCCGGCCTCGCCGTCGACGCCTACATGCACGCTCATCTCGCCGGACGGTACGACGCCGTCACCGAGAGCATCAGCCAGGGCACCCTCTTCCGTATCGAGGCGGCCCTCGCCGGAGTCGCCGCGCTGCTCGTGCTGGTGTGGCGGCGCATCCCCGGCGACGTGTTCGCGTGGGCGACCGCGGCGGGCGGCCTCGCGCTCCTGCTCATCTACCGCTATGTCGATGTGGGGACACTCGGTCCCTTCCCCGACATGTACGAGCCCCTCTGGTTCCGCGACAAGACGATCACGGTCGTCGCCGAGGCCGTCGCCGTCCTCGCCACCGTCTTCCTGCTCCTGTACCACCCGCGTCGCGGCCGAGCGCACGGCGGCGGCGCGCACCGCAGGCACGCCGGGTCCTGACGGCGCCCCCGCGCCCGGCACCCCCGGGAGACGGGGAACCGGGCGGGGCAGGACGCGCCCGGCCCGGTACGGCGGTGACACGCGACCGGCGGGGCGGCGGCCGGACGCCCGGGTTTCGGCGGGGCCCCGCCGGGCAGGGCCCCGGGTGATCACCGCCGCCACCGGCGGCAACCACCGAGTCTCCCGGCCAAGGAGCCCACGTCATGCGCATCGGCATCGCCCTTCCGAACACCACCACCGGTACCAGCGCCTCCGTGATGCGGGCCTGGGCGACGCGCGCCGAGGAACGCGGCTTCGCCTTCGTCTCCACCATCGGCCGCGTCCCGTACCCGTCGTACGACTCGCTGACCGCGCTCGCCGTCGTGGCAGGCGCCACCTCCCGCATCGGGCTCACCACCAACGCGGTGCTCGGCCCCACCTACCCCGACGCCGTCCTCGCGAAGATCACCGGAACGCTCGCCCAACTCAGCGGCGACCGCTTGACACTCGGACTCGGCGTCGGCGCCCGCCCCTCCGACTACCGTCCCGCCGAACGGGACTTCGAGGGCAGGGGCGCCGCGTTCGACCGCCAACTCGCCTACCTGCACGCCGCCTGGCGCGGCGAGGCCGTCGAGGACGGCGACTTCCCCGGCGAGCGCCGCGCGGTCGTCCCCGAAGGCGCGTCCGTGCCGGTCCTGATCGGCGGGCACGGGGCGCGTGCGGTCCGCCGCACCGCACGCTGGGGCGCGGGCTGGACGGGCGCGGGCGGCGGGCCCCGCAGGGCCGAGCCGATGGTGGGCCGGGTCCGCGAGGCGTGGAGCGCCGCCGGCCGCACCGGCGAACCCCGGCTCCTGGGCCTCGCGTACTTCTGCGCGTCCCAGGACCCCGGGAGCGTCGAGGACTCCGACCGGTACGTACGCGGCTACTACGCCTACGCGGGCGACCACGGGAGCGCCATCGCGGACGGTGTCGTACGCACCCCCGAGCGCATCCGCGGCATCGTCGGGGAGTTCGCCGCGATCGGCGTCAACGAGCTGACTTTCACTCCCACGATCGCGCGAATCGACGAGGTCGACAGGCTGGCGGACCTGGTTCTGTGAAAGGCCGTTCCGTTCCCGTTCGGTAACGTCCCCGGGACAGTCCCGGAGGCACCACGCGGAGTAGTGTGAAGAGGTCGGCGGCAGGGGGTCGCCGAACATCTCCGGTCCCGGCCGGACGGGTGGGTGGAGGTGGGACAGCGGTCGATGTCCGAGACAGATGACTCGTCGGCGAGCCCCGTGGGGGCGATCGGGCGGATCACGGTCCCGATCCCGCAGGACGGCTTCGGCGAAGTGCTGGTGGCCGTGCGGGGCGGCTCCGAGGCCTACGCGGCCTGGGCGGACCAACCGATCGGCAGGCACATCCGGGTGATGGTCACCGAGTGCATCTCGGCACGCTCGGTGATTGTGGAGCCCCTTCCCTCCTGACCACCGACCACCACGTTTTGCGACAGGAGTCAACTCATGTTGTTCTGGCGTGTACCGGCGCCCAACGAGGCGATGCTCATCTCCGGTTCCAAGCGGCGGCGGGAGGACACGCAGTTCCGCATCGTCACCGGTCACGGCAGTTTCGTCCTCCCGGTCAAGCAGCGGGCGCGCATGCTTTCGCTCGCGCTGCGCGAGGCCGAAATCGCCGAGGAGTGTGTCACCCAGCAGGGCATCCGCCTGAACGTCAGGGCGGTCGCCGTCTTCAAGGTGGGCGACGACGCGGTGTCGATCGCCAACGCGGCGCGCCGCTTCCTGACCGAGCAGCACCGGATGGAAGAACTCGTCGGCCGGATCTTCTCCGGCCACCTGCGCTCGATCATCGGCGGTCTCACCGTCGAGCAGATCATCCGGGAGCGCGACAGGGTCTCGCAGGAGGTCAAGGCCGGCAGCCACAGTGAGATGGAGAAGCTGGGCATCGTCGTCGACGCCCTCCAGATCCAGGAGATCACGGACACCACCGGCTACGTCGACAACCTGGCGGCCCCGCACGCGGCGGCCGTCGCGAGCCAGGCGCGTATCGCCCAGGCCCGCGCCGACCAGCAGGCCGCGGAGCGCGAGCAGGAGGCGGCGGCGCTGAAGGCCGCGTACGAGAGGGACACGGCGATCAAGCGCGCCGGGTTCCAGGCCGAGACCGAGCAGGCCGCCTCGCGCGCGAGCCAGGCCGGCCCGCTCGCGGAGGCGGAGGCGTCGCACGAGGTCATCGAGGCGCAGACGGCGCTGGCCGAGCGGCAGGCCCGGCTCGCCGCGCAGCGTCTCGAGGCGGAGGTCAGGCGTCCGGCGGACGCGGAGGCCTACCGGCAGCGGACGCTCGCCGAGGCCAACCGCGACCGGGCGAAGGCCGAGGCGGACGGCAAGGCGTACGCCGCGCGGGCGCTCGCCCAGGCCGAGGCCGACGCCAACGCCGCACGCGCCGAGTCCCTGAAGAACGGCAACCAGGAGCTCATCGCGGCCAACCGCGTCGTCGAGGTCCTGCCGGAGCTCGCGGAGGCGGCGTCCCGGGGGCTCCAGGGGTCGAACCTGACCGTGCTGAACGGTACGGACGGGCTCAACGAGATGGTCGCGGGCCTGGTCAGCCAGGGCATGGCCATCCTCAACACGCTGCGCGCGGGGACCGGGAACAGCGGGGCGGGCACCGCGGGCACCGGCCTCAACGGCGGCGGGTCGGCACCCGGCACCGCGGTGGAGACCCGCGACCAGTCGGAGGCCGTCAACGGCGCCGCTCCGGCCCGCCGGGGCGACTCCGGCTGACCCCTCGCGTCCCGCGGGACGCGAGGGCGGTACGGACGGCCCCGAGCGGGGTGCGCGACGCGCGGAAAGCACGGCCCCGAGCGGGGCACGGCAGGTGAACAGGCGGGGGGGGGGGGGGGGGGGGGGGGGGGGGGGGGGGGGCGGGGGGGGGGCCGGCCGGCCCGCGGGGCCGCCCGCGGGCCCCGCCC
>NZ_JAIUKE010000004.1 GCF_020176795.1 Streptomyces sp. 8L
GGGCGGGCGCGCCGCCGCCGGGGGGGGGGCCGCCGGGGCCCCCCCCGCCCCCCCCCCCCCCCCCCCCCCCCCCCCCCCCCCCCCCCCCCCCCCCCCCCCCCCCCTTCTCCACGCAACGCGTCTCCCACGTCCCGCAGGGCCTCTCAGCAGCTCGGCCGACGACTCCGTGCCCCGGCGACCCGACCCGCGGCTCAGTCGCCGCGGCCGGTGGCGATCATGCCCAGCGTCAGGAGGCCGAGGACGACCCAGCCGAACCAGAGCCAGCCGTTGCTGCCGATCGCCGCGGTATAGGCGGTCACCACGACAAGACCGACCACCGTGATGACGCCCATGCTCTTCGTGGATGATCCGGACACCCGCGTCCTCCTCCCGGCCCGACGGTGAGCCCATCCTCACCCGAACCGGGGCCCGCGCGCTACTGCCCCCGGGCCTGGAGCGACGCCAGATAGGCGTTGTAGGCGGCGAGCTCCTTGTCGCCGTCCCGGTCGGCGGCCCGGTCCTGGCGCGTCGCCTGGCGCTGGTCCGAGCGGTACCACTGGAAGACGAGCGCGAGCAGCACCAGCACCGAGGGGACTTCGCTGAAGGCCCACGCGATGCCGCCCGCGGCCGTCTGGTCGGACAGCGCGTCGACACCGAGCGAGGCCGCCGGGTGCCTGTACGCGTTGATCATCGGCTGGCTGGCCATCATCAGCGCGATGCCGAAGAACGCGTGGAACGGCATCCCCGCGAACAGCTCCAGCATCCGCATCAGGTAGCCGGAGCGGTGCGGGCCCGGGTCGATGCCCATGATCGGCCAGAAGAACAGCAGACCCACCGCGAGGAAGTGGACCATCATCACGATGTGCCCGGTTTCGGACCGCATCAGGAAGTCGAAGATCGGCGTGAAATACAGCCCGTAGAGGCTCGCGATGAACACCGGGATCGTGAAGACCGGGTGCGAGACCACCCGCACGAACCGGCTGTGCAGCAGCATCAGCAGCAGCTCGCGCGGCCCCTTCCGGCCGCGCCCCAGCACCGGCAGCGTCCGCAGGGCGAGGGTGACCGGCGCGCCGAGCAGCAGCAGGATCGGCGCGACCATGCTGATGAGCATGTGCTGCACCATGTGCACGCTGAACATGACCATGCCGTAGTCGTTGAGGCCCGTGCACATCGTCAGGCCGACCAGCAGGACACCCAGCAGGAACGAGGCGCTCCGGCCCGGTGACCACGCGTCCCCGCGGCGCCGCAGCCGCAGCACGCCCCAGCCGTACAGCACGATGCCCAGGGCGCAGGAGACCAGGAAGAACGGGTCGGACGAGTAGACGAACGCCCGGCTCAGCGTGAACGGCGGCAAATCCATCATCATGCCGTGCATGCTGTGATCCATCCGCGTACTCCTGTGGGGGCGTGATTCGTACCTGATGTCCGCCACCAGACTAGAACCGCCCCCAGCCGCGGCGGCGGCGGGGGGCGGTCCGGGACCCGCGGCGAGCGGTGCGGGCCCGGGCGCGGGGCCGACGCACTGTCAGGAACGCGCGTCTACAGGACGCACTCCGCCTCCGCGTAGCGCGCGGCCGGGACCGTCTTCAGCGTCTCGACGGCCTCCGTGAGCGGCACCATGTCGATGGACGTGCCGTGCAGTGCCGTCATCATGCCGAACTCGCCGCGGTGCGCGGCCTCGACGGCGTGCCAGCCGAACCGGGTCGCCAGCACCCTGTCGTACGCCGTCGGGGTGCCGCCGCGCTGGACGTGCCCGAGGATGACCGGCCTGGCCTCCTTGCCGAGGCGCTGCTCCAGTTCGACGGCGAGCTGCCCCGCGACCCCGGCGAACCGCTCGTGGCCGTACATGTCGGTACCGCCCTCGTCGAACTTCATGGAGCCCTCGCGCGGCTTGGCGCCCTCGGCGACCACCACGATCGCGAACCGCTTGCCGGCCAGGAACCGCTTGCCGACCAGCGCGGTCAGCTCGCCGATGTCGAAGGGCCGCTCCGGTACGACGATGGCGTGCGCGCCCGCCGCCATGCCCGAGTGGAGGGCGATCCACCCGGTGTGCCGGCCCATGACCTCCACGATCAGCACACGCTGGTGCGACTCGGCGGTGGTCTTCAGCCTGTCCAGGGCGTCCGTCGCGACACCGACGGCCGTGTCGAAGCCGAAGGTCACGTCAGTGGAGGCGATGTCGTTGTCGATGGTCTTCGGGACGCCGACGATCGGCAGGCCGGCCTCGGACAGCAGGTTCGCCGCCTTGAGCGTGCCCTCGCCGCCAATCGGGATGATCGCGTCCAGGCCCAGGTCGGCGACGTGGCCGCGGGCCTTCTCCACGCCGCCGCGCAGATGCGCGGGCTGCACACGGGAGGAGCCGAGGATGGTGCCGCCACGGGCCAGGATGCCCCCGACACCGTCAAGGTCGAGCTTGCGGTAGTCGCACTCCAGAAGGCCCTTCCAGCCGTCGTGGAACCCGATGACCTCGTCGCCGTGGTCGACGACGGCGCGGTGCACGACGGACCTGATCACCGCGTTGAGGCCGGGGCAGTCACCGCCGGAGGTGAGGACACCAATTCGCATGGCCCGGACAACCTTTGCAACGTGTGGGGGCGATGGCCGGACCCCGTCGTCCGGTCTGATCGCCGCCACCCTACCGGCGCCGGGTACCGTCACCGAACCCGGCGTCCGCCTGCTGGACAGGAGGGTGCCGGGTTCGGCGGCCGGGCCGCTCAGATGGTGAAGCCGCTGCTCAGGAGGGGTGTGCCGGGTGGGCGGAGCAGCTGCTCAGCTGTGCGGCACCACCGCTCAGGCGGGCTGGACGGCGGCGTTGATCCGCTCGTTGCGCAGGGCGTCGTACCACCGGTCGTCGACCGGCGGCAGCGCGTTCACGTCGAGGGCCAGCTTCAGCAGCAGATCGGCGATGTGCGGGTTGCGCGCCATCACGGGACCGTGCATGTACGTACCGAAGACGGTGTCGTTGAACGCGCCCTCGGTGCCGTCCCCCGTGCCGTTGCCCCTGCCGAGCCTGACGCGCGCGAACGGCCGTGCCCTCGGGCCGAGATGGGTGATCCCCTGGTGGTTCTCGAAGCCGGTCAGCGGCGGCAGGTTGAGATGCGGGTCGATGTCGCCGAGCACATCGCCGACACAGCGCTCGCCCTCGCCGCGCGTGGAGACCACGTCGAGCAGGCCGAGGCCCGGCTCGCGCTGGCCGAGGTCGTTGACGAACTCGTGGCCCAGGATCTGGTAGCCGGCGCAGACGGAGAAGACGATCGCGCCGTTGGAGACGGCCCGGTTCAGCCCGCCGTCCCGCCGCAGCCGCTCGGCGGCCAGCCGCTGCGGCCGGTCCTCACCGCCGCCGATCAGGTAGATGTCGCCGGACGTCGGCACCGGCTGGTCGCTGCGTACGTCCACCCGCGAGACGTTCAGCCGGCGCTGGCGCGCCCGCCGCTCGACGACCAGCGCGTTGCCCTGGTCGCCGTAGGTGCTCAGCAGGTCGGGGTAGATCCACACCAGCCTGAGGCTGCTCTCGCTCATGCTCGCTCGTTCCTCTCGTAAGCTCGGCGGGCCGTCGGATCAGTTGCCGACACGGCGGCGCAGGTCCTGGAAGGCCGTGTAGTTGGCGATCACTTCGATCCGTCCGGGCGGCGCGTACTGCACGGCCTCGTCCAGCGTCTCGCAGACGCGGAACGCGAGCCCCGCCACCTCGAGGCGGACCGCGAGGTCGAGCCTGCGGTCGCCGAGGACGAAGATCGGGTGCCCGCCGAGGCGGGTGTAGTCGACGTCCCACAGCCAGGACGTGTCCGTGCCGTCCGCGCCGCGCGCGTTGACCGAGAGGATCACCGGGGTCGGCGGCGGGTCGATCAGCGAGAAGGTCTCCAGCCAGCCGGCCGGGTTCTTCGCGAGCAGCAGCCGCAGGTCGCGGCCCTGGAAGGACACCACGTCGTAGCGTCCCGCCACCGCCTGCACCTGGTACATGCGCTGAAGGGCGACGCCAGGCGGCACACCGAACGTCGCGGCGACCGCGGCGGACGTGGTCGCGTTGGCCTTGTTCGCCCGGCCGGGCAGCTGGAGGTGGATGGGCCAGGCGGAGCCGTGCGGGTCGAGCACGTGGTCGTCGCGCAGCGCCCAGCTGGGCGCGGGGCGGCGGAACCCGCACTGCGCGCAGAACCAGTCGTCGCCAGGCCGCTGCATCACGCCGCCGCACGACGGGCACGACCAGGCGTCGTCCTTCCACTCCTGGCCCGCCGCGACCCAGACCACGTTCGGCGAGGAGGAGGCGGCCCACACGATCAGCGGGTCGTCGGCGTTGGCGATCACGATCGCCTTGGTGCCGGCCAGCCCCTCCCGCCACTTCTCGGCGAGCATGCGGGTCTCGGCCGCGCGGTCCAGCTGGTCGCGGGAGAGGTTCAGCAGGGCGATCGCCTTGGGTGTGGTGTCGCGCGCCACACCGGCCAGGTACTTCTCGTCGACCTCGATCACACCGAACTTGGCGTCCGAGCCGCCGGCGAGCGCCGAGGTGATGCCCGCGGGCATGTTGGCGCCCAGCGCGTTGGAGACCACGGGCCCGGCGGCGCGCAGGGCCTCCGCGATCAGGCGGGTGGTGGTGGTCTTGCCGTTGGTCGCGGACACGAGGATGACGTCGAGGTGCTGCGCGAGACGGCGCAGCAGGTCGGGGTCGAGCCGGAGCGCTACCTTTCCGCCGATCACCGATCCGCTGCCGCGTCCGGCGGCGCGCGACACCGCTGCCGCGGCCTTGCCCGCCGTCACGGCCAGCTTGGCCCGCGAAGGCAGCGGCTCCGTGTTGCCTGCCATCGTCCCTGATCCTCCTCGCGTCGGTCGTGGGTCAGCCTATCGAGATCCGGCCACGGCCCAGAACCGCG
Source organism: Streptomyces sp. 8L (assembly GCF_020176795.1). Lineage (GTDB taxonomy): Bacteria > Actinomycetota > Actinomycetes > Streptomycetales > Streptomycetaceae > Streptomyces. The sequence continues at coordinate 4,845 of NZ_JAIUKE010000004.1, forward strand.
GCACGAAGCCGCCACCGCGCCGAAGACGGCGATCATGCGGACCGTACCCTGACGGTCATGCGAAACCGTCCGATCCCCGGCAGTGGTGGTCGCGTACGAGCCATGCGGACGCTCGGCGATCCCGTGCTGCACGCGCCCTGCGAGCCGGTCACCGACTTCGGCCCCGGCCTCGCGGATCTGGTCGAGGACCTGTTCGCCACGATGTACGCCGCGCGCGGCGTGGGCCTCGCGGCCAACCAGATCGGCGTGCCGCTGCGGGTGTTCGTCTACGACTGCCCGGACGACGACGATGTCCGGCATGTCGGCCATCTGGTGAATCCGCGGCTGATCGCGGCCGACGGAATCGTCGTGCGCGGCCCGGAGGGGTGCCTGTCGCTGCCCGGCCTTGAGGCGGGCACGGAGCGTTACGACCGTGCCGTGGTGGAGGGGCTGACCCGGGACGGTGAGCCGGTGCGCGTCGTGGGGGAGGGGTTCTTCGCACGCTGCCTCCAGCACGAGAGCGACCATCTGGCGGGCGGGGTCTACTCCGACCGGCTGACCGGACGCCGCAGGTCGAAGCTGCTGAGGGCCGCGGCCCGCGCGCCCTGGGGCGCCGCCCGAGCCCGGGAGCGGCGCTCGGACCCGTCCGAACGGTAGGAGCGCGGCGGACGGGCATGGGGCTCGGGGACCTGCCCTCCGGTCCCGCGGCGTGCGTACGCGGGGCTCGACGCCGGCTCGCGGCGATAGGGCGGGGGCGGGAGCGAGGGCTGAGGCGGCGCGGGAAGACCGTGGCGCGAATGCGGCTCGGCTTCGAGAGGTGACGGAGAGTGGCCGGGCGCGGGTGCAGAAAGCATCCCGAGGTGGTCCGGCGTCCCGTCGTCGCCCGTAAGCGCTCCCGCCTGTGCCGGAGGCTGCCGGCTGTTCGTGTGCGGGTCTCGTGGCGGTTCCCACGGGTTCGGTCCCGGGCTGGCGCGCCCGGTCAAGACCTCCGCTGGTACGGCCGGTCCGGAACACCGGGCCGTCCCTGGTGGTTCAGAACCCGGGGCCGTCCGGGCGGTCCGCGGCGTTCGCGAGCCGGCCCCAGAGCAGGTCGGCCATCGTCGTCACCAGCTCCTGCCGGGAGCAGGGCCGTTCGCCGAGCCACCAGTCACCGGCCGCGTGCATCATGCCGACGATCCCGTGGCCCCAGATCCTGGCCAGTCGCCGGCTGTTCTCGCCCAGGTCGATGCGTTCCTCTATGACGATCGCGAGCTCTTCGCCGAGCCGGCGCAGCAGCGGCGCCGAGTGGCGGCCGGTGTCGAAGCCCTGGTCGAGCGGCGGGGCGTCTTCGGCCGGGTGCATCAGGAAGCGGTAGACCTGCGGGTTCGCCTCAATGGCGGCGAGGTACGTGTCGAGCGTGGCCTCCACGCGTCTGCGGCGCTCGGCGGGCGCGTCCAGCGCCGCCCGCAGCCCGCTCAGCAGGGCGTCCGTGTGGCGTTTCGCGAGCGCCCTGTACAGCCCGCCCTTGTCGCCGAAGTGGCGGTACAGGATCGGCTTGGTGATCCCGGCCTCCGCCGCGATCGCGTTCATCGAGGCCCGGGGGCCGTCCCTGAGCACCACCCGGTCGGCGGCCTCCAGCAGTTCCCGCCGGCGCAGCTGGGCCGCCCGCCGCTGCTCCGACTGCTGTGGTGTCGTCTCCATCGTTTCTCCCCGCCCCTACCCAATTCGTGACGCCCGCGCAACCTAACACCCCCGGCCGAGAGGGTGCTGATCAGGCGTGATCGGTTGACAGGCACTACTCGCCGGTAACAGACTGTGGTTACCAGCAGTAACCATGGAGGGAAGATGGCCGAGTTCACACTCGAACCCAGCGACGAGCAGAAGGAGATCCGTGCGTGGCTGCACGGGTTCGCCGCGGAGGTGATCCGCCCGGCCGCCGCCGAGTGGGACGAGCGCGAGGAGACCCCCTGGCCCGTCATCCAGGAGGCGGCCAAGCTCGGGATCTACTCCCTCGACTTCTACGCGCAGCAGTACTTCGACCCGTCGGGCCTCGGCATCCCCCTCGCGATGGAGGAGCTGTTCTGGGGCGACGCGGGCATCGCCCTGTCCATCGTCGGGACCGGCCTCGCCGCCGTCGGCGTCCTCGCCAACGGCACCGACGAGCAGATAGGCACCTGGATACCGCAGATGTACGGCGATCCCGACGACGTGAAACTCGCGGCCTTCTGCTCCTCGGAGCCGGACGCCGGCTCCGACGTCGCCGCGATGCGCACCCGCGCCGTCTACGACGAGGCGAAGGACGAGTGGGTGCTGAACGGCACCAAGACCTGGGCGACCAACGGCGGCATCGCCAACGTCCATGTCGTGGTCGCCGTCGTGGACCCGGAACTCGGCTCCAAGGGGCATGCCTCGTTCATCGTGCCGCCCGGCACGCCCGGCCTGTCCCAGGGCCAGAAGTTCAAGAAGCACGGCATCCGCGCCTCGCACACCGCCGAGGTCGTCCTCGACGGCGTACGCGTCCCCGGCGCCTGCCTGCTCGGAGGGAAGGACAAGCTCGACGAGCGCCTGGCCCGTGCCCGTGAGAGGGCGACGGCCGGGGGCGAGCGCCTGAAGAACGCCGCGATGGCCACCTTCGAGGCCTCCCGGCCCGCGGTCGGCGCGATGGCCGTGGGCACCGCCCGCGCCGCCTACGAGGTCGCGCTCGACTACGCCACCACCCGCAGCCAGTTCGGCCGCCCCATCATCGACAACCAGGGCGTCGCGTTCCAGCTGGCCGACATGCGCACCCGGATCGACGCCGCCAGGCTGCTCGTGTGGCGCGCGTCCTGGATGGCCACGACGGGCAAGAAGTTCGAGTCGGCCGAAGGGTCCATGTCGAAGCTGTTCGCCAGCGAGACCGCCAAGCAGGTCACCGCGCAGGCCGTCCAGATCCTCGGCGGCAACGGCTTCACCCGCGAGTACCCGGTGGAGCGCATGCACCGGGACGCCGCCATTTACACGATCTTCGAAGGCACCAGTGAGATCCAGCGACTCGTGATCGCGCGCACCCTCTCGGGCGTGCCGATCCGCTGACCCCCCCCGGGGCCCCCCCCCGGGGGGCCCCCCCCCGCGGGGGGGCCCCGCCTCGGTCAGCAGTCGCCAGGGTACGGCCACCTCGGTCACATCGAAGTCGCGGTCCGGGACCGGCATCAGGAT
>NZ_JAIUKE010000005.1 GCF_020176795.1 Streptomyces sp. 8L
CGCCCACCCGACAACCCGACTCACCTGCGGACCTCGACCTGGCGCGGGCGGCGGAGGACATGGGGATCGACGGCGCCTTTGTGCGCGTGCACCACTGGGCTCGCCAACTTGCCTCCCCCTTCCCGCCGCTGTCCGCGCTCTACATGGCGGAAGAGGCGGCGGCCGTAGACCCCATGAGCGGTGAGCGGCTTCAGCTCGGTTGTGGGCCTGATCATCCCCCACCTCGTCCCGCTCTCCACGGGCGCGAACCACCGCAGGCCCCTTCTTCCTCTGGCTTCTCCGGCGGAACAAGGGCTTGGATGCGGTATGGGGCTGACCGTCGAGCAGGTACATGTCCGGCTGGACCGTACGCCGGTGTTGCGGGGCGTGGAGCTGGAGGTGGGTGTCCAGCGGGCAGGTGGTGGGCGTCGTCGGCCCCCATGGGAGTGGCGAGTCCACACTGGTCCGAACGGCGACCGGTTCGCAGCATCGGGACAGGTCGCGCGGAGCGGTGTCATCGTCGGGTCCCGGTCGCCGGGCCGAGGCGGCGGGAGAGGAATGCGTCGAACGTGGTGCGGGTTCTTGTCGAGCGGTCGCGCGGGCGGAGCATGCGGATGCGCCCTTCGGCGACGTCCTCGGTCATGCCGACCGTTCCGTCCGCCATATGCGCGGAGAAGCCGGCCGTGAGCAGGCCGGCACGCATCGTCGGCGCGTCGACGCGTTCATAGCGTGCTCGCGGGTCGCTGAGGTGGCGGCCGATCGTGGCCGTCACCTCGGCCAGCGTGATGTCCGCCGGGCCGGGCAGCTCCAGGACCCTCGTGGACGGGGTCCTGTCTCCGGCGAGGATCTCCGCGGCCACGGTCCCGATGTCCTCGGTCGCGATGGCGGGCAGGGGCAGATCTGCGGGGATGAGGCCGTGGGAGACACCGGTGTCCTCGATCTCGGCGATCATCGGCAGCGTGTTCTCCATGAACCATCCGGCGCGCAAGTGGAAGGCTGCCACGCCCGGGATCGTGTCCACCGCCTCTTCGAGGCGTCGCAGTCCCCAGACCGGCCCGCGGGCGCCGTCGTAGTTGGCCGCCCAGCCGCTGAGAGTGACTACGCGTTCCAGCCCGGGCGTGTCGGTGAGGGCCCCGCGTAGCGCGCTGATGGTTCGGCGCTGGTGCGCGGCGTAGTCCGTGCTGTCGGGGATCAATCCGGGTGCGAGCATGACGAACGCGGCACGTGCGCCGCGGAAGCCGGCGTGCAGCTCATCGGCACTCCCGTGCGGCACCGCCGCGACCTCCGCGCCGCGGTCGCCGTACGTGCGCAGCCGCTCCGCGTTGCGGCCGAGGGCCCGCACCGGGTGGCCGTGGGCGAGCAGAGAGTCGGCGACTGCTGATCCGGTGTTGCTCGTGGCAGAGACGACGACGATCATCCAGCACGTCCTTTCGCTGTGGGCTTCCCACGGAGTGGGCTCGGCGACGACTCGCCGGGGAAATCAGGAGCGCGGAGGCGCGGCCCCTGACACAGCACTTGCCGGAGCGGGGTCGCGCGGGGATCAGTCCGCAGAGAGCGCCCCGAGCAGCCGCAGCCGTTCGGCCGAGGGCGATGACGGCTCGGCGGCGCTGATGATGAGGCGTTGGCCGGGGTCGTCGGGGAGACGGAGGATCTCTTCGTTCAATTCCAGGTCGCCGACCAGGGGGTGACGGTAGCGGCGCACGGTGTGCATGCAGTCCCGGACCGGGTGCTCCTGCCAGATCCGGGCGAAGTCCTCGCTGCCGTCGGCGAGTTCGGCGACAAGCCGGTGCAGAGAGAGGTCGTCCGGCCGTTCCGCGCTCGCCAGCCGCAGGTAGGAGGCGAGGTCTTCGGCCTGCTTTTCCCAGTCGGCGAACAGCGATCGGGAGGCGGGATCGAGGAACACGCGTCCGACCTGGTTCGGTCCCCGCTCCGTTCCGATCGCCGCGATCTCCTCTGGCGTGAGACACCAGAGACCGTGGCCGAGCGCGTTGCCGGCGAGGATGTCGCCGCGGCGCCCGACCAGCAGGACGGCGGCGGTGCTGGAGGCGATCAGGTCGAGGACCGGTCGGCGCACCCGGTCCGGTCCGTCGATCGCGACCGCGGGCGGCAGGGTGCGCGCCAGGCGATACAGGTGGGCGCGCTCGTCCCGGGTCAGACGCAGGGCGCGCGCCAGAGAGCCCAGGACCCCGTCGGAGACCTCGTGCCGTTCGCCTTGTTCGAGCCGCGTGTAGTAGGTGACGCTGAGACCGGCGAGCCCGGCGAGTTCCTCACGGCGCAGCCCGGGGACCCGGCGGTCGTCGCCGTAGGAGGGCGCCACGTCCGCGTCCTGCGGCGTGAGCGCCGCGCGGCGGGAGCGCAGGAACGCGCCCAGCCCCCCATCGCGCACCTCGGCGGAGGAGCTGGTCGCGTCGGCTTTCACGCCGCCTCCAGTGGTCGATACGGGATCGGAATCCATGTTGCCTCGTCGTCGTGGAAACGCAGATGCCCGATGCCGGGGAACGGCAGATGGGCGCCCGCGACGGCCCAGCGCCGTGCGCGAAGCTCATCGAGAATCCGGGCCCGGGATGTGCGAGCCGTCGGCCGGTCGCTGTCGATCTCCATCGCCACACGCGGCGCACGCAGCTGGACCGTGTGACTGTGCACCGTGTCTCCCCAGAACAGCACCGACTCGCTCGCATTCATTCCGTCGGCGCCGCTCAGGAGGTATCCGGTGTGGCCTGGTGTGTGCCCGTGCAGGTCCACAGCGGTCACCTGCGGCACCGGCTGGTCGCCGTAGGCGAAGCCGGATACCTGCCCGCCGGCGCGGTACGGCGCCAGCGCCTCCCTGCCCCATCGATGGATCTGGGCCTGCACGCCCTCCGCGCCGGCCTCGATCGTGTCGTTCAGCCAGTGGTCCAGGTCCGCGCGTGCGACGTGCACGGTGGCGTTCGGGAACGCCGCATCGCCACCCGTCGTGAGCAGGCCGAAGGCGTGGTCCGGATGCATGTGCGTGATGAGGACATCGTCGATGTCTTCCGGCGCGGTTCCCGAGGCGCGCAGGCTCGTCAGGAGGTGGCCGGTGCCGGGGCCGAGCGACGTGCCCGCTCCGGCGTCGACCAGGACCGTGCGGCCACCGGCGTCGAACAGGAAGACGTTCACCGCCGTGAGCAGATCGCCCTCCGGGGGAAGGAAGCCGTCCGCGAGGAGCTCGGTGATCCGCTTCGGGGATTCCCCGTGCATGTCCGACGAGAAGATCGGCAGCGCGCCGTCGTAGAGAGTGGTCACCGTCGATGAACCCACACCTGTCCGGGTGAAACCAGGCGGTGCGGAGTGTTCTGTGGAGCGCATGTTTTCAGTATGCGAAGGCGGGCGTGAGCCTGCCTGCCCACGTGGTGGATAGGCAGCGGCCGGCCATGCGGACCGGAGCGCCGAGTCCGAAAAGCCCCGCTTCCGGGCGTCATCTCTGTGTTCCCGGTCGCGGACGACGGTGGAGAACTTCGCGGTGTTGTTGTCGTCGCGGGGGGCCGGCTCAGCCCGCGGCCCTCAATGCCGCCGCCCCCGGATGCTGCGGCGACCAGCCCCCAGACGTGCGTGTGGTTGGTCGGTGAGGGACGGCTGCGCGAGCTCGGCCGGGGTTCGTCGCCAGCGGTCACGGGCCGAAACGCGGTGTTCGGCGTGCACCCGCTTCCACTGGTCGGGCCTGGCCGACCCGTCACTGAGCCACAAGGCCCGTACTCCGTGCTGCTCAGCAGGCGACTGATCCACCGTTCCGGCCCATCAGTCTGCCTGTGGTGGGACTGGTGGCGCACTGACGGTTTAGGGCCGCAGACGCACGAACGGCATGCGTGGCGGTGCAGGAAGGGCCGTTCGGTCTGATTCGGTGATCTTCATGTGGGACGGCTCGTGGAGACAGACCCGGGCACCTCGGCATGGCGCGCCTCGCTGTCGCGTGTAGACGTCCGGGCGAGACCACGCTGGGGGTTGTCCCAACGGATGTTGGTGGAGACGAAGGTGGACAACTTCGAGCGTCAGGCGCGGCTGAGCTTCCTGGGCTGAGCGGGACCGCTACCGGGCCGTGCCGGCCGGTTCTCGGTACCGTGCGTGCGCTAGTAGAGAGAGACCTGCACGGACTGGGCACGGCTGTGAGCGAACGTCCGTCGCCGCACCTGGGCCATGACGCACGTCGTGTGTCCAAGCGATCTGGGTGACGCCACGTCGGGAGTTGGCCGAACTGGTGCTGTCCGCCCGGTGCCGTGAACGCCGCGGCCGAGCTCTGGACTCCGGCAGGCATCCACTCCTCCAGACGTCTCCAGACGCGCATTCTGTCGAACGGGTTCTCGCCGATCCCGGATGCCGGAGGCGACCCACTCGCTGGACGCACCGGCGGTACCGGCTTCCCCCCGTCTGCCGGGCCCATGGCTTCCGTCCTTCTCCACGCCGGTTCCGTACGAGCCGGAGCGCCTGCAAGGACTATCCGCTTTCCGGATGGAGATGACCTGAATTCCGGCGTTGACCCTCTCGCAACAAACATTTAACGTCCTTGTCAGTGATCGCCTTCACACGGGATTGCGGAACCATGCGATCGCGTGAACACCGGGGATGCGGGCTGCCGTTTGCGCTGCCGGGGAACACCCGCACGCACCGTGCGATGCCGCCAAGTCATATCGATGCCATGAGGTGAAAGATGCCGGAAAGCACGCAGGAGAAGATAGGCGATGAAATTCTCGCGCGATTTCGAGATATTCCGACGAGCCTGGTGACGGACGCGTTTCTCCGCCTCGGACTGAGCGGCTGGATGGACGAAATCCTGCCGCTCGCGGCCGGCAGCCGTGTCGCCGGCCGTGCCCGTACCCTCGCCTTCGGGCCGACGCGGCGGTCCGGAAAGCTCGACGCCAGCATGTACGAGCTGCTGTCCAGGATCGCCGGGGGCGAGGTCCTGGTCATGGGCGCGGGCGGCACTCACGACAACCTGCTCGGCGACAACATGGCGACGTTCGCGCATCGCTCGGGCGTCGCGGGGATCGTCACCGACTCCAAGACGCGGGACCGCGCGGGACAGCGCGCGCTCGGCATGCCCCTCTTCTCCCGTGGAGCCGGGGTCCGGCCCCCGATCGAGGTGGAGCCGCAGGCGTTCGACGTGGCGATCAGCTGCGGCGGTGCCCAGGTGAGGCCCGGCGACATCGTCCTGGGCGACGACGACGGTGTCGTCGTGATCCCGGCGGAGCGCGCGGCCGATGTCCTCCACGAGATCGAGGACATCATCGAGATCGAGGAGGCCGTCGGGCGGCTCATCGCGAATGGTGGCGGCGTACGGGAGATCGAGCAGCAGGTCGCGAAGAAGAAGACCCCTCGGGGCTGACCGGGCCCGCCCGGGCCCAGCCCCCTTCCCACGAACCGGAAGTGACGCGCCATGTCCGACGACAGCACGGAACGTGCCCTGATCGCACGCCGCGAGGAAGCGCTGTACGACGCTCTCGCGACCGGTGACACCGACGCCTTCGAGGACCTCTTCTCGGAGGACGTGACCTATGTCCACTCGACGGGCATCGCCGAGAGCAAGGCGGAGAACATTGCGGGCCAGCGGCACGGCGTACACCGCCACGGGCCGACCACGACCGTACGGGGCCACACCCGGATTCTCGGCCGGACCGCCGTCACCCGTGGCCTCATCGACATGATCGACACCGCGCACGGAGAGCCGTTCAGCATCCGTATCCGTCAGACCCTGGTGTGGGTCAAGGAGGACGGCGTCTGGCGCCTCCTGGTGCGCCATGCCACACGCATCCCGGTGTGACAGCCCATGCGTTCCACTCGGCACACGCACCACAAGACACGCAGCATCCACCATCCAGGACTCAGGACGGGAGTGAGGCCATGACCGCATCGGCTGGGGCGGCGGAACAGGAGACCGTCCGGATCGTCGAGGAGAGGGAGGAGCTCCTGTACGAAGCGCTCGCGGAGCCACGCGGCGAAAACCTCTCAGCGAGGCTCGGCGAGCTGCTGTCCGAACGGCTCGTACACATTCATCACACGGGATTCGCCGACACCGGGCGGGAATACCTCCTCGGCCGCCTGAGCGGTGTCTACAGGCCCGGTCGCGTTCGCAGGCTCAACGGCGGTACCGCGGTGCACGGGGACCTTGCGGTCACCACGGGAACCGTCGACGTGGCGGACCCTGCACGGGGTCCTGCCGCCGTCACACGCCTTGAACAGACACTGGTCTGGGGCGCGGAAGAAGGCACATGGCGCCTCCTGCTCAGGCAGACAACGGCGGCGCGGCCGTAACTCCGGCCGGTTGCCGTAGCTCTGGCCGGCTGTCGTAACACCCGCCGTAGGACCGGCTCTTGAGCGCGGCGGCCGCATCGTGGTGGCTGCCGCGCCGTGTCCCAGCCTGCCCCGTCCCACTTCCGAGTGCTCGCGCAGGACCCTTCTTCCGTCCGCGCACACCGGCACACCACCACACACCGGCACACCACCACACACCCGTCACCACACACGAGCCGCAGCCCGGGGCGCCGCAGTCCGCGGAACGGCCCCGGGCACACCGGGAGACGAACATGGACAGTATCGCGCAGGTGCGCGCCAGGGAAGACGCGTTCTTCCTGGCCCAGACGGCGTCCGACGTCGCCGCGCTGAACGAGATCATGTCGGACCGCCTCAAGCGGTTCGTCCACACCACCGGCCTCGTGGAGACCAAGGCCCAGTATCTGGAAGGCGTCGAGTCCGGCCGCCACGCCCACGGCGCCATCACCCGCATCACGGGGCACACCAGCGCCTCTGGCGGCGGCGCCGTCACCATCGGCGTGGTCGACATGGTGGCCGAGCCGCCCGGTGTCCCCTCCTTCACCATGCGCATCCACCACGTCCTGGTGTGGGCACACGAGGACACCGGCTGGCGTCTGACGGCACGTCAGGCCACCCGGCAGCCGCTGTAGCGGTCCGAAGACCCCGAGGGGCAGGACCGCTGCCCCTCACCCACGGCCCAACACCACTGCGAGGCGCCAGATGAGCGACGACAGCGCGACACCGAACCGGAAGGACGGTCCCGACCGCGGCCCGCTGGCGGTCGTCGGATGCTTCACCACAGCGGAGAGAAAAGCACGCGGCACCGGAATCCGTGTGTTCCACCGCGACGGCGCGCCCTGGCGGGCCGCCCACCGGCTCGACGGCATCGTCAACCCCTCCTTCCTCCGGGCCGATCCGGAACGGGGCGTGGTCTACGCGGCCCACGGCGACGACGATGTCGTGAGCGCCTACACCGTCGACCCGGCCACCGGTGCGATCGCCCCGCTCGGCCGGGCCCGCTCGGCCGGCCGCAACGGCGTCGCGGTAGCGCTGCACCCGTCGAAGCGGTTCCTCTTCGTGGCCGACTACGCCGACGGCAGCGTATCGACACTGCCCGTGGCGTCCGACGGCAGCCCGGCGGACGCCACCCACTGCCTGGCCCTTCCCGGCCCGGCCGGGCCCCACCGCGTCGAGCAGACCTCGTCGCACCCCCATGACACGGTCATGGACCCGGCGGGGCGGTTCCTCCTCGTCCCCGACAAAGGACTCGACCGGGTGTTCGTGCTCCGCCCCGAGGACAGTACCGGTGAACTGACGGTCGTCAGCCAGGCTCTTCTGCGGCCCGGCTCGGGGCCGCGGCACATCGCCTTCCACCCGGTGCTGCCACGCGCCTACGTCGTCACCGAGATCGACTCCATGGTCGTGTCGCTCGCCTGGGACGCGGCGGCCGGAGTGCTGTCGCCTCTGCACGTGGTGCCCGCGCTGCCCGACTCCTTCTTCGGCCACAGCACCGCCGCCGAGATCGTGGTCGATCCGTCCGGCCGCTTCCTCTACCTCTCCCACCGCGGCGCCGACCTGGTGGCCCGGTTCTCCCTGGACGACAGCGGCGACCGCCCGGTCCTCGGCGGTTGGGTTCCGAGCAACGGCGCCGAACCCCGTTTCATGGCGCTCTCGCCCGACGGGACCCGGTTGTTCGTCGCCAACGAACAGAGCGACTCCATCGTCGAGTTCGCGATCGACGCGGTGACCGGCGAGCTGTCGGCGACGCACACCGTGGCGACACCGAGCCCGTCCGCCGTCGCCTTCCTCTGAACACCGGCCCGGCCGGCGCCCACCGGTGGCGCGGACGTCGACAGCGGCCATCGCACCCCAGGAGAACCGTGTGAACGTCCACTCCGGAACCGTCGTCGATCACAGCCTGCCGATCATCGATCCGCACCACCACCTCTGGCACGGCGCCGCGGGGCGGTACATGCTCGACGATCTGGTGGCCGACCTGAGCAGCGGACACGACGTGCGGGCGACCGTCTACATCGAATGCGGATCGTTCCACCGCGCGGACGGTCCTGAGCCCCTGCGTCCCGTGGGAGAGGTGGAGTTCGCCAACGGAATCGCCGCGATGGCCGCGAGCGGCCGCTACGGGCCGGTCCGCTTCTGCTCCTCCATCGTCGGCTTCGCCGACCTGATGCTCGGCGCCGAGGTCGACCGGGTCCTCGACGGCCTGGTCGCCGCGGGCAACGGCCGGCTGAAGGGCGTGCGGCACATCGCCGCACACGACCCCGAGGTCAAGCAGCTCGCGCCGGTCGGCATGCTGCGCGACGAGCGCTTCCGCGCCGGCTACGCCCGTCTGGCCGGGTACGGCCTGAGCTTCGACGCCTGGCTCTACCATCCCCAGCTCGGGGACCTTCTCTCCCTCGCCGCCGCCCACCCCGAGACACCTGTCGTCGTCAACCACGCGGGCGGCCCCATCGGCATGGGCTCGTACGCGGCCCGGCGCGACGAGGCGTTCGCCGAGTGGCGGACAGCACTCAAGGCGCTGGCCGCACTGCCGAACGTGCACATGAAGCTCGGCGGCTTCTTCATGCCGGTCTTCGGGTTCGGGTTCGAGAAGGCGTCCGCCATCGACCCGGAGGAACTCGCCCGCGCCGCACGGCCGATCGTGGAGACCTGCGTTGAGCTCTTCGGTCCCCAGCGGTGCATGTTCGAGAGCAATTTCCCCGTGACGCGGGACTTCCTCACCTACCGGGACGTGTGGAACTGCTACAAGCTCGCGGTCGCCGACGGCACGCCCGCCGAGAAGCGGAGCCTCTTCCACGACACGGCGCGGGACTTCTACGCGATTCCCCGCGAATGACTCAGGACAGGACGGGAAAATGACGGAGATCGAACAGCGCACCATGCGCCGCCTGAGCAAGAGGCTCGTTCCCTTTCTGCTCCTCTGCTATTTCGTTTCCTATCTCGACCGGACGAACCTCAGCTTCGCGGCTCTGCAGATGAACCGGGACCTGGGGCTGACGGCCGGGGCCTTCGGCTTCGGGGCGGGTGCCTTCTTCCTCACCTACTTCCTCTTCGAGGTGCCCTCCAACCTGATGCTGGCGCGTGTCGGCGCGAGCCGCTGGATCGCCCGGATCATGGTGACGTGGGGGCTGGTCTCCGGCGCCATGGTGCTCGTCAGGGGCGAGGCGAGCTTCTACACCGTCAGGGTTCTGCTGGGCGCGGCGGAGGCCGGGTTCTTCCCCGGAGTCATCTTCTACCTCGGCCTCTGGTTCCCGGCCGCCCACCGCGCCCGCATCATCAGCCTCTTCATGGTGTCCGTGCCGCTCTCCGTGGTCGTCGGCGCGCCCCTGTCGGGCGCACTGCTGTCTCTCGACGGTTCGCTGGGGCTGCGGGGGTGGCAGTGGGTCTACATCGTGGAGGCGGTACCGGCCCTCGTGCTCGGCGTCGTCACGTTCTTCTACCTCTCCGACTCCCCGAAGGACGCGCGCTGGCTCCCGGACGACCAGCGCACCTGGCTCGTCGGCCGTCTGGAGGCGGAGCGGATACAGGCGAAGGCCGGCACAGGACACGTCACGGTCCTCAGGGCTCTCACCCACCCCCGCATCCTCGCCCTGGCTGTGGTCGATGTCGCCATCTGCTCGATCAACACGGGCGTGGGGGTCTTCCTGCCGCAGATCATCCAGGGCTTCGGCGTACGGTCGGACGTGGGCGTCACTCTGACCACGGCCGTTCCCTACCTGGTGGCGGCCATCGGCATGGTGCTGTGGAGCAGGCACTCGGACCGAACGGGAGAGCGGCGGATGCACACGGCCGTCCCCCTCGCAGTCGCGGCCCTCGGGATCGTGGGCGCGGTCTGGGTGCCGGGCGCCGTGCCGAAGATGGTGTGCCTCTGCGCCGTGATGTTCGGCCTCTACGCCATGCAGCCCGTCTTCTGGACGCTGTCGATGACCTTCCTGACCGGTGCGGCGGCGGCAGGCGGGGTCGCCGTCATCAATTCCATCGGCAACCTGGCGGGCTTCGTCAGCCCTTACGCGATGGGTTCGGCCAAGGACGCGACGGGCAGCTTCAGCGTCGGCATGCTCGGCATCGCCTGCACCGGTGTGCTCGGCGTGGTCGTCGTGCTGCTCGTCGGCAGGGGCCGGCGACGCACAACGGCCGAGTCGCTCTCCAGCAGTGCGGAGACGGCGCGGAGTGGGCAACCGCACGGCGGCGGGGGCGCGTGAGACGGGCGCCGCGACTCACAACGGCGGGAACACCGTGGGGTGGCGGCGGTGCGCGGCGCCCCGCAGATCCACCACCTGCTGCGGGGGCGGGGTCAGCAGCACCGTCCTGAGCAGCGCCGTCGCCGCTGCCGACGGTTCCACGGCCGCGGTCCAGTACACCGCGACCTCCCGGCTGATGCCGGAGGCCACGGGCACGACGGCCACACCGTCGAGCCGGACGCTGCGGAGCGCCATCAGGTTGATGATCCCGCAGGCCAGCCCCTCTCTGGCCATCGCGACGATCGACTGCGGCTGGTTGGAGATGTACTTGATCCGCGGGGTGACCCCGACCGCCGAGAGCAGCCGGGTGATCTCCGCGTCCTCGCTGTTGCGGCCCCCGATGATCAACGGCTGGTCCGCCAAATCCACCGCCTCCACGGCTCCACTGCGGGACAGCGCGTGGTCCTCGGCGACCACCAGGCACATCGGCTCCCGCCACAGCGGCTGGGCATGGAGGGGCGTGCGGCACATCGGCGGCGGAACCGTCGGGCGGATGGCGATCGACGCCTCGTCGGAGTCGAGTACCTGGTCGAGGCCACGGATGCGTCGCTCAACCAGTTTGACCTCGATGTTCTGGTAGTCCCGGGCGAAGTTCTTGAGCACGTGCGGCAGGTACTCGGACCCGGCGCTCGGGTAGGTGGCGACGGCGACGTCCCCCCGTGCGAGCCCCTTCACCTCCAGGGCAGCGTGGCGGCCCGCGGCCAGCTCGTCGAGCAGGGCCCTGGCGTGCGGGAGGAACGCCTCGCCCTCCGAGGTGAGCCGGGTGGGACGCTGGTGGCGGTCGAACAGCCGCACGCCGAGCTCCCGTTCGAGCGCGGTGATGTAACTGCTCACCCGCCCCTGCGAGCGGTAGAGGTGACCGGCCGCGGCGGAGAACCCGCCGACTTCCACGACCGCGAGGAACGCCTCTATCCACATCGTCTGCACGGCGGCGCCGTCCCTTCCCGTCCGCCCGATTCCCGCCCGATTATGACAACACACCGGTTCAAGCCGCGGTGCCGGGGCGTCCGCGGGGGCCGAACCGGGACACTCCCCGGCCGGCCCCCACGCGTCACCGCTTGCCGACGGACGCTCAGTCCTCCTCCGACAGCCCCCGCAGCTTGTGCACGAGCGTGCGCACACCCCTGGGCTGGGCGAGCACCGTCAGGATCGACTCGGCGACGTCCTCTGCCCGCAGCATGTCGGCGAGTTCGGGGGACCGCGGCGTACGCCCGGCCCCCGGCGCCATCGCGAACTCGGTGACCACCCCGCCCGGGCACAGCGCGGTCACCCGGATACCCGACCGGTGCAGCTCCCTGTCCAGGCCCTTCGCCAGCCCGATCTGCGCGTGCTTGGTCGCGCCGTAGACCGCCTCGTTGGCTCGTACATCCAGGCCCGCCACGGAGCTGACGACGACGATGTCCCCGGAGCCGCGCTCCCGCATGTGCGGCACCGCGGCGCGCACCGGCCACACGGTGCCCGCCACATTGGCGTCGAGCATCTCGGCGAGTTCCTCGTCGGTGTGGTCGGTGATGCCCCCGTACATCCCCACGCCCGCGTTGGCGACGAGGACGTCGAGCCGGCCGAAGTGCCCGACGGCCTTCGCCACCAGTTCCCGGGCGGCCTCGGGGTCCCGTACGTCCATGGTGACGCCGACGGCCCGGTCGCCGAGTTCACGGCAGAGGTCGTCGAGCCGCTGCTGCCTGCGGGCGCCGAGTACGACGCGCGCCCCGGCGGCCACCAGGCGCCTCGCCGTGGCGGCGCCGATGCCGGAACTCGCACCGGTGATCGCGACGACGTGCCCCTCTGGCAGTGTGTTCATTTCGTTCTCCTCGCGGGCTCGCTGTGTGGATCGGTGGTCAGAAGGACTTCAGGATGTGGCGCACGTGGCTCGCCTGTGGGGGAGCGGTCAAGAGCGGCATGACGAGTTCGCGCCAGTGGGCGAAGTCCTCGCTCGTACGGAACCCGACGAGGTGGTCGTCGAGGGTGCTCCACTCGATGAGAAGGTGATAGACGAGGCCGTCCTCGACGGACCGCACCAGTTCGAACGACCGGCAGCCGACGGCCCGTTGGAACAGGGCGGCCGCCTCCGCGACCCGGGCCTCGAACCGGTCCTCCGCGCCGGGCCGCACATGCAGGTCCACGCACTCCGTCACACCGTCGCGACCGGTGCCGCCCGCCGTCTCCTGCTCCACGTCGATACGCGTCGCCGGCCCGCCCGCGGCGGGCGCCCGGGTCGCGTCCACCGAGGCGTACGTCCAGAAGATGCGCATCGGCCGGGACGCCGAGGCGTTGCGGAAGTGGTGGGGGATGTTGGCGGGGACGAACGTGACGTCGAAGGGGCGCAGCGGCGTCTCCTGCCCGTCGATGTCCACCACCGCCTCGCCCTCGATGACCATGACGCTCTCAGGGCAGTTGTGCAGGTGGTGCCCGATCGCCGCGCCCGGCTCGAAGGCCGTGATCCCGTTGAGGAACCCCGTCGCTCCCAGGGCCCGGTCGACCAGCGGGGTGGTGCGCGCGCCGTTGCCGCGGTCGATCGCGGCCCGCTGTCCCGGCCGCAGGACGGCCGGGGGGAAGGGCCGCCCCCGTGTGCTCCCGGTCGTCATGCCGCCTCCTTGCCCTGTCGCGATCCGATCCACAGTGTCTTGACGTTGACGAACTCCCGGATGCCGTAGGAGCCGAGTTCACGGCCGTAGCCCGACGCCTTGACACCGCCGAAGGGCAGCCGCGGGTCCGAGGCGACGATCCCGTTGACGAACACGGCGCCCGCGTCGATCCGCCGGGCAAGCCGCTCGGCGCGCTCGGGGTCCGACGACCAGAGCGACGCGCCGAGCCCGAATTCGGTCAGATTCGCCAGCCTGACCGCCTCGTTGTCGTCGTCGACCCGGGTGATGGCCGCGACAGGCCCGAACGTCTCCTGGTCGAACACCGCGTGGCCGGGCGCCACCCGGTCGAGGACCGTGGGCGGATAGTACGAGCCCGGGCCGGGCAGAAGTTCACCACCGGTGAGGAGTACGGCGCCGGCCGTGACACTGCGGCGCACCTGGTCGTGCAGGACCGCCAGCAGGTCGGGCCGGGCGAGGGGCCCGACGGTCGTCGCGGGCTCGAAGGGATCGCCGACCGTCAGCGCCTGCGCCCGTTCCGTGAAGTGTTCGACGAACTCGTCCGCGACGGCGGCGTGGACGAGGAACCGCTTGGCGTTGACACAGCTCTGGCCCGCGTTGGTGAAACGGGCCGCCACCGCGGCACTCGCCGCCTCCTGCACGTCGGCGTCGGCGAGGACGACGAACGGGTCCGAGCCGCCGAGTTCGAGCACCTGCTTCTTGACCCTGGCCGCCGCGCGGGCGGCCACGGTCGCGCCGGCCTGGGTGGACCCCGTCAGAGTGACGGCGGCGACGCGCGGGTCGTCGATGAGCGGGGCCACCGCCTCGGTCTCGACCAGCAGAGCGGAGACCAGACCGTCGGGCGCGCCGGCCGCCGCCAGCACCTGCTCGATGGCGAGCGCGGACCCCGGGACGTTGCCCGCGTGTTTGAGCAGGGCCGCGTTGCCGGCGGCGAGCGCGGGCGCCGCGAAGCGGAAGAACTGCCAGAAGGGGAAGTTCCACGGCATGACGGCCAGCACAACACCGAGAGGCTCGAAGACGACCCTGCTGTCGGCGGCATCCGACGCCACTGCCTCGTCCGCGAGGAACGCCGGCGCGTGCTGGGCGTAGTAGTCCAGGGTGACCGCACACTTCTCGATCTCGGCGCGTGCCTGGACGAGGGGCTTGCCCATCTCCAGGGTGATCAGCCTGGCGTGGTCCTCGGCGCCTGCCCGCAGCACCCTGGCGATGCTCCTGAGCAGTTCGACGCGCCGGACCAAGGGGGTGTGCCGCCAGGCGCTCTGGGCCGTCACGGCTCGTTCCACCCTGCGGTCCACCTCCGCCTCGGTGTGCGGGGTGTAGGTCCGTACGCGCTCGCCCGTCGCCGGGTTGACGGTGGCTATCACGCGCCCACCCCGTTCCCCGGCGCCTCGAAGGCGCCTCGGGCACCCGCGGGCGTGTCCGTCAGGGGCACGAGGGTGCGCAGCGACCGGCTGCCGTCGATCACACACCGGCGTTCCACGGTCTTCCACCGGGCGAAGTGGGGGGTCGCGCGGTGCTCCTCGGCGAAGGCCCGCTCGTCGCGGTACTGCTCGTACAGCACGAACGCCTGCGGGTCCCCCTGGTCCCGCAGCACGGTGAAGGAGAGGCATCCCGGTTCCGCGGCGGAGGCCTCCGCGTTGCGGGCGATCTCGCGGCACACCTCGTCGAGGAACTCCTCGCGGGCGCGGAAGGACACGATCACGACGAACACGCGGCGCCTCCCGTCGGCGTCCCGCCTGCCGTCGGCCCTTCGGCGGCCAGGCTCCGCAGGGACTCCATCGTGTCCCGGTAGTAACTGAGCAGAATGTTGCGCTCGTTGGGGTAGACAATGGACCGCATTCCGCGCGCCAGCAGGTCGGCGGCGTCGTCCAAGGACGAGCAGAGCGAGCCGCACGCCACGCCGTGGCGTGCGCACGTCGCGATCACGGAATCGATCGCCGCGAGGACGTCCGGATGGCGTATCTCCAGGGGGAAGCCGAGATCCGTGGAGAGGTCGCCCCGCCCGATCTCGACGAATCCGATGACACCCTCGGCCAGCAGTTCGTCGAGGCGCGCCACCCCCTCGGCGCTCTCGACCTGCGCGGCGATCAGCACCTGGTCGTCCACAGCGGCCTTGATCCGGGCTCCGGGGCCGCCCCGGTAGTCCTGGGCCGCCGACTGCGCCGTCGAACCCCGGTTGCCCGCGGGCGGGTAGAGCGCCGCGTCCCGCATGCGCCGTACCTCCTCCGGCGTGGTCACGTCGTGGAACATGACGCCCATCGCGCCGATGTCGAGGACCCGGCCGACGACTCCGGAGTCGAGCGAGTACGGCCGGACGACGGGGGTGACGCCGCACGCCCTGGCCATCTCGCACAGGTCGCCGACGGTCTCGAAGGACAGGCTTGAGTGCTCCATGTCGATGAACACGTAGTCACAGCCCGCGGCGGCGGCGATGCGGACGATGGCCGGTGTGCGCATCGAGTCCAGCCACACGCCGAAGACGTGCTCTCCACGGGAGAGCTTGTCCTTCATTGTGTTGCGCGTGGCGAGGAGGTTCGGTGATGGGGAGGGGGTCATGTTGTGTTCCTTCCTGAGGGCGACTCGGAGAGCGGCGCGGAAAGAGGGCGCTGCGGTGGCGGGCGTGCGGACGACCGGGCGGAACTCACACCAGTTCGCCCACCCGCCGGACCTTGGGTGTCAGGAGCGCACCGATGAGTGTTCCCACACAGGTCAGTGCGACGAAGAGGCCGATCAGCCAGGTGTGCGGCGGTCCGCCTGCGGCGAGCAGCAGCGAGCTGGCGATCAGCGGGGTCAGGCCGCCGCCCACGGCGCCCGACAGCTGCCAGCCGAGGGACACACCGGTGTACCGGGTGTTGGTCGGGAACAGTTCAGAGTAGAACGAGGGGGCGATCGAGAAGATCATCGACCAGCACACGTACATGAAGAGCCACCCTGCGTACAGCCCGGCCGACGAGTGGGTGTTGATCAGTGGGAAGACGGTGAGCGCGCTGATGCCGAGCAGGACCGCGCCGATCGTGCACAGACGGCGGCGCCCCACGCGGTCCGACAGCGCGCCGAAGGCAAGGATGCAGGGGATCGAGACGGCCTGGCAGATGATCGCGGCGTGCAGGACGGTGTCCGTCGCATAGCCGATCTGCACGGCGTACGTCACCGAGAACGTGAGGAAGATGGAGCTGGCGGTGAAGGGGCCGATGGTGATGAGCAGCGCCTGGGCCACGCCGCGCTTGTTCTTCTGCAACAGCTCAAGCAGCGGTACCCGTGCGTGCAGGTCCTTCTGCCCCTGCGCGGCGCGGAACACCGGGCTCTCCTCCAGCCGGAACCGCATCCACAGGCCGAGGCCCACGAGGAGCGCGGCGGCCAGGAACGGCACGCGCCAGCCCCAGGACATGAAAGCGGCCTTCGGCATCGACTCGACCCAGGTGAAGACGAGGGTGGCGATGACGGTGCCGGAGATCGAGCCGAGCTGGGAGATGCTGCCCCACAGGCCGCGCTGCTGCGGCTTGGCGAACTCGGAGGTCATCACCGACGCGCCGCCCCACTCGCCGGCCGCCGCGAGCCCCTGCACCACCCGCAGGAGGACGAGCAGGAGGGGCGCGACGAGTCCGACCTGAGCCGCCGTCGGCATGGCGCCGACGAGGACGGTGGAGAGTCCCATCAGAAGGGCGGTGAGCACGAGCACTCGCTTGCGCCCGAGGCGGTCGCCGTAGTGCCCCCAGATGACCGCGCCTATCGGGCGCACGATGTAGCCGGTGGCGAACGTCCCGAAGGAGGCGATGATCCCCAGCCAGGACGGCACGTCGGGGAAGAAGATCTTGGCAAAGATGAGCGTCGAGGCGACGCCGTAGATGTAGAAGTCGTACCACTCGATCGCGGTGCCGAGGTAGCCCGACAGATAGACCGTGAACTGCTCACGGGCCGAGGGCCTGGTGACCGGCTCCTTCACGGCGCTGTGATCGGCATCCATGGTGCTGCTCCTTACTGGTGCTCCTTTGGACCAGCGGCGGCTCGTGCGTGCTCAGGGGTGGGGGAAACCCCGCGCCACGTGGCGCGCATGCTGTGGGAAGGCTCTGCCCGCCTCCTCAGGAAGAAATAACATATTATCTTCGAGTGGGGAAGGGATCTCGGCTCGCCAGAAGGGATCTCGGGTCCGCTACATGATGGCCAAGGGGGAGACGGGCGAGCCCACGGACCGGCTGATTTTCAGGCCGAGACCACTGAAGAAGAAGTCCCAGCGGCCCTCCGAAGCGCAGACCTCGGACAGCTCCTCCAGGTCGAACATCTCACCGAGGGTCATGCCAAGATCACGGATCAGGACCATGTGGACCGGCAGCCCGGCCCCCGGCTCCACGCTGGGTTTGACCTCGACCGCCTGGTTGTCGGCGGCCACGGCCGCCACCTGCCGTTCGTGCAGCCACTCGCAGCAGGAGACTCCGAGCCCCGGCACGGCGTCGCTCACGTAGGGCACACCGAGCGAGGGGTCGAGGAAATAGCGGTACCAGCCCGTCCGGACCAGCAGGATGTCGCCGGACCGTACTTCGACACCCTGTGTGCGCGCCGCCGCGTCCAGGTCGCCGGCGGTGATCTCCTCCGAGGCGCCGAGGCTGGGGACCCCTTTGAGCCGGGCGATGTCGAGCAGTACGCCGCGGCCGATCAGGCGGCCGACGACCTGGTCCGCGGAGTTCCTGGAGGCCCCCGCGGTGGCCGTCACCACCGAGGCCGGCGTGGCGTTGTAGAGCAGGCCGTCGTACCCCACGTGGGCAAGGCTGTCCCACTGGGTGGCGCACTGGAGCGGCATGACCACCATGTCGTCGGAGACGATCTGGCCGCTCGGCGTCGCGCCGTCCGTCGGCAACTGCGTCATGCGGTGGATCGGGTTGAACCTTCCGTTGGCCCCGGTCTGGGGCCCCTCGTCGCCGAAGGGCATTCCGAGGTCCACGATCCGGCCGGTGCGGATCAGTCGGGAGGCCGCCCTGCGCGTCTCGTCGGTGAGGAGGTTCGCCGTGCCGAGCTGATCGTCCTCGCCCCAGCGGCCCCAGTTGCTGAGGCGGCGGCCGAGTGCCTTGAACGCGTGGTGGGTGGCGGGGGGCAATGTGGCACCGTCCTTGTCTGCGGTTCGCCGATCCACCGGTTCGCCGGGTCGTCCCGTTCGCGGTTGATCGATGACATAACATGTCATCTGGGGAGCGTATAACTCGCATAGTCTGACGGTCAACGAGTCGGAGGTGACAGGGATGTCAGGTGAGGAACCCGTCGACGGGGGCTATGGGCTCAAGGTGCAGAACGCCGCGAACCAGATCCGCCACAAGATCGCGGTGGGGGAGTTCAGGCCCGGCATGCATCTGCGCCAGGACCAGACCGCCCTGGCGCTCGGGCAGTCGCGGGTCCCGGTCCGTGAGGCGTTCAAGATCCTCGTGGCGGAACAGCTCCTCATCCACCACCGCAACCGGGGGCACTTCGTCACCGAGCTGACCCCGCACGAGATGGCCGACATCTGCTGGCTGCGGGAGTCCCTGGAGGCCGAACTCGCCAGGACGGCCGACCGCATCACGGCGGAGGACATCGAGCGGCTGCGCGAGATCAACGGTGAGATCGAATCCCTCATCGACACGGGGACGGTGTGGCGCAGGGTGGAACTCGACGAGCGGTTCCACGAGATCCTCTGGAGCCTGGCGAACCGCCCGGTCCTCTTCCACGAGGTCAAGCGTGTCGCGGAGCGGCAGCGGCCCTACCGGGTGCTCATGTCCGAGCGCATCCCCGCTCGCGACCGCGCGGCGGCGGCCGAGCACCGCGAACTGCTCGACGCCCTGCGGCAGGGGGACTTCGCCCGCTACACCGCTCTGCTGGTGGTGCACATCTCGCGCGCCCGCGAACTCGTCGGGCTCCTCGAACAGGACCTGGCGGCGAGAAACGAGGACCTCGACGAGGCGTGATCGGCCGGGCGGGAGCCGGCGGCCCCGTACGCACTCCGCCGGCGTCGGACGGCCCCGTACGCGCTCCGCCGGCGTCGGAAGAGCCCGCCGGGCGGTGCCGATCGTCGCAGTGGTGGCCGCCGAGCGAAGCATGCCGCGTCCCGGGGCATGGCCGGAGGCGCGGACCGCGCGTGGGTGCGGTGACCAGCGCTCACCGGGAAGCGCCCCCAGAGCTCACGCATCGCTGACCGAGTCCCCGGGTCCACCGTGCCGAAGCGGCGGGCTCAGCGGTCCGCGATCACCGGGTAGGGCACGTGCGTGCGCCGGTCCGGGTCGACGGCCAGCTGTCCGCCGGCCGGGGGCCGGGCACGCTGGGCGCAGTCCCGTCGTTCGCAGATGCGGCAGCCGAGCCCGATCGGGGTGGTGGAGCGTGGATCGTCGAGATCGATGCCCTCGGCGTACACGAGGCGGTGCGCGTGGCGGAGTTCGCAGCCGAGTGCCACGGCGAAATCCGCACGCGGTGCGCGATGGCCGAAGCCGCCGCGGGTGACCGTGCGTGCCAGCCAGAAGTACCGCTTCCCGTCGGGCATTTCGGCGACCTGGGTGAGGATGCGCCCGGGCGCGGTGAACGCCTCGTACACCGTCCAGAGGGGACAGGTTCCGCCGAGCCGGGAGAAGTGGAAGTCACTGGCCGACTGCCGCTTGGAGATGTTCCCGGCCCGGTCGACGCGCAGGAACGAGAAGGGCACCCCGCGGTGGCCGGTGCGCTGGAGGGTGGACAGCCGGTGGCACACCGTCTCGAAGCCCACGCCGAAGCGGGCCTGGAGCAGCTCGATGTCGTAGCCCAGTTCCTCGGCCGCGGTGTGGAAGACGGTGTACGGCATGAGCAGGGCGCCGGCGAAGTAGGTGGCGAGCCCGATCCGGGCGAGGCCCGCCGCCTGCGCCGACGCGGGTCCGGCGGAGTCCACCAGTGTGTCCAGGAGCGGAGCGTGCTCCAGGAGCGCGAGTTGGGTGCCCAGCTGGAAGGCGCGCTGGCCTTCGCTGAGCCAGGGCGACAGCATGAGCAGCCGGTGTTCCGCGTCGAAGCGCCGTGCGTCCGCGGCCCGTTCGGGTGCCGCCTGGACGACCCGTACCCGGTGGCGGGCGGCGAGACGCTCGGTGAGCGCGTCGGCCGCCCGGCCGGCCTTGCCGAGCCCCATGCTCTCCGCGGTCCGCTCCGCCTCGGTGTCGAGTGCTCCGAAGTGGTTGTGGTGGGAGTAGAAGAAGTCCCGCACCTCCTCGTGCGGCTCGGCGGGCACCAGCGCGGCGCCCGCCTCGGGCGACGCGAGGGCCGCGACCCGCTCGGCGGCGTCCCGGTACCGGTGGTGCAGGGCGACGAGCGCCCGCGCCACCTCGGGATGGTCGCGTGCCACGTCGACGGCCTCCTCCGCGGGCACCGGGACGCCGCACGCCTCGTCCCCGAGGGCCACTCGCAGATCGGTGGCGAGCCGCTCCTCGTCGGCCTCGGAGAAGAACTCGGGGTCGACGCCGAAGACCTCCGCGATCCGCAGGAGCACCGGAGCGGTCAGGGGCCGCAGGCTGTGTTCGATCTGGTTGAGATAGCTGGTCGACAGACCCAGCGCACGCGCCAGCTCGACCTGGTTCATGCCTCGCTCACGGCGGAGTCTGCGCAGCTTGGCATGGGCGTAGATCTTTCGCGCGGCGGAACGTCCCATGCGCTTCCCCGGCTCCTCTCCTCACACTGCCTGTTGCGAAGGTAGCATCCGCATCTTTCGCAGAATTCGCAGATTCGCAGCGCGCACGTGGCCGGATTCCGCACTGTGGAGCGGTCGCGCCGGCCCGGCCGCCGGGGAAGGCTCGTTCCCGTACGACGCATCGCCGCCTGCCGCGAGGAGCCCCGTGATCGACCACCAGGTACGCGTCCACCCCAGCAGCGACCGGCTGCCCCGTGAGGAGCAGCTCGCGTGGAAGCTGGCGGCCGTGGCCACCGGAACCCAGGACGCGCCGGACCTCGATCCGGAGGCGGCCGCGATGGCGGCGAACCGCGTCATCGACAACGCCTCGGTCGCGCTCGCGTCGCTGCGCCGCCACCCGGTCGCGGTCGCCCGCGCCCAGGCCCTCGCCCACCGGGCCACCGCGGGCGCCTCGGTGTTCGGTGCCGCCGCCGGCGCCCGCGTGTCACCGGAGTGGGCGGCCTGGGCCAACGGCACCGCCGTACGCGAGCTGGACTTCCACGACACGTTCCTGGCCGCCGACTACTCCCACCCCGGAGACAACATCCCACCGCTGCTCGCGGTCGCCCAGCACGCGGGCCGGAGCGGCGCCGACGTGCTGCGGGGCATCGTCACCGCGTACGAGATCCAGGTCGCCCTGGTCAAGGGCATCTGCCTGCACAAGCACCGCATCGACCACGTCGCCCACCTCAGTGCCGCGACCGCCTGCGGCCTCGGCGCCCTGCTGCGGCTTGACACCGCGACCACCTACCAGGCCGTGCAGCAGGCGGTGCACACCACCACCGCGACCCGGCAGTCCCGCAAGGGCGAGATCTCCAGCTGGAAGGCGTTCGCGCCGGCCTTCGCCGGCAAGGCGGCGATCGAGGCGGTGGACCGGGCCATGCGCGGCGAGGGCTCCCCCTCCCCGGTGTACGAGGGCGAGGACGGGTTCCTCGCCTGGATGCTGGACGGACCGGGCGCCTCCTACACGGTCGCGCTTCCCGAGCCGGGAGAAGCGCTGCGCGGCATCCTCGACACGTACACCAAGGAGCACTCCGCCGAGTACCAGGCGCAGGCGGTCATCGACCTCGCGCGGCGGCTGCGGGAGAGGACCGGCCCGCTGGAGGAGGTCCGCGACATCGTCCTGCACACGAGCCACCACACCCACCAGGTGATCGGCTCCGGCTCCGGCGACCCGCAGAAGTACGACCCGGGGGCCAGCCGTGAGACGCTCGACCACTCGGTGCCGTACATCTTCGCCGTCGCCCTGGAGGACGGCGTCTGGCACCATGAGCGCTCCTACGCCCCGGAGCGGGCCCAGCGGCCGGGCACCGTCGAGCTGTGGAAGAAGATCTCCACGGTCGAGGACCCCGAGTGGACCCGCCGGTACCACGACCCCGACCCGGCCCGCAGGGCCTTCGGGGGGCGCGCCGTGATCACCCTCACGGACGGCACCGTCGTCGAGGACGAACTCGCGGTGGCCGCCCCCCCCCCCCGGGGGGCCCGCCCCTTCGACCGCGCCGGGTACACGGCCAAGTTCCGTACGCTCGCCGAGGGGATCGCAGCCGCCGGGGCCCAGGACCGCTTCCTCCAGGCCGCGGACCGGCTGCCGGAACTCGACACCCCCGGCCTCGCGGCACTGTTCCCCGCCGTCGACACGGACGCGGTCGCCGCCTTGGACGCGCGGCTGCCGAAGGGCCTGTTCTGATGCTGCACGCGCACACCACCCCCGCCTCGCGCCGCCGCGCCTTCCGCGAACAGCTCGCCTCAGGAAGGCTGCTGAGGGTCCCCGGAGCGATCAACCCCTACTCCGCCCGGCTCATCCAGGAGACCGGATTCGACGCCGTCTACCTGTCGGGCGCCGTACTCTCCGCCGACCTCGGGCTGCCCGACATCGGCCTGACCACCTCCACCGAGATCGCGGCGCGGGCCCAGCAGGTCACCAGGACCACCGACCTGCCCGCGCTCATCGACGCCGACACGGGGTTCGGCGAGCCCATGAACGCCGCACGCACCGTCCAGCTCATGGAGGACGCCGGGCTCGCCGGGCTCCACCTGGAGGACCAGGTCAATCCCAAGCGGTGCGGACACCTCGACGGCAAGAGCGTCGTCCCGCGCGAGGAGATGGTCCGCCGGGTACGGGCCGCCACCGACGCCCGCCGTGACCCCGACTTCCTGCTCATGGCCCGCACCGACGCCCGCGCCGTCGAAGGCCTCGACGCCGCGATCGACCGCGCCAAGGCCTACGTGGACGCGGGCGCCGACGCCCTGTTTCCCGAAGCGCTCGCGGACGAGGCCGAGTTCGAGGCCTTCCGCGCCGCCGTCGACGTACCGCTGCTGGCCAACATGACCGAGTTCGGGAAGAGCCGGCTCCTCGACGCGCGCACCCTGGAGAGCCTCGGCTACAACATCGCGCTCTACCCCGTCACCCTCTTCCGCCTCGCCATGGGCGCGATCGAGGACGGCCTGCGGACCCTCGCGGCCGAGGGCACCCAGGAGTCCCTGCTGCCGCGGATGCAGACCCGCTCCCGGCTCTACGAGGTGCTCGGCTACGAGGACTACGCCGCCTTCGACTCGGCCGTCTTCGACTTCACCCTTCCGCCAGGCAACTGACCCACACCGGAGGCCAGTCATGACCACCACCCCCGAGATCCACCGCGGTCTGGCCGGTGTCGTCGTCGACACCACCGCCATCTCCACCGTCATCCAGGAGACCAACTCCCTGACCTACCGCGGCTATCCGGTCCAGGACCTCGCGGCCCGCCGCTCGTTCGAGGAAGTGGCGTACCTGCTCTGGTACGGCGAACTCCCGGCCGCCGATCAACTGCGGGACTTCCAGGCCCGCGAGCGCGCCCTGCGCCCGCTGGACCGCACCACCTCCGAGATGCTCGCGTGGCTGCCTGACACCTGCCACCCGATGGACGTGCTGCGCACCGCCGTCAGCTTCTTCGGCTCCGAGGACCCCACCGAGGACGACGGCAGCGCCGCGGCCAACCGCGTCAAGTCCCTCGCCCTGCTGGCGAAGCTGCCGGTCGTGGTGGCCGCCGACCACCGGCGCAGGCGCGGTCTCGCGCCCATCCAGCCCGACCCGTCGCTCGGCTACGCCGAGAACTTCTTCCAGATGTGCTTCGGCAGCCTGCCCTCGCCCGAGATCGTCCGGTGCTTCGAGACCTCCCTGATCCTGTACGCGGAACACAGCTTCAACGCCTCCACCTTCACCGCCCGCGTCGTCACCTCGACACTCTCCGACCTCTACAGCGCCGTGACCGCCGCGATCGGCGCGCTCAAGGGGCCACTGCACGGAGGCGCCAACGAGGCCGTGATGCACATGCTGAACGAGATCGGCGACCCGCGGCGCGCCGACGAGTGGCTGGTCGAGGCCCTGGCCGCCAAGCGGAAGATCATGGGCTTTGGGCACCGGGTCTACCGGCACGGCGACTCCCGCGTACCGATCATGCAGGAGGCCACCGACCGCCTCGTGGCGCGCGCGAGTGACCCGGACGCCACCCGGCTCGCCACCCTGCACGCCGCGCTGCGCCACGCGATGCTCAGCCGCAAGGGCATCCACCCGAACCTCGACTATCCCGCGGGGCTGGCGTACCACTTGATGGGGTTCGACATCCCCACCTTCACCCCCATCTTCGTGATGAGCCGGATCACCGGGTGGACCGCCCACATCACGGAACAGCTGGAACACAACGCGCTCATCCGCCCGCTCGGCGTCTACAACGGGCCCGGCCAGCGGGCCGTCCCCGCCGAGGTCGGGTAGGTGTCCTTCCGGCCTCCCGCTCAGTGCTCGGCTGCGGGCACACCATCGCTCTCCCGCCCACCGGCGAACGCGCCGGACCACGCCCCGGACAGCATGTCGTCGACGGGACCGCGGGCCACGCAGCGGCCGTCCTCGAAGACGAGCGCCTCCTCCGTGAGCGCCCGCACCGCGGGCACGTCGTGGCTGATGAACAGCAGGGCGGTGCGGGCCGGCGCGAGCAGGCCGGGAAGCGCGTCGAGGACCCGCCGGCGGGACACGGTGTCCAGTGCCGATGTCACTTCGTCGCACACCAGCAGCGCCGGGCGTGCCGTCAGCGCGCGCACCAGCGCGCAGCGCTGGAGCTGGCCGCCGGACAGCCGCCCCGGGACGCGGTGCAGGAGCGCTTCGCCGAGTCCCAGCGCCTCGGCTACCGTGATCGCCTCA
Source organism: Streptomyces sp. 8L (assembly GCF_020176795.1). Lineage (GTDB taxonomy): Bacteria > Actinomycetota > Actinomycetes > Streptomycetales > Streptomycetaceae > Streptomyces. Next base: position 24,919 of record NZ_JAIUKE010000005.1, read on the forward strand.
GCTGTGGCCCCAGCCTCGTCCAGGCCACGCGACAGCCGTGCGGTGGCGGCCAGTTGGCCGAGGACCGGACGGTGTCCCTCGAACGATCCTGCGCTGTTCTGGTGCACGTACTGCACGACACGTCGCTGAGGGGCCGTACGGCGGTCGATCCGGGCGGGGAGCGGTCGGCCGTCGACGCGTACGTCGCCCCGCGTCGGTGCGGTCAGACCAGCCAGGACCCGGCCGAACGTCGTCTTTCCGGAGCCGGAGGGACCGATCAGCGCGGTCCTGCTTCCCGGCGGGAACGTAGCGCGGACGGGTCCGGTGAGGGGGGAGCCGGACCGGCGGCGCACCGCGATCCCAGCGGCTTCGACTCCGCCCACCTCCTTCTGGGGCGGACGGGTCGTGGCCGGTGCCGTGGTCCCGTCCACGGCGGGGAACTCCGCGGCGAGCAGTTCGAGGGTGGCGCGGTGCCGGCCCGCGGGCGGCCCGGCGGGAGACACGGAGCCGGCGGCGGGACGGCCGGCACCGAGAACGTCCCGCGCCGGTCCTTCGTCCACGGGCCGTCCGTGCTCCAGCACGACGACCCGGTCCGCGGTCTCCCGTACCAACGGCAGGTCGTGGCTGAGCAGCAGGACGCCCGCGCCCTCGTCCGCGAGCCGCCGCACCGTCCGCCCCAGGGCTCGGGCGAGCGCCGGGTCCAGGCCGCTCGTCGGCTCGTCCAGTACCAGCAGTCGTGCCCCCGTCACCAGGGCCGAGGCCAGGGCCAGGCGCTGCTGCTGGCCACCGGAGAGCTGGTGGGGAAAGCGCCGGCGGACCCTCTCCCACTCCAGGCCGGTCAGGGCCAGGGCCTCGCGCGCGGCCGCCGCTCTCGCGGCCCGGCCGCGGTGGCCCAGCGCCGCCAGCTCGGCCAGCGCGGCGCCGGCCCGGCGGACCGGGTCGAGCACGGTCTCGGGATGCTGCGGAAGGTGCGCGGCCCGCCCGGCCCGCGCCGCGGAACGTTCGGCCGGCGTCATCCGCAGGAGGTCGGTGCCCGCCAGCACGACGCGCCCGGCCAGTGTCACACCGGTGCGTGAGGAGCCGAGCGCGGCCAGGCCCAGTGTGGTCTTGCCGCTTCCCGAGGGACCTACGACGGAAACCACCCTGCCCGCGGAGACATGCAGCGCGACCCCGTCCAGCAGCGGGAGTCGCCTCCCGTCCGCGTACGCGGAGATCTCCGGGACATCGAGCAGCGGCGCCCGACCGGGCCGGATCACGGATTCCTCCTCTTGGCGGCGAGCAGCCGGTCCACCAGCAGGTTGCCGCCGACGCACAGCGCGGTCAGCAGGCCCGCGGGCACCAGTACCGCCGCGGGCTGGGTGAACAGGGCAGGACTGTTGCGCTCGATGAGTACCGCCCAGTCCGGCGAGGAGGCGGGCAGCCCCAGGCCGAGGAAGTTGGCGGACGCCAGCAGGTACAGCACCACGGCGAACCTGCCGCCGGCGTCGGTGGCCACCGGAGCCGCCAGTTCCCTGGCCAGGTACCGGAGATGGATGGAGGCCCAGCCGTGTCCCTGCATCCGCAGCGCCTCGACGACCGTCCGGGAGCCGGGAGTGAGCGCGGCCCCGCGGACCAGACGTGCCACCGCCGGGACCTGGAGCAGGCCGGCGACCGTCACGAGCCAGTACCACTCCCGGTGCCCCGTCGCGGCCAGCGTCATCAGCACCAGCAGTCCGGGAAAAGCCAGCAGTACGTCCAGCCCGCGCATCACCGCCTCGTCCAGGCCGCGCCGCGGTCCCGCGGCCAGCAGCCCCAGCGGAACCCCGGCCACCAGGCCGATCAGCAGCGCGCCCAGGGCGCTGCCCAGTACCGACGCGCCGCCGTGCAGCACGAGCGCCAGCACGTCCCGTCCCAGCACGTCCGTGCCCAGCGGATGTCCCGCTCCCGGCGGTCGCGAGGGCAGAGCGCCCTCCTGCGGCGCTTCCCCGCCGGCCGTCCAGGGCCCCAGCAGCGCGGTCAGTACCGGTACACCCAACAGGACCAGGGCGATCCACGGAAGACGCCGCCGTGCCACGGCTCCCGCCCTCCCTTCCGCCAAAGAGGTCACGCCGTCACCCCCCGGCGCGGCGCCAGCCGGTGTGCGACCAGGTCCCCGACGAGGTTCACGGCGACGGCGGTGCCCGCGAACAGCAGCGCGTACGTCTGCACCTGCGGCCCGTCCCGGTTCTGGACCGCCTCGACGAAACCACTGCCCAGGCCGTTGAAGCCGAACACGGCCTCGACCAGCACCGCCCCGCCCAGCAGCCCCTCCACGCAGCGGGCGTACTGCTGCGCCGCCGGGCCCACGGCGTTGGGCAGCACATGGCGCAGCACCACCGTGCGCTCCCGCATGCCCAGCAGCCTGAGGTGCTCGGCGACACTGCTGTGCCGCTCCGCTGCCACGCCCGCGCGGATCTGGCGGGCCAGGTCGCACAGCTGCCGGGCCGTCAGCACGGTGACGGGAAGGACCAGGACAGCGGGCTGTGCCAGCAGCGCGGCCGTGTCCATCCCCACCGCCGTCGCGGGCAGCAGTCCGGCCGCCAGCGACACCGAGGCCACCAGCAGCAGCCCGAGCACGAACTCCGGGACGGCGTGCAGGAGTACGGCGGCCGTGTTCAGCGCCCGGTCGACGCGGCTCCCCTCACGCAGCCCCGACACGGTGCCCAGCAGCGGCGCCAGTACGGTGACAAGCGCCAGAGCCGGACCGCCCAGCAGGAGAGTCACACCGATCCGGCGGCCGATGTCGTCCCCCACCGGGAGCCCGGTCGCCAGGGAGTTCCCGAGATCGCCCGTCAGCAGATGACCGAACCAGTGCGCGAAACGGTCCCAGGCCGGCTGATCCAGCCCCAACCGGTGCCGCAGCGACTCCACTTGCCCCGCGGTTCCCAGCCGGCCGCGCAGCACGTCGGCCGTGTCGCCCGGCAGCAGCGATCCGACGGCGAACACCGCGACCACCACCGCACAGCACTGCAGCAGCGCGAGCAGCGAGCGCCGCACGACATAGGCGCGCACGTCAGGAGACGCGGACCCGGTCGAACCGGGCCCAGTCACGCGAGTTCGGGGGCGTGGCGCGCAGGCCGCCGACCGACGGGGCGATGGCGTCGTTGGCGTCGGAGAACGCCCACACCAGCAGCCCCGACTCGTCCCGGGCGATCTTCTGCGCGCGGGCGAGCAGCGCCAGCCGTGCCTGCTCGTCGCGGGTGGTGCGAGCCTGTTCCAGCAGTGCGTCGAACCTCTTCGAGGCGTACTGCGTCTGGTTGCGGGCCGCCCCGCCGCGGACCCGCTGCTCGAGGAAGTCGGAGACGGGCAGCGTGGAGGTGGTGTTGAAGGCGGCGACCCCCTGGGTCCTCGTCTCGCTGAAGTACGTGCTGGCGGCCCGGGTGTTCGCGGAGAGCTTCAGCCCGATCCCGGCCAGCTGGCGCGCCATCAGGTCGGCCGCCGGCTCCCACGCCGCGTCGACGGAGCTGGTCTCCACGGTGATGTGCAGCCCCTCCGCGCCGGCCTCCTTGACCAGACGGCGCGCCTCACCGACGTCCCGTACCCGGGGTGCGAGCCCCTGCGGATAGCCGCGCAGGCCCATCCCGAACAGGTCGTTGCCCACCTCGCCGTGGCCGGCCAGCGCGATCCTCACCAGCGCCGCGCGGTCGATCCCCAGTTGCACGGCCCGCACCAGCCGCGGATCGTCGAACGGCTTGCGCCCGGTGCGCAGGAGCAACTGCTGTGCGGTGGCCCGCTTCACGGTCAGCAGCCGCGTCGAGCCCTCCTTCTTCAACTGGTCCACGGAAGCGCCTGCCATGTCGGCGGCGTAGTGGACCTGCCCGGACAGCAGCGCGTTGAGCCGGGCCGACTCCCCGTTCGCGGGGACGATCTCCAGTTCGGCGATGTGCGGGGCGCCGTCCCAGTGGTCCGCCCAGCGACGGTAGCGGGCGGTGCCGCCGGGCGTGAACGACACATAGGTGAAGGGCCCGGAGCCGACGGGCTTGCGGAAAGTCGTCGTCCCGTCCGGGATGATCTCGGTGCCCGGCCCGGCGAAGACGGTGGGGAACTCGAAGTTGGGGGCCTTCAGCGCGAAGACGACGGACCGGGTGCCGTCGGCCTTGGTGGCGGTGAAGTCGACGGCGGAGAGCAGCACCTGAGAGGCCGACCCCGTGGCGGGGCCCCCCGCGCGGCGGTAGCTGTAGAGGACGTCCGCGGCCGTGACCGGCTTGCCGTCGTGGAACGCCGCCTTGCGCAGGCGTATGCGCCACCGGGTGCCGGAGGCGTCGCTCTCCCACGACTCCGCGAGCCGCGGGCGGACGGACATGTCGTCGTTGTACGTACCGAGCGTGTCGTACAGGGCCTTCGCGCGCGCCTGGTCCACGAAGTTCGGGGCGACGTGCGGGTCGAGGGTCTCCTCGGAACCGCCGGACGTGAAAGCCGCACGGAACCGGTCGCTCTTCCCCCCGTCCCCGCCGTCCGCACCGCAGCCGGCGAGCAGGCCCGACGCGGCCAGGGCCAGGGCGCCGCCTCCCGCGAGCACCCCCCGCCTGCCGGGTCCTGGCCGGTGCACGGGCCGGTGCCCGAGAGCATGCGTCGTCACAGTCGATCCATTCCGGGGTGTCCTCGCCCCTGCTGTCAGACCGGCGACGGGTCAGTCTCCTGGCTCCCGGATCGTCGCCCGCCCCCCGCCTTCCCACCCGCGGACGCGGGCAGTGGCACGCAGGAGGACCGCTCCCCGGTCACAGTGGCGGGACCGCGCCGGAGTCACACCGGCTTCCTGGTTCCCGTCGCCTCGTACGCGCCCATTATGCGCACCGGGCCCATCGGCCGGACGACCTGGTCACCACCGGCCACCGCCGGCTCGGGCTCGGCCGCGCAGGGCTTCGCGGCCCCCGCGCCCCACGGCGCCGGGACCGGCTGCCCCGTCTCGGCTGCCCCGTTTCGGCCGGGGCCCGTTCGCTCAGTCCCAGTCGAGCGAGCCGCCGTTCTGGTACTCGATGACCCGGGTCTCGAAGAAGTTCTTCTCCTTCTTCAGGTCCATCGCCTCGCTCATCCACGGGAAGGGGTTCTCCGCGGGCGGGTAGACCGGGGCGAGCCCGATCTGGGCGCATCGGCGGTTGGTGATGAACCGCAGGTACTCGTCGCACAGTTCCGAGTTGAGCCCGAGGATGCCGCGCGGCATCACATCACGGCCGTAGGCGATCTCCAGCTCGCACGCCTCGGTGAGCATGGTGCGGATCTCGGCCTGGAACTCCTCGGTCCACAGATGCGGGTTCTCGATCTTGATCTGGTTGACGCAGTCGATGCCGAAGTTCAGGTGGATCGACTCGTCGCGCAGGATGTACTGGTACTGCTCGGCGATGCCGACCATCTTGTTGCGGCGGCCGAACGACAGGATCTGGGCGAACCCCGTGTAGAACCACATGCCTTCGAAGACCACATAGAAGGCGATGAGGCAGCGCAGGAACTGGCGGTCGTTCTCGGGGGTGCCGGTGGTGAACCCGGGGTCGGCCAGGTGGTCGGTGAACTGAAGCGCCCAGGCCGCCTTGTCCGTGATGGAGGGCACCTCGCGGTACATGTTGAACATCTCGCCCTCGTCCAGGCCGAGGCTCTCGCAGATGTACTCGAAGGTGTGGGTGTGCACGGCCTCCTCGAACGCCTGCCGCAGCAGGTACTGCCGGCACTCGGGGTTGGTCAGGTGCCGGTAGACCGCGAGGACGAGGTTGTTGGCGACCAGGGACTCCGAGGTGGCGAAGAAGCCGAGGTTGCGCTTGATGGCGTGCCGCTCGTCCTCGGTCAGGCCGTCCGGCGACTTCCACAGGGCGAGGTCGGCCTGCATGGAGACCTCGGTGGGCATCCAGTGGTTGTTGCAGCCGGCGAGGTACTTCTCCCAGGCCCAGGAGTACTTGAGAGGCAGGAGCTGGTTCACGTCCGCGCGAGAGTTGATCATCGCCTTGTCCTCGACACTGACGCGGGCGGCGTCGCGGTCGATGGCTCCGAGGCCCGTCGGGTCCACCTGGGGTGCGGTCCCCGGCGTGGCCGTGGCGGTGCTGTGCTGGTCAATCATGGGGTGTCCTTGGAGAGTTGACGTGCGAATGCTGAGACGGCGGTGTCAGTCCGGGTCACTGGCACGCTTCACAGTCGGGGTCGTCGATCGAGCAGGCGGCCGGTACGGGGGAGGGAACGGCCGACGGCGCGGGCACCGGGACGGGCGCGGAGACCGGCACGGCGTTCAGCTTCCCGTCCGTCGTGGCCAGGGTGCTCTTCTCGACATGGGTCGCGCTCTGCGCCCGCAGGTAGTACGTGGTCTTGAGCCCGGCGCGCCAGGCGGAGCGGTAGAGCTCGTCGAGCTTCCGGCCGCTGGGCTCCGCGAGGTACAGGTTCAGCGACTGGGCCTGGTCGAGCCACTTCTGCCGCCCGGACGCGGCCCGTACCAGCCACTTCGGCTCGATCTCGAACGCGGTCGCGTAGAGCGCCTTGAGGTCGGCGGGCACGCGCGAGATGGGGCCGAGGCTGCCGTCGTGGTACTTCAGGTCGCTGATCATCACGTCGTCCCAGAGGCCGCGCTCCTTGAGGTCGCGCACCAGGTACGGGTTGACGACGGTGAAGTCGCCCGACATGTTCGCCTTGACGAAGAGGTTGCGGAACAGCGGCTCGATCGACTGGTTGACCCCGGTGATGTTGGCGATGGTCGCGGTGGGGGCGATCGCCATGATGTTGGAGTTGCGCACACCGACCTCGCGGACCCGGGCCCGCAGGCCGTCCCAGTCCAGTGTGGTCGTCGTGTCCATCTTTAGATCGCCGCCGCGTGCCTCGGCCACCAGGGCGATGGAGTCGACGGGAAGGACGCCCTTCGACCACAGGGAGCCGTCGAAGCTCTCGTACCGGCCGCGCTCGGCCGCGAGGTCGGCCGACGCCGCGACGGCGTAGTAGCTGATCTCCTCCATGCTGCGGTCGGCGAAGGCCACCGCCTCCTCGGAGGCCACCGGCAGGCGCAGGGTGAACAAGGCGTCCTGGTAGCCCATGAGCCCGAGCCCGACCGGCCGGTGCCGCTCGTTGGAGCGGCGCGCCTCGGGGATCGTGTAGTGGTTGATGTCGATGACGTTGTCGAGCATCCGCACAGCCGTGTCCACCGTGGCCTTGAGGCGCGCGGAGTCGAGGCCGAGCGGCCCGGTGTGACGGGCCAGGTTGACCGACCCGAGATTGCAGACGGCGACCTCGTCGATCGAGGTGTTCAGCGTGATCTCGGTGCACAGGTTGGACGAGTGCACGACCCCCGCGTGCTGCTGCGGCGAGCGCAGGTTGCAGGGGTCCTTGAACGTGATCCACGGGTGGCCGGTCTCGAAGAGCATGGTGAGCATGCGCCGCCACAGCTCGACGGCCCGCAGCCGCTTGTGCACGCGGATCTCACCGCGGTCGGCCGCCGCCTCGTAGGCCGCGTACCGCTCCGCGAACTCCGTGCCGTACAGGTCGTGCAGGTCGGGTACCTCGTCCGGGGAGAACAGGGTCCACTCCCCGTCGGCCTCCACGCGCTGGAGGAAGAGGTCCGGCACCCAGTTCGCTGTGTTCATGTCGTGCGTGCGGCGTCGGTCGTCACCGGTGTTCTTGCGGAGGTCGAGGAACTCCTCCAGGTCGATGTGCCATGTCTCCAGGTATGCGCAGGCCGCGCCCTTGCGCTTGCCTCCCTGGTTCACCGCGATCGCCGTGTCGTTGGCGATCTTCAGGAACGGCACAACACCCTGCGACTGCCCGTTCGTGCCCTTGATGTGGGCGCCCAGGCCGCGCACCGGGGTCCAGTCGTTGCCGAGGCCGCCGGCGTACTTCGACAGCAGTGCGTTGTCCCGCAGCGACAGGAAGATCCGCTCCAGATCGTCCTGCACGGTCGTCAGGAAGCACGAGGAAAGCTGTGGGCGCCGGGTGCCTGAGTTGAACAGCGTGGGCGTCGAGCACATGAAGTCGAAGGACGACAGCAGCTCGTAGAACTCGATGGCGCGCCGCTCGCGGTCGTCCTCGCGCAGCGCCAGACCCATGGCCACACGCATGAAGAAGGCCTGCGGCAGTTCGATACGGACGCCGCGGACATGCTGGAGGTAGCGGTCGTAGAGGGTCTGGAGCCCGAGGAACTGGAAGTCCAGGTCGCGCTCGGGCTTCAGAGCCGCGCCGAGGCGGGCCAGGTCGAAGTCCGCGAGTTCCCCGGCGAGCAGTTCCTCCGAGATGCCCCGTTCGATGTAGGCGGCGAAGTAGTGCGGGTAGTCGGCCGCCATCGTCGCCTGGTCGGGCTGCTGGACGTCGCCGCGCAGTTCACTGACGGCCTCGGACCGCAGCTTGTCCAGCAGCAGCCGGGCGGCGACGTGCGCGTACGCGGGTTCCCGTTCCACCAGGGTCCTGGCCGCCATGATCTGGGCGAGTGCGAGCTCCTCCGCGGTGATGCCGTCGTAGAGGTTGCGCCGCACCTCCGCCAGGACCAGCCCGGGGTCCGTGTCGGCCAGAGCCGCGGACGCCTCGGTCACGACACGTGTCAGACGCTCCTCGTCGAGCGGCGCGGTTCCCAGCGGTCCCCGTACCCCGATCGGCCCGGCGAGCGGGCCGCCGACCGCTGCCGCGCTCTCCTTCGCCCGGTCCTGGGCGCGCTGTTCCCGGTACAGGACGTAGGCGCGGGCCACCTGCTGGAGTCCGGCGCGCATGAGGACAAGCTCGACCTGGTCCTGGATCTCCTCGACATGGGCGGCCCGGCCCGTTCCGCCGCGCCGCACCAGCGCCGCGCCGACCTGACCGGTGAGCTCCGCGACCTGGGGGCGCAGGTGCTCGGAGGACCCGACTCCGCTCCCTTCGACGGCCAGGAAGGCCTTGGTGATGGCAGTGCGGACACGGTCCTGGTCGTACGAGGTGGTGCTGCCGTCCCGGCGCAGCACCTGATGCGGCGCCCCGGTGGTCGCCCCGGTGGGGACTGGGTGGTTCATGCCGTCTCCTCGCGCTCGTGCTCACGTACGTCCGGAGGCCGGGAGACGGAGCAGCGCGTACGGGAGAGCGCGTCCGGAACGGAGGCATGCCCCGGCCGGAGTGCGCGACCGCCACGCGGCCCTCCCTCGGGGCCTCGAAGCGCGCGCGTTACCGGACGCGCGCACCAGTGGCAGGTCTTCGGACTCGCGGGCACACGCCGGCCGAAAGGCCGACGCACCTACTGACCGTGGCTTCCCAGGCGCGCTCGTCGCGCCCAGTGCCGTCGCCGCGCCCCAGGGCTCCGCGGAGCCTGGAGACGCGGATCGGTGGTCGTTCCCACTTACCGCTGCGGGGCAGCCCCGGATTCCCACCGGGTTCCCTGTTTCCTCGTCCGGCACCTGTGCACCGGGCGAACCACCAGCACGGACAACACTACATCTAGGCCATCCGGACTCGCACCACCCCGCATGTAGTGGCGTTCGCGGCCTGTCGTACCAGCTGTCAACAGGCGCACGACATCCCTCGACCTGAGCGGGTACCGGCAGCCGGGCGAATCTCTGCGGCGCTTCCCCGGGGCGCGCAGTACGGGCGTCGACCTCGACCCGGCGCTCCTCACCATCGCGCGGCACTCCTTCGCCGACGATCCCCGGGTGGAGTTCGTGACGGCGGATCTCACCGATCCGGGCTGGACGGATGGCCTGCCGCGCCGCACCTACGACGCGGTGCTCACGGCCACCGCCCTGCACTGGCTGGACACCGAGCCGCTGCGGACCCTCTACGGGCACCTGGCGGGCCTGCTCCGTGAAGGAGGCGTCTTCCTCAACGCGGACCACATGGTGGACGAGTCCGCACCGCGTATCAACGCCGCCGCCCGCGCCCACACCGAGGCACGCAAGGAGCGTGAGCGGGGCGACGGCGCACAGGACTGGGCGGCGTGGTGGCGTGCGGTGGCGGACGACCCCGGGCTCGCGGAACCCGCGCGCCGGCGCTTCGCCCTGCTGGGCGATCCGCGGACACCGGCCGACGCCCCCGCCCGCCGGCCGAGGCCGACCACCGTGGAATGGCATACGCGGACGCTGCGGGACGCGGGTCTCCGCGAGGCGCGTCCTGTCTGGTGCTCACCCAGCGACGCGGTGGTCGCGGCATTGCGCTGAACCGGGCACCGGCCCAGGCGCGGCCCTCGTACGGTCCGGCACCGGAGGCCGGACGGTCCCACCGCGGCGTCGGCCCCGCCGAGGATGGGCCGGGCGTGGGGGGGCGATGCGCCGGAGCGGCCTTGCCCGCCCCGGCACGTCCGAGGAGACGGGTCACCGGCCCGGCAGACGGCCGTGCCGCGTCAGTCCTCGGGGCGGAGGAGGCCGCGCTCGTACGCCTTCCTCAGGTGCTGTGGCACCAGGTGGATGCTTCCGTCGACGGTGACGGGGACGAGCGCCGGGACGCTCGCCCGCCACTGGGCGCGGCGGTGGCGGGTGTTGCTCCGGGACATCTTGCGCTTGGGGACGGCCATGGCGGTCCTTTCGTCGGAGGGAAGAGCCGGCGTGTGATGTGCCGGTCAGCGGCTGGAGTAGGGGAGCAGCGCCATCTCGCGGGCGTTCTTTATGGCTGTGGCGATCTGACGCTGCTGCTGCCGGCTGACCCGGGTGACGCGGCGGCTGCGGATCTTGCCGCGGTCGGAGACGAACTTCCGCAGCAGGTCGGTGTCCTTGTAGTCGATGTACGTGATGCCGGCCGCGTCGAGCGGGTTGGGCCGGTTCTTGCGCGGGAGCGCTGCCTTGGCGGGGCGGGACATGACGCCTTCCTCGGTGTGTGGTGGGTGGGATGGGGAACAGGTGACGGGAAGTCAGGTGGCGGGGGCGAGCAGTTCGTCGAAGCCGGTGGGTCCGGGCCAGGTGCCGGGCCCGGACGCCAGTTCGTCGTCGGTGAGCAGGCAGGAGTCGAGCAGGGAGAGCAGCCCCGCCCGGTCGAGGCCGGGGGAGGTGAAGACGAGGTGCTGGCAGCGGTCGCCGTGCTCGGGGTGCCAGTCGAGGGCGGCCGCGGTGCGGCGCGCGGCCGGCATCATCTCCCAGGCCGCATCCGGGAGCGCGGCCATCCACGGCCCGGCGCTCTCCACGCACAGCGCGCCTCCGGCGGCGTCCCAGGCGAGCAGGCTGTCGGGCCTGTCCCCCAGCCAGAACCTGCCGCGGCTACGGGCGGCCGCGCAGCACAGATCCTCCAGGGCCTGGTAGAGGCGGCCGGCGTGGAAGGGGCGGCGGCGGCGCCACACGAGCGTACTGACGCCATGCTCGTCGCAGTCGTGGGGGAACCGCGCGCACGCGGGGTGTTGGGCGGCCGCCGCGGCGTCCACGTCGAAGCCGGCGAACGCCGTGACCCCCAACCGGCCGGAGGCGATGCGCACTTGTTGGGCGGTGGGGTGCAACTGCCGCAGAAGGGCGAGGTCGTCGAGTCCGGTGGCGGCGCCGTCAGCCATGGCGAGGACGGGAGCGTACTCCAGTTGCCGTGCGAAGGTGTCGCCCACGGTGCGCTGGTCCGTGGTGGCCGCGGCGAGTCCGGCGTCCGCGAGGTCGTCGCCGTTGGACAGGCAGGCCAGGACGAGGGCGGGCTCCACGGCGGTCAGCACGTTGGTCACCCGGAAGGCGTCGCCGCCGTGGGCGGCGATGACCTCGGCCATGCCGCGGGGCTCCACCGAGTCCCACAGTTCCACGACGGCGAGGCGGGTGAGGCCGCCGTCGGCCAGCCGTCCCAGTTCGGGAACCAGGTCCTCGCGCAGGGCGCAGCAGGCGCAGTCGTTGACCAGGGGCGTCTCGCCCCAGCCCGTCTCGCCCGTGGCGTCGCGGACACTCCGGCGCACGGGGCCCACCGGGCCTGCGGACAGGTCATGGTGCAGCGCGACACTGTCGGACACCTCACGCAACAGCTGTTCGACGGTGGCACGGCGGGCGTCGGCGTGAAGTCCGGCGACGACCACCACGGGCATCGGTCCGCCGGGAGTCATCGGCGGCCTCCGCCCGGGCCGTAGCGGCGCTCGAAACGCTCGACACGGCCGGCGGTGTCCAGCACGCGGGCGGTGCCGGTGTAGAAGGGGTGGCTGGCCGAGGAGATCTCGACGTCGACCACGGGATAGGTGTGGCCGTCCTCCCACTCGATGGTCTTGTCGCTGGTCATCGTGGACCGGGTGAGGATGGCGAAGTCGCCGGCCTTGTCGCGGAAGACGACCTGGCGGTAGGCGGGGTGGGTTCCGGGCTTCATGGAGTGTGTTCTCTCGATCGGGTGCCGGCGGACGGGCGGAGCGGACGCGGTCAGCGTTCCTCGCGGAACTCGACGTGCCGTCGGGCGACGGGGTCGAACTTGCGCAGGACCAGCCGGTCCGGGTCGTTCCTGCGGTTCTTGCGGGTCACGTACGTGTAGCCGGTCCCTGCGGTGGAGCGGAGCTTGATGATCGGGCGTACCTCGTTGCGGGCCATGGCGGGTAGCATACGACAATGATTTCCATTACCGATAACTCGGTGGAGAGAAAGGCAGCACCCTCATGTCCGCCCACTGCCAGCTGACCGGCGCCCAGCCGGTCTTCGGCAAGAAGATCTCCCGCTCGCACCGGCGTACTTCGCGCCGGTTCGACCCCAATATCCAGAACAAGCGCTACTGGCTGCCCGGCGAGGGGCGGCACGTCCGCCTGAGGCTGAGCGCCCGTGCCGTCAAAACCGTGCACACCATCGGCGTCGAAGCCGCCGTCGCCCGTATCCGTGCTCGCGGGGAGCGTGTCTGATGGCGAAGAAGAGCAAGATCGCGAAGAACGAGAAGCGGAAGCGGATCGTGGCGCGCTACGCGCAACGACGCGCCGAACTCAAGGCCGTCCTGGCGTCCCCGTGGGCCGCGGGCGAGGAGAAGGCCGCAGCGCGGGCGGAACTGCACCGCCAGCCCCGGGACGCGAGCGCGACCCGGGTGCGGAACCGTGACAGCGTTGACGGCCGCCCGCGTGGCCACTTGCGCAAGTTCGGGCTTTCCCGCGTCAACGTACGCGCCCGGGCCCATGCCGGAGAGCTGCCAGGGGTGACGAAGTCCTCCTGGTAGCGCGCCCAGCGGGTGGGGGGGCGATGCCCGGGCTGGCGGCCCCGCGCCCGGGCTCCCACCGGGCGCCGGGGCACGGCCCGGGTTCCCCACCGGGTGCCGGAGTCCCGCTCGGGTTCCGTGCCGGGCGCCGGGGCGCGGTCCAAGTTCCCCACCGGACGGGGCGCAACCCGGGTTCCGCACCGGATGGCCAGGCTCAAGCGCGCGGGGCCGCCGCCGCCGCCGGGCCCGGCCGGCCCCCCCGCCCCCCCCCCCGCCCCCGCCGCGCCCCCCCCCCCCCGGGCGGGGGGCCGGGGGGGGGGGCGCCCCGAGGGTGCCGTGCTCCTCGGGCCGCCCGGCCCGTCCGTGCCGACTCCGGCCTCCCGTGCCGGAGATGCCGGTCGGGGGACTCAGTCGGGCAGTGGCGCGTAGCGCGCGGCCAGTGTCTTCTTGTCCACCTTGCCGATCGCGGTGAGCGGCAGGTTGTCCAGGATCTCCAGGCGGTCGGGGGACAGCAGGGTGCTCGCGCCCCGTTCGCGCAGGAACCGCTTGAGGGCGCGCAGGGTCGGCGGCGTACCGTCCGGCACGACGCAGACGCAGACGCGCTCGCCGAGTGTCTCGTCCGATACGCCGATGACCGCGACCTGGCGGACCCCGGTGTGCGCGGCCACATGCGCTTCGAGTTCGGCGGGGGCGATCTTCTCGCCACCGCGGTTGATCTGGTCCTTGACGCGGCCGACCACGGTCAGGCAGCCGTCGGCGTCGCGGCGCACCACGTCGCCCGAGCGGAAGAAGCCGTCGGGGGTGAACGACGAGAGGTTGCGCTCGGGCTCCCGGTAGTAGCCGTTGATGGTGTACGGGCCCCGGGTGAGCAGTTCGCCCGCCTCGCCGGCCGGAACCGGCCTGCCGTCCTCGTCCACGACGTGGACCTCGTCGTCCGGGGAGAGGGGTCGGCCCTGGGTGGTCAGGACGCGCTCCTCGGGGTCGTCGAGCCGGGTGAAGTTGAGCAGTCCCTCGGCCATCCCGAAGACCTGTTGCAGCGCGCATCCGAGCCCCGGGCGCACGGCGGCGGCCTGGCGGGGCGCCAGTACGGCGCCGCCGACCTGGAGGAGTCCGAGGCTCGCGAGGTCGTAGCGGCCGGTGGCGGCCTCTTCGAGCCAGAGCGGGACCATCGAGGGCACGGTGGCGGTCATGGTCACCCGCTCGCGGCCGATCAGCGCCAGGCAGTCCTCGGGGCTCGGCGAGGGCGCCAGGACCACCGTGCCGCCCGCGGAGAACGTGCCGAGCATCCCCGGGCAGGCGAGCGTGAAGTTGTGGGTCACCGGGAGCGCCGCCAGGTAGACGTCGTCACCACCGAGACCGGTCACGTCCGCACTGGCACGCGCGTTGTAGTGGTAGTCGTCGTGCGTGCGCGGTATCAGCTTGGGGGTGCCGGTGGTACCGCCGGAGAGCAGCAGCACGGCGATGCCGGCCGGGTCGGGCTCAGGCCACTCGGCCGCTTGCGCCGGACGGGGGAGGCCGGCCAGGTTCACGGTGCCGTCGTCACTCCCGTACGGCTCACCCGCGACGACGATATGCCGGACGCCGGGCTGCCGCCGCCGCAGCTCCTCGGCCTGCTCGCGGTAGTCGAAGCCGCCCGCGCCGGGTATGACGTAGCCGGCCGCCCCCGAGAGCTCGGCGAGCGCGTCGAGTTCCGCGATGCGGTGGCTCGGCGGGATGAGGACGGGCACGACTCCGGTGCGGAACGAGGCGAAGCAGAGAGGGACGAACTCCGCCCGGTTGTCGAGCTGGACCAGCAGCCGGTCGCCGGCCCGGAGTCCGAGCCCGACGAGGCCCGAGGCGATCTCGTCGGCCCAGGCGTCGAGTGCCGCGTAATCGAGACGAAGCTCACCCGCGACGAGCGCGGTGTGCGCGGGCCGTTCGGCGGCCCGCTCGCGCAGCAGTGTGCCCAGCGGACGGCCGAGCCAGTGGCCCGCGTCCCGGTAGTGCCGTGCGCGGTCCGCGGGCCACGGCGTGAGGCCTTCCGTCATCTGACTCTCCCCTGACTCCTCGCGCGGCGTGCGGGCGACCTCGTGGTGCGGACGGCGATGTGATGACCGGTCACGTCGTGGACGGCCTTGCCGCGACCATGAACAAAGCTTAGCCTTACCTAACCAGCGCCGATGGTAGCGCACGCCATCGAGTTCCCGCCGAGTGAGGAGCCCATCGCAATGCCGGAGAATCCGTTCGACGACCCGGACGGCGAGTTCGTCGTGCTCGTGAACGAAGAGGGCCAGCACTCGCTCTGGCCCACCTTCGCGGAGGTGCCGGGCGGTTGGGTCGTCCAGCACGGGCCCGCGGCCAGGGAGGCCTGCCTCGACCACGTCAGGGAGAACTGGCGGGACATGCGACCGCGCAGCCTCGCCGCGCGGATGGCGGAGGACGCCGCGCAGGGCGCGACAGACGGGGCTCGGCCGGGGACGGCCCGATGACAGCGGGCGGCGCCGCTCTCGGCACCGTCTCCGACGTGCTGCCCCTCTCACCCTTGCAGGCGGGGCTGTTCTTCCACGCCTCGCTCGGCGCCGGGGACGTCTACCGCTACCAGCTCGCGCTCGACCTCACGGGGCCGCTCGACCCCGCCCTGCTGCGGCGCTGCGCCGACACCCTGCTCGACCGCCACCCGGCGCTGCGGACCGCGTTCGTCGCCGAGGAGACGGACGAGCCGGTCGGCGTCGTGCTCGACGGCCTTGCCATGCCCTGGGCGGAGTCCGACCTGTCGGGCCTGCCGCAGGACGAGCAGGACGAGGAGCTGCGGCTGCACGCGGTGGCGGAGCGCGCCCTCCCGTTCGACCTGGACAGGCCGCCGCTGCTGCGCGCCTCGCTCGTACGGCTCGGCGCCGAGCGCCACCGGCTGCTGCTGACCGCTCACCACATCGTGCTCGACGGCTGGTCGGTGCCGGTGATGGTGAACGACCTCGGCACGCTCTACGCGGCAGGCGGCGCGGCGGACGCGCTGCCCGAGGCCCGCCCGTTCCGCGACTACCTGGAATGGGTGGCGGGACAGGACGAGGGTGCGGCGCGCCGCACCTGGCGGGAAGCGCTCGCCGGGATCGAGGACGGGACGCTGCTGGCGCCGGGCGCCGAGGTCGCGGAGACACCCGCCGAGCCGGGGCGGGTGCGCGTGCCCTGCTCCGCGGACCTCTCCGCGCGCCTGACCGCCCTGGCCAGGAGCCGGGGCGTGACGGTCAACACCGTTGTCCAGGCGCTGTGGGCGCTGCTGCTCGGCGCCCTCACCGGGCGCGACGACGTGGTGTTCGGCACGGTCGTCACCGGCAGGCCGCCCGAGCTGCCCGGCGCCGACTCCATGGTGGGACTGTTCGCCAACACCGTGCCGGTGCGGGTGCGCCTGCGCCCCGGCGAGGAGTTCCGCGACCTGCTCACCCGCGTCCACCGGGAGCAGGCCGCACTGCTCGACGCCCCCTTCCTCGGGCTGGGCGAGATCCAGCGCGCGGCCGGCCCCCCGACACTGTTCGACACGCTGGTGGTGTACGAGAACTACCCGGGCGGCCCCGGCGCCGAGATGCCGGCGGGGCCGGACCTGACCATCTCCTCCGGCGGCTCCTGGGACGCCACGCACTACCCGCTCGTCCTCGTCGTCGTGCCGGGCGACCCGCTCTCCGTCGTCCTCAAGTACCAGCCGAACGCGGTGCCGGCGGAGCAGGCGGAGCGGATCGCGGAACGCCTGGCCCACCTCGTCGAGGAGGCCGTCGGCGCCCCGGAGCGTACCGTCGCGGCCGTCGACCCGCTCACCGGGGCGGAGCACGAGGCGCTGCGCCTGGCGAACTCCACCGGCGCACCGGTCTCCGACGCCACCGTCATCGACCTGTTCGAGCAGGCGGCGGCCCAGGACCCCGACGCGGTGGCGCTGCGGTACGACGGGCAGTCACTGACCTACCGGGAGCTGGACACCAGGTCCGACCGCCTTGCGTGGCGGCTGAGAGCGCTCGGCGTGGACGGCGAGCGATGCGTCGGCGTGCACTTCGACCGCTCGCCGGAACTGGTCGTCGCGCTCCTCGCGGTGCTCAAGGCGGGCGGCGCGTTCGTCCCCCTCGAACCGGCCTGGCCGCGGGCCCGGGTGCGGGCGATCCTGTCCGACGCGCAGGTCGGACTCGTCTGCGCCCTGCCCGGTGCCGACCTGCCGGAGGACGTTACGCCGGTGCCGGTCGGACCCGCGGGCGCCGGCATACCCGCCCAGGGCGAGGCGAGCACCGCCGACGGGCCGCCGCCACGCTCCCCGCACGGCGACAACGCGGCCTACGTCATCTACACCTCGGGCTCCACGGGCGCGCCCAAGGGCGCGGTCATCCGGCACCGTTCGATCGCCAACCGGCTGCTGTGGCAGGCCGGTCTGCTCGGGTACGGGCCCGGCGACGCGGCCCTGTTCAAGGCGCCGCTCGGCTTCGACATCTCGATCAACGAGATCCTGCTGCCGCTCGTGACCGGCGCCCGCCTGGTGATCGCGGCGCCCGGCGAGGAGCGCGACGTCGAGGCGCTGCTGCGGCTGATGGCCGAGGAGCGGGTCAGCTTCTGCTACGTCGTCTCCTCGATGCTCGCCGCCATGCTGGAGGTGCCGGGCTTCGCCGAGGCCGCGGGCCCCGCGCTGCGCCATGTCTGGTGCGGCGGCGAGCCGCTGACGCCCGAGCTGTACGCGCGCTTCCGGTCCGTGACCGGCGCCACGATGTACCACGGGTACGGGCCGGCCGAGACCACGGTCGGCGTCACCCACGAGGTGCGCGGGCCGGGCGGCGACGACGGCCCGCCGACCCTCGGGCGGCCCAACCCGAACACCGCGGCCCATGTGCTCGACCGGTTCCTGCGGCCCGTGCCGACGGGCGTCGTGGGCGAGTTGTACATCGGAGGGCTGCTGGTCGGCCGCGGCTATGTCGGCGATCCGGCCCGTACGGCCGAGCGCTTCGTGGCCGACCCGTTCGCGGCGGACGGCTCCCGGCTCTACCGCACCGGCGACCTCGCGGCGCGCCTGCCCGACGGCAGGCTGCGCTTCGCGGGCCGGGTCGACAACCAGGTCAAGATACGCGGCATGCGGGTGGCGCCCGAAGAGGTGGAGGCGGCGCTCGGCGAGCACCCGGCCGTCCGCCAGGCCGCGGTGATCGCCCCGGCCGACGCCGGAGGCGGCCGGCGCCTGGTCGCCTTCTGCGTACCGCGTGAACAGGAGCACGCGGCGGACGCCGGGGACATGGCCCCGGATCTCGACGGCGCGCCCGGCGCCGGGACCGCAGGCTCCGGGACCCCGGACACAGCCCGGACCGCGGACTCCGGGACCCCGGACACCGCCCGGACCGCGGACTCCGGGACCCCGAACACCGCCCGGACCGCGGACTCCGGGACCCCGAACACCGCCCGGACCGCGGACTCCGGGACCCCGGACACCGCCGGGCTCGCGCAGGCCGACGCGGGCGGGGTGCTCGGTGCCGTGCGCTCCGACCCGGCCGACCCGCTCGTCGGCGACCTGCGGGTATGGGCGCGTACGCGGCTCGCGGGGCACCTGGTGCCCGCGGAGATCGTGATCGCCTCGCGGCTGCCGACACTGCCTTCGGGAAAGGTCGACCGGCGGGCCCTCGCGAACGCGGTGCCCGAGCGGCGGGCCGCCGCCGCGAAGCCCCGCACGGAGACGGAGGCGCGGCTGCTCGACCTGTTCAGGGTCACGCTGGCGCGTTCCGACATCGGCGTCACCGACGACTTCTTCGCGCTCGGGGGCCACTCGCTGCTGGCCACCCGCCTCGTGGTGGCGGCCCGCGCCGCGCTGGGCACCCCGCTGCCGGTGCGTGCGCTGTTCGAACACACCACGGCCGCGGCGCTCGCCGCGTACATCGACTCGGGCGCGGCGGCGGAACCCGCCAAGATCGCCGATGGCGTGCTGCTGCCACTGCGCGCCACCGGCACGGAACCCGCGCTGTTCTGCGTGCACCCGGTCACCGGTCTCGCCTGGTCGTACGCCGGTCTGCTGCGCCACGTGCCCGACCGGCCCCTCTACGGCATCCAGGCGGAGAGCCTGATCGGCGCGGACGACCTGCCGGAAAGCCTCGACGACATGGCGGCCCGGTACGCCGACGCCGTACGCAAGAAGCAGCCGTCGGGCCCGTACCACCTGCTCGGCTGGTCCCTCGGCGGCAGCGTGGCGCATCTGATGGCGTGCCGCTTGGCGTCGGCGGGCGAGACGGTCGGCAGCCTGACGGTGCTCGACGCCATGCCGGCCCACCGGCTCGACGGCACCGCGGGCACGGGCGGCACCGCGCTGAATCTCGCGCGGCTGCTGGCCGTCAACGGCTATCCGGTTTCGGCGGACGAGGAGTTGACGGCCCGCAAGGCACTGGCGCTCGTAGCGGAACAAGGCGGTCCGCTCGCCGGGTTCAGCGCCGACGAGCTGTGGGCGGTGGCCACGAGCTGGAGCCACTCCGCGGGGCTGCGCCGCCTGGAGCCCGCCCCGGTGTTCCACGGGGACCTGCTGCTCGTGGACGCCGCCGAGGAGGTGAGACCGCGCGACCCGAGCCCGGCCTCGCTGTGGCGGCCCCATGTCACGGGCCGGGTGCGGACGCTCTCCGTCGCCTCGACCCACTGGCAGCTCACCCGGCCGGAACCGCTGGCGGCGATCGGCGTGGAACTCCGCGCCGAGCTGCGGCGGGCGAGCCGCGCCGGCTGACCGTACGCCTCCGCTGCCGCACCGGTCGGGCGGCCCCCCCGGGGGGGGCGGCCGGGGGGGGGGCGCCCCCCCCCCGCCCCCCCCCCGCGGCCCGCCGCGCCCAGCCGCATAACCGGAACCGTCAGAAAGGCGCGGCCGCC
>NZ_JAIUKE010000006.1 GCF_020176795.1 Streptomyces sp. 8L
GGGGGGGGGCGGGGGCGGTTGGGGGCCCCCCCCCCGGGCGCGCGGGGGGGGGGGCCCCCGGGGGGGGGGGCCGGCCGGGGGGGGGGGCGCGCACGCTCCTCCCTCCGCACGATGCACGACGCGCGAAGACGAATCACGTGAACCTTCAGAAGGGCGAGTCCGCAGTGGACAACGACGACATCGCCGAGCTCCGGCGTGCTCTGGTACGCCGACGGCTCGCGGCGGGCGGGCTCGGCCGTCGGCCGGACCAGGACCGGGCGGGGCCGCGCCAGGACGGCGCGGCGGCCTCGCCCGCCGACGGCGGCCCCGCGCCGCTCAGCGACGGGCAGCGGCACATGTGGCTCGCCCAGCGCCTCGACGCGACCGGCGCCGCGTACAACGTGTGCCTGGCCGTGACACTCTCGGGACCGCTCGACGTCCCCGCGCTGCGGCACGCCCTGTGGGCCCTCGTGGTACGGCACGACGTGCTGCGCACCCGGTATGTCACCGGCGCGGACGGACTCCCGCGGCAGATCGCCGACCCGCCGCCCGCACCGGACGACCTGCCCCTCCCGGTGGCCGACCTCGGGGACGGCGAGGAGGGCGGCCTCGACACCCGGCTCGCGCGGCTCGCCGGGCACCGCTTCGACCTGGGACGCGACTGGCCCGTGCGCACGGCGCTGTGGCGCACCGGCCCCGACGAGCACGTACTCGGTCTCGTGGTGCACCACATCGCCTGGGACGGGGGCACCTGGCCGGTGATCGCGGCGGAGATCGGCGCCGGGTACACGGCCGCCGTCGAGGGCCGCGCCGACCGGCCCGTGGCGGCGATCGAGCCGCGGTACGCGGAGATCACCGCCGGGGCCGGCGAGAGCCGTACGGTGCGCGACGACCTCGACCACTGGGAACGCGCGCTCGCCCACCTGCCGGGGCCGCTGCGGCTGCCGGCCGACCGCCCGGGCGGACGCGGCGGCCGGCGCAGGTCGGTCGTGCTGCCCGCGACGGAGACCGCCGTGCTGACGCGGTTCGCCGCCGGGCGGCACGTCACACCGTTCACACTGCTGCTCGCCGCCATGGGCGTGCTGCTGCACCGGCACGGCGCGGGAACCGATCTGCCGATCGGCTCAGCGGGCATGAACCGCGACACCGGCGCCGCGCAGGCGCTCGTCGGGAACTTCGGCAACACCCTGGTCCTGCGGCTCGGCCTCGAAGGAGACCCCAGTTTCGAGGAGTTGCTGCGGCGCGCCGACGAGGTGCGCGCCGACGCGTTCACCCACCAGGACGCGCCCTACGACAAGGTCGCGGCCCGGCTGCGGCAGGCCGGGGACACCGCGGCGCGGCACGGCGGCGACCTGTTCAACGTCATGCTGCTCTTCCTGACCCAGGACATGACGGGCCCCCGGATGCCCGGGCTGCGCACCCGGTGGCGCAACGTGCACAACGGCACCGCCCAGTTCGATCTCTCCTTCGAGGCGTTCCTGGTCGACGGCGAGCTGGAGATCGAGGCCACGTGCGACGCCGCCCTGTTCTCCGAGGCGCGGATCGACGCACTCCTCGGCGACCTGCGCGCGCTGCTGCACACCGCGGTCGCCGCGCCCGACGCGCCCATCTCCGAACTGCCCGTCTCCGAACTGCCGGTCCCGGGGCCGCCGGTTTCCGAACTGCCGGTCTCCGAACCGGCCGTCTGCGCAACGGGCGTACGGGGCGGGGCGCCGGCGGAACACGGCGACGGCGCGGAACACGGCGACGGCACAGCGGCCGGAGCCGCGCAGAGCCCCGCCGCCGCGCGCACCCCCGCCGAGGTCGAGGCGCTGGTCCGCGACACGATGGCGGAGCTGCTCGAACAGCCCGCCGGGAGCGTCGCACCGGACGGGGACTTCTTCGCGCTCGGCGGCAACTCGCTGCTCGCGACGCGGATGATCGCCGGGCTGCGGGCCGCCCTCGGCACGGACGTGTCGCTGCGGGACGTGGTGCGACTGCGCACTCCGGCCGCGCTCGCCGCGGCCGTCGCGCCGCGCGAGGCGGCGGGCGACTGGCGCGCCGTCACCGGCGCCGACCGTGCCGAGGACGCGGGTCCGCTCACGGCGGGGCAGCGTGCGCTGTGGTTCCTGCGGGCGAGCACCGGGCCCTCGGCCGACTACAACGTGGCACTCGGCCGCACTCTGCGCGGACCGCTCGACGTGGCGGCGCTGCGCGCGGCCCTCGCCGACGTGGTCGAGCGGCACGAGGTGCTGCGCACCCTCTTCGCCGAGCAGGACGACGCCGTCGTGCACCGGGTGCTGACCACGGAGGACGCACTGGCCCGCGGCGCCGGGCTGCGCGTCACCCGGGCGCCCGGCGGCGCCGTGGCCGAGGGCACACCGGCGGACGCCGCCCAGGGGCACTTCGAGGACCTCGACGCGGCCGTCGAGACCGAACTCGCCCATGTCTTCCGCATCGAGGAAGAGCCCGCGCTGCGCGTCACCCTCTTCGAACAGGGCGAGGGCACGTACGTCCTGCTCTTCGTCCTGCACCACCTGGTGTTCGACGAGTGGTCGGAGTCGGTGCTCTGCACCGATCTCGCGAAGGCCTACCGGGCGCGCGTCGCGGGCGGGCTGCCGCGATTCTCCGCGCTGCCCGCGCGGTACGCCGACTTCGCCCGCTGGCAGCGCCGCGTCCTCGCGGAGCCCGGCGGCGAGATGGAACGCCAGCGCGCGTTCTGGGCCGAGACCCTGTGCGACCTGCCCGACCAGATCCCGCTCCCCGCCGACCGCCCGCGCCCCGCGGAGTTCGACCCGGCGGGCGACGCGGTGACGGTGCCCCTGCCGCGGGCCGTCGTCACGGCGCTGCGCGCCCTCGCGGTCCGGCTCGGGGTACCGCCGTTCGCGGTGTGGCACACGCTCGTCGCCCTGCTGCTGTCCCGCAACGGCGCCGGCGCCGACGTGCCGCTCGGCACGCCGGTCTCGGGCCGGGGGACGGGCGAACTCGCGGGCCTGATCGGCATGTTCGTCAACACGGTGGTGCTGCGCTCCGACCTGTCGGGCACACCGTCCTTCGCCGAGTTGGCCACCCGGCTGGCGGAGGCCGACCTCGCCGCGTTCGACCACCAGGACCTGCCGTTCGAGCGGGTGGTGGAGCTGGTCGACCCGCCGCGGGTGCTGGGCCGCAATCCGCTCTTCCAGACCATGCTGCTGTACGTGGACGCCGCGCCGGACGCGCTGCGGCTGCCGGGCGTCGCCGACGAACCGCTGCCCGCGCGACTCGACGTCGCCAAGTTCGACCTGAGCTTCACGGTCGTGGACGACGACCGGGCCGCGGGGCCGCACGCCGTGATCCGCTACAGCACCGCCCTGTTCGAGCGGGCGACGGCGGAGCGCCTGGGCCGTGAGCTGCGCCGTCTCTCCGAGGAGGCGGCCGCGGACCCCGACCGGGCCGTGCCGCGCATCGAGCATCTGCCCGAGGCGGACCGCCGCCTGCTGGTGGAGGAGTTCAACGCGACGGCCCAGCCGGTCAGTTCGGCCAGCCTCGTGGACCTGTTCGCCGCCAGGGCCGCCGCGACGCCGGACGCGATCGCGGTCACCTGCGGGAAGGACGAGGTGACCTACGCGGACCTGGACACGCGGGCGCGCCGGCTCGCGACGGCCCTGGCGGCGCAGGGGGTGGGTCCCGAGAAGGTCGTGGGCGTCCACCTGGAGCGCTCGGTGGAGCTGGTGGTCGCGCTGCTCGCGGCGCTCAGGGCGGGCGGGGCGTTCGTACCGCTCGAACCGGCCTGGCCCTGGCAGCGGATCGCCGAGGTGGTCCGCACCTCGGAGCCCACCGCGGTGGTCACGCGGGAGCCCGCCCGGTTCGCCGGGTCCGGTGTGCCGGCCGTCGAGCCGCCCGACGCCGACGGCGGCGATACGGCCGGTGCGGTGGCGGGCCCGGAGCTGCCGCGCCTCGAACCGGACAGCCTGGCGTACATCATGTACACCTCGGGTTCCACCGGTACGCCCAAGGGCGCCATGATCCGGCACGGCGCGATAGCCAACCGGCTGCTGTGGCAGCGCGAGCTGCTGGGCTTCGGCCCCGGCGACGCGGGGCTGTTCAAGGCCCCCCTCGGCTTCGACATCTCCGTGAACGAGATCTTCCTGCCGCTGGTCACCGGCGCCACGCTGGTCGTGTGCCCGCCCGGCGACGAGCACGACGCGGAGGCGCTGGCCCGGCTCGTCGCCACCCGGCGCGTCACCTTCTGCTACCTGACGTCCTCGCTGCTCGACGTGATGCTCGGCACCGAGGACGCGGCGGGACTCTCGTGCCTGCGGCACGTGTGGTGCGGCGGCGAGGTCCTGACGCCGGAACTCTTCGCGCGCTTTCGCGCCGCCCTCGACGCCACGCTCTACCACGGCTACGGCCCCGCCGAGGCGACCATCGGCGTCAGCCACGAGATCTACGGGCCGGGGCACGAGCGCGGCGCGGTCACCATCGGACACGCCAACCCGAACACGGTCATCCATCTGCTGGACGCGCAGCTGCGCCCGGTCTCACTCGGTGTGCCAGGCGAGATCTATCTGGGCGGTCTGCCGCTGGCGCGCGGCTACGTGGGTGAACCGGGCCGTACGGCCGAGCGGTTCGTCGCCGACCCGTTCTCCGCCGACGGCTCGCGCCTCTACCGCACCGGCGACCTGGGGCGCCGACGGCCCGACGGCACGCTGGAGTTCCTCGGCAGGACCGACAACCAGGTCAAGATCCGCGGCATGCGGGTCGAGCCCGAGGAGGTGGAGGCGGCGCTGTCCGGCCATCCGGCCGTGCGCAGCGCCGCGGTGGTGGCACACCGCGACGGCGGTACGACGCGCCTCGCCGCCTACCATGTGGCCGCCGACGGGGCGGAGTTGACCGAGGAAGCGCTGCGCGGCTGGGTGGGGGAGCGGCTGCCCGCCCACATGGTGCCCGCCTCCTTCACGTCCCTGACGAGCATGCCGCTGCTGCCGTCCGGCAAGGTCGACCGGGCCAGGCTGCCCGCGCCCGCGCCGCGGCGGACCATCTCGCGACCGCCTCGCGGCGCGCGCGAGAGCCTGCTGTGCGAGCTGGTCGCGGGGCTGCTCGGGGTGGACGAAGTGGGCGCGGAGGACGACTTCTTCCGGCTCGGCGGCGACAGCATCCTCTCCATCCAGCTGGTGTCCGCGGCACGCGCCGCGGGTCTGCGGCTGGCGGTGCGCGACGTGTTCGCCGCGCCCACGGTCGCGGGGCTCGCCGCACGGGCCGTCGCCACGGCGGACGGCACGCCGGGCGAGGAGGCGCCGGACGGCGCCGCGTCCCCGGCCGACGAGGGCGACGCCATGCCGCTCGCGCCGCTCCAGCAGGGCCTGCTGTTCCACGCGCTGTCCAGCGAGGGGGCCGACGCCTATGTGGCACAGCTGACCCTGCGCCTCGGCGGCGGGCTGGACGAGTCGGCGCTCCGAGCCGCCGTCGACGGCCTGCCGCGCCGGCACGAGAGCCTGCGCGCGTCCTTCGGACACGACGACAGCGGCGCCCCGGTGCAGCGCTTCGCCGCGGAGGTGCTGGTGCCGTGGCGGGTGGCGGACCTCGGCGGTCTCGAAGAGCGCGAGCGCGAGCGGCGCTGGGCCGAACTGGTGGAGGCCGAGCGCGCCACCCCCTTCGACCCGGGCCGGGCGCCCCTGCTGCGCGCCGTGCTCGGGCGCTTCGGCACGGGGGAGCACCGGCTGCTGCTGACCAACCACCACCTGCTCTTCGACGGCTGGTCGCTGCCGCTGCTCGTGCGCGACCTGCTCGCCGGGTACGCGGGCGGACCGCTCGCGCCGCCCGCCGGCCAGTACCGGGCACATCTGCGCCGGCTCGCACGGCGGGACACCGAAGCGGCGGCCGCCGCGTGGCGGTCGGCGCTCGACGGGCTGCCGGGGCCGACACGGCTGGTGGACGAGGCCACCGAGACCGGCCACCGCGGCGCGGCCGAGCACCGGCTCCCGCTCGGGCGTGACCTGACGGGGCGGCTCACCGCGCTGGCCAGGGAGCGCGGTGTCACCGTCAGCACCCTGCTCTCCGCTGCCTGGGGCATCGTGCTCGGGCTGCTGACCGGCGAGAGCGACACGGTGTTCGGCGCCACGGTCTCCGGCCGGCCGCCCGAACTGCCGGGCGCCGAGGGCACCGTCGGGCTGTTCATCAACACCGTCCCGGTACGGGTACGGGCCGAGCCGTCTCTCTCGTTCGGCGGGCTGCTGCGTCGCCTGCACGAGGAACAGGCCGCCCTCCTCGACCACCAGCACCTGGGGCTCGCCGAGATCCAGCGGCAGGCGGGCGGCGGCGAACTCTTCGACACCCTGCTGGTGTTCGAGAACTACCCGGCCGACCGGGCGGAGCTGGCCGAGACCGCCCGGCGCGGCGGGCTCGACCTGCTCGGCATCGACTCGTCCGACGACACCCACTACCCGCTGACCCTGCTCGTCCAGCCCGGTGACGAGCTGACGGTGCGGCTGCGCCACCGGGGCGCCGCGCTCGGCGCCGAGCGGGTCGCGGCGATCGGGGAGCGGCTGCGCGCCGTGCTCGCCCGGCTCGCCGAGCGGCCCGACGCCCCGCTCGGCGCGCTCGACCCGCTGCTCCCCGGCGAGCCGCGCGGCACCGGGCCCGCGGCGCCCGCGCACCCCGGCGACGTGATCGCGGCCATCGACCGGGCCGCCGCCGCGACGCTGGAGGCGACGGCCGTCACCGCGGACGGCGTCTCCCACGACTACGCCTGGCTCGCGGCCCGCGACCGCCGCATCGCGCGGCTGGGCGCCGCGCCCCGCGCGGGGGCCGCGCGGCGCGGCGGGGGGGCCCAGCCCCCCCGCGCCCCCCCGGTCGCGGCGGGGGCCGCCGGCCGGCGGCCCCCCCCCACTGGGCGGGGCGCGCGGCCCCCCCCCCCCGCGCCGGGGGGGGGGCGCCCCCCCCCGGCGCGGGGCCCGAGCGGCTCGTCGGGATCGCACTGCACCGCGGCGCCGACCTGATCGCGGCGGTGCCCGCGGTGCTGCGCACCGGCGCGGCGTTCCTGCCGCTCGACCCCGGCCAGCCGCCGGCGCGGCTCGCCCGCGTCCTCGCCCAGGCCCGGCCGGTCGCCGTCCTGACGACGCGTGAGGTCGCCAAGACGCTGCCCGCCGGCGACTGCGGCGACGTGCTCATCCTCGACGACCTGGTCCCCGACGGGCTCGAAGGCCCCGCCCCGGCCCCGGTGCGGGAGGGCCAGCCCGCCTATGTCGTCTACACCTCGGGCTCGACGGGTGAGCCCAAGGGCGCCGTGCTGACCCGGCAGGGGCTGCACAACCGGCTGGTGTGGACGGCTGAGGCACACGGCATCGGCCCGGCGGACGTCGTGCTGCACAAGACGCCGATCAGCTTCGACGTGGCGGTGTGGGAGCTGCTGCTGCCCCTGACGGTCGGCGCGCGGGTGGTCGTCGCGGAGCCCGGCGGGCACCAGGACCCCGGCTACCTGGCGGGCCTGATCCGCGCCGAGGGCGTCACGACCGCCCACTTCGTGCCCTCGATGCTGCGCGCCTACCTGGACGACGTACGGCCCGGCGGGTCCCCGGCGCCGCGCAGGCTGCTGTGCAGCGGCGAGGCGCTGCCCGCGGGCCTCGCGGCGCGGGCCGCCGAACTCGGGGCCGAGGTGCACAACCTGTACGGCCCGACGGAGGCGACCATCGACGTCACCGCCGCACGCCACGAGGACGCGCCGGAAGGCACACGGACCGGTCCCACGGTGCCCATCGGGCGGCCCGTGGACGGAACCCGCGTCCACGTGCTGGACCGGGCGCTGCGGCCCGTGCCGCCCGGTGTGCCGGGCGAGCTGTACCTCGGCGGCGTACAACTGGCGCGCGGCTACCTGGGCAGGCCCGACCTGACGGCCGCCCACTTCGTGGCCGACCCCTTCTCGGCCGGCGGCGCGCGGCTGTACCGCACGGGCGACATCGTGCGGACGCTTCCCGACGGCTCGCTCGAATACCTCGGGCGGGGCGACGACCAGGTGAAGATCCGGGGTGTACGTGTCGAGCCCGCCGAGGCCGAGGCGGCGCTGGCCGCACTGCCCGGGGTCGCCGCCGCGACCGTCGTGGCGCGGACGGAGGACCCCGGCGGCGCCCGGCTCGTCGGCTACGCCGTGCCGGAGGCCGGCGGCGGTCCACTGGCGCCAGAAGCGCTGCGGGACGCGCTGGCCGGGGTGCTGCCCGAGCAGCTCGTACCGACGTGGATCGTGGTGCTCGACGCGCTGCCGCTCACCTCGTCGGGCAAGGTGGACCGGCGGGCCCTGCCGGCCCCCGAGCGGCCGGTCGCGGCGGCGGGACGGGCGCCCGAGGGGCAGCGCGAGACGGTGCTGTGCGGCCTGTTCGCCCAGGTGCTCGACCTGCCGTCGGTGGGCCCCGACGACAACTTCTTCGCCCTCGGCGGCGACAGCATCAGCTCGCTGCGGCTGGTCACGCTGGCCCGCACCGCAGGGCTGCGGTGCTCGCCGCGGCAGGTCTTCGAGGCACCCACGCCCGCGGGCCTCGCGGCGCTCGCCGAGGAGTCGGTGCCCGACGTGCCCCGGGCCGCGCCCGACGCGCCCGCGCACGGCCCCGTGCCGCTGACGCCGATCATGCGGCGGCTGCTCGACCGGGGCGGACCCGTCGACGCCTTCGCGCAGTCCGTGGTCGTCAGAACCCCGCCGGGGGCGCGCTCCGACTGGCTGGCCCAGGCGCTCGACGCGGTTGTACGCACCCACGACATGCTCACCGCGCGGCTCGAACCCGACCCGGAAGGCGGCGGTGGCCCCGCGCGGCTGCGGCTGCGGGTCGGGCAGCCGGGCGACGGGGCCGGCGAACCCCCGCGCCGTGTCGAAGGGCTGCCCGCGCCCGAGGACCTCGCGGAGGCCGTACGGCGGGAGTCGGGCCTGCTCGACCCCGCCGCGGGCGGGATGCTGCGCGCGGTCTGGTTCGACGGCGGGCCCGGCGCGCAGGGGCGGCTGCTGCTCGTCGCCCACCACCTGGTGGTCGACGGCGTGTCCTGGCGGGTCCTGCTCACCGACCTGGCTGCCGCCTACGAAGCGGTCTCCGCAGGCCGTACGGCGCGGCTCGCGCCCGTCGGCACCTCGTTCCGCACCTGGGCGCTGGCCGCGGCGGACGTGGCCGCGGCCGGCACCGCCGAGCGGGCCGCCGTGTGGCGCGATCAGCTGGCGGGCCCCCCGCCCCGGCTCGCGGACCGCCCGCTCTCGCCGGAGCGCGACGTACTCGGCGCCACCCGCAGGACGGTGACGGAGGTGCCCGCCGCCCTGACGCGTGAGGTGCTGCGGGCCGCGGCGTCGGCGACGCTCGACGGCGTGGACGCGGGCGGCCGTACCGACGCCCAGCGGGTCCTGCTCGCCGCGCTGGTCGCGGCCCTCGCCCGTACGGGTACGGAGGCGGCGCCGCTGATCCGCCTCGAAGGGCACGGCAGGGAGGAGCAGGTGGTACCGGGCAGCGACCTGACGAGGACGGTCGGCTGGTTCACCACGGCGTTCCCGGTACGGCTCGACGCGTCGGACCTCGACCCCGAAGAGGTGGCCGCGGGCGGTCCCGACGCAGGCCGGCTACTGGCCCGCGTCGGCCGGACCGTCGGCGGCCTGCCCGACCACGGCCTCGACTACGGGCTGTTGCGGTACGCGGGCGGCGCGAGCGAGGCCGTACTCGCGGCCCTGCCGGAACCGCTCATCGGCTTCAACTACCTGGGCAGGTTCGGCGGCGGCGCCGAGGACTGGGCGCTGGACGCGGCGGCGGGACCGCTCGGCGGCGCGGGCGACCCCGCCATGCCGGTGGCGCACGTACTGGACGTCAACGCCGCGGTGGACGGCGGCGGCGCGGAGCCCCGGCTGCGTGTCTCGTGGACGTACCTGCCCGAGCTGCTGCCCGCGCCGGAAGTCGAACGGCTCGCCGCCCACTGGGTCGAAGCCGTGGCCGGGCTCCTCGCGTACCTGCGCGACGCCCCCGCGGCCGGGTCCGCGCCGGCCGCGCCGCCGGCCGGGGGGGGGGCGGCCCCCGGGGCCCCCCCCCGGGGCGCCCCCCGCGCCCCCCGCCGCCCCCGGCCCCCCCCCCCGGGCCGGGCGGGCCGCGCGGGGCCCGCCCCCCCCCCGCCCACC
>NZ_JAIUKE010000007.1 GCF_020176795.1 Streptomyces sp. 8L
AACGGTGGCGATGTTGGGGCCTACGGTTTTGTTCGCGGCCAACTGGACCACCAGATGCTGCCGGGGGGGGCCGCCCGCCTCGCCCGGGCCCCCCCCCCCCGGGGGCGGGGCCCCCCCGGCCCCCCCCGCCGGCCGGGCGGCGCCCGCACCTGGTCGCGCTCTCCGGCGGCCAGCTCGACCGTCTGCGCCGCCGCTTCGCGCCGCCGGGCGCCGCCGGGGAGGACGGCGCAGACACCTCATCCGCGACAAGTGATCGGAACACGCTCCATGAC
The DNA here is from genome assembly GCF_020176795.1 of Streptomyces sp. 8L. Classification (GTDB taxonomy): domain Bacteria; phylum Actinomycetota; class Actinomycetes; order Streptomycetales; family Streptomycetaceae; genus Streptomyces. The sequence goes on from NZ_JAIUKE010000007.1 coordinate 273, forward strand.
TGATGCCAGCACCGTCGACGCCCTGATCGGCGAGGTGCGCGCCCAGCTGACCGAGGGGGACGAGACTCCCGAGGCGTCCGACAACCTCATCGAGTGGGGGCTCGACTCGATCGGCCTCATGCGGCTCGCCGCGCGCTGGCGCCGGGAGGGCATCGACGTCTCCTTCGGCGACCTGGCCGTCCGGCCGACCCTGGCGCACTGGCGCACCCTGCTGCTCGCGGCGGACACCGAGAACCCCGGCCCGGCGCAGGCCGCCGCAGCGGCGGACCCCGTGCCCGCGGGGTCCGCGGCAGAACCCGGCGACGGGGACGGCTCGTTCCCGCTCGCCCCGCTCCAGCACGCCTACTGGATCGGCCGGGAGCCGGGCCAGCGGCTCGGTGGCGTCGCGGCCCACCTCTACACCGAGTTCGACGGTGCCGGGGTCGACCCCGAGCGGCTGGCCCGCGCCGTCGGAGAGCTGACGCGGCGCCATCCGATGCTCCGCGTCCAGGTCGGCGGGGAGGGCCGGCAGCGGGTGCTGCCCGAGCGCCCGTTCCCGCCGGTGGACGTGACCGACCTGCGCGCGGAGGACCCGGTCGAGGCGGACCGCGTGCTCGAACGGCTGCGGCAGGAGCGTTCGCACCAGACGCTCGCGATCGAGGAGGGCCAGGTCTTCGGGATCGGGCTCGTCCGCCTCCCCGGCGGGCGCACCCGGGTGGCCGTGGACGTGGACATGGTGGCCGCCGACGCGCGCAGCTACCGGCTGCTGCTCGCCGAGCTGGCCCGCGCCTACACGACCGGCGAGGCGCTGCCCCCGGCGCCCGCCTACGACTACCGGCGCTACCTCGCGGAACGCGACGAGTCCGGGGCCGAGGAGGTCGAGCGCGACGCGCGCTGGTGGCGGGAGCGGCTCGACTCGCTGCCCGACGCGCCCGAACTGCCGACGGACCCCCGCGCGCGCCGCCCCGAGCGCATCGGCCGCCGCGCCCACCGGCTGACCGCCGGGCAGCGGGACGGGCTCGCCGCCCGCGCCCGCGCGCACGGCGTCACCCTCGCCGTGGCGTTCGCCACCGCGTACGCCGAGGTGATCGGCGCGTGGAGCGCGAACCCGCGGTTCCTGCTCAACGTGCCGCTGTTCGACCGGCAGCCGCTCGACCCGGCGGTGCCGGGGCTGGTCGGCGACTTCACCTCCTCCGTGCTGCTGAGCGCCGACGTGTCGCGGCCCGAGCCGTTCGCCGAGCGCGCCCTGGGGCTCCAGGCCCAGCTGCACGAGCGGGCGCGGCACGCCGCCTTCTCCGGGGTGCACCTGCTGCGCGAACTGGGCCGCGCGACGGGCTCGCCGGTCGTCGCGCCCGTCGTCTTCACCAGCGCCCTGGGGCTCGGCGACCTGTTCGCGCCCGAGGTGACCGACGCCTTCGGCGAACCGGTGTGGATGATCTCGCAGGGGCCGCAGGTGGTCCTCGACGCCCAGGTCACCGAGGTGGCGGGCGAAGTGCTCGTCAACTGGGACGTACGCGAGGACCTGCTGCTGCCGGGCGTCGCCGACGCGATGTTCGCCGCCTTCCTCGGGCTGCTCGACCGGCTCACGGACGACGCCGAGGCCTGGACGTCGGCCGTCGGCGCCCTGCTGCCCGAGAAGCAGCGCCGGGTGCGCGAGCAGGCCAACACCGCCGCGGTCAGCGGGGCGGCCGGCACGGCGGCACCCACCGCGGCGGCGCGTCAGGAACCGGGCGCGCTGCTGCACTCCGGGTTCTTCGCGGCTGCCGCGCGCACGCCCGAGGCGCCCGCGCTGCTGTGGGGCGAGTCCGGTACCTGGAGCTACGCGGAACTCGCGGACCGCGCGCTGCGCGTGGCGGGTGCGCTGCGCGCCGCAGGCACGGTGCCGGGCGACACCGTCGCGGTGAGCCTGCCCAAGGGGCCGGAGCAGGTCGCCGCGGTACTCGGCGTGCTCGCCGCCGGCTGCACGTACCTGCCGATCGGCGTGGACCAGCCGGAGGCCAGGTTGCGCCGTGTGCTGACCCTCGCGGGCTGCCGGGTCGCCGTCACCGACCGGGCCTCGGCGGCGGGCGAGGGGGTCGTGGTGCTGCGCCCGGCCGACGCGCTCGGCCACGACGGGCCGCTGCCCGCCCCGCACCTGGGCGACGGCGTGCCCGCCGAGGCGCTCGCGCCCGCCTATGTGCTGTTCACCTCGGGCTCGACCGGCGAGCCCAAGGGCGTGGAGGTCGGCCACGAGGCCGCGATGAACACGGTCACGGACCTGATCGGGCGGTACGGCCTCGGCCCGCGGGACCGCACCCTCGGCGTCTCGGCGATGGAGTTCGACCTGTCCGTGTTCGACGTGTTCGCCGCGCTGACCGCGGGCGGCGCGGTCGTCGTCGTGTGCGAGGAGGAGCGCGGCGACGCGCGCGCCTGGGCAAAGCTGGTGCGGGAGCACGCGGTCACGGTGCTGAACTGCGTGCCCGTCCTGCTGGACATGCTGCTGGTGGCGGCAGGGGACGCGGCGGACGGCGGGCTCGGGGACACGCTCGGGCTGGTGCTGCTCGGCGGCGACTGGGTGGGGACCGACCTGCCGGGCCGGCTCGCCGCGCGGGTGCCCGGCTGCCGCTTCGTGGCGCTCGGCGGTACGACGGAGACGGCCATCCACTCGACGGTGTACGAGGTCGAGGACCCGGACGCGCTGCCCGCCTCCTGGCGCGCCGTCCCCTACGGGACACCGCTCGGCGGCGTCGCCTGCCGGGTCGTCGACGAGCAGGGGCGTGACAGGCCCGAGTGGGCGGCGGGCGAGCTGTGGATCGGCGGAGCGGGCCTCGCCCGCGGCTACCGCGGCGACCCCGCGCGCACCGCCGACCGGTTCGTGGAGCACGACGGGCTGCGCTGGTACCGGACCGGTGACCTCGCGCGCTATCTGCCCGGCGGGGTGCTGGAGTTCCTCGGCCGCGCCGACCAGCAGGTCAAGCTGCGCGGCTACCGGATCGAGCTGGGCGAGGTGGAAGCGGCGCTCGCCGCCCAGCCGGGCGTGAAGCGCGCGGTGGCCTGCTGCTCGAAGCGGAACGGCGGTTCGCTGCGTGCGATGGTCGAGGCGGACCCCGGCACGGACGAGGCGGCGCTGCGCGAGGACGCCGGGAGCCGGCTGCCCGGCTACATGGTGCCCGACCGGGTCGTCGTACGGGACGCGCTGCCGCTGAACCGCAACGGCAAGCCGGACCGGGCGGCGATCGCCGACGCGCTGTGGACCGCCGGGGAGGCCGCCGGACCCGCGGCGCCGAGCGGGGCGTTGGAGGCACTGCTGCTGACGGTGTGGCAGGAGATCCTGCGGGCGCCGGACCTGGGGCCCGAGGACGACTTCATCTCCGGCGGCGGGGACTCGGTGCTCGCCACCCGGATCGTGGCCAGGCTGCGTGATCTGACGCAGACGGACGCGGTGCGGGTGCAGGACGTCCTGGGCTCGCACACGGTGGCCGCCATGGCACGCGCGCTGCTCGCGGCCGACCCCGGCTGGGAGGAGATCGCCGAACTCACCCTGGCGGTCGCCTCGATGTCCCCCGAGGATCTGGCCCGCGAGCTCGCGTCGGGCTGAGCGGTCCGCTCCCGAACGCTCCCGCGGCGCCCGCCGCGGGAGGCGTCCGGGCCGGGGCGCCCCCCGCCCCGGGGGGGGGGGGGGGGGCGCCCCCCCCGCCGCCCCCCCCCCGGGCCCCCCCGCCGGGGCCGGGGGGGGGGCGCGCCCCCCCCCGGCCCCGCCGGGGGGGGGCCCCCCCCCCGGCCGGGCCCCCCCCGAGGGCAGATCCACTGGGAGTGTGCGCGCCGCCTCTCCGTACGCGCCGGTGCCGGGGCGCCGCCCCGTGCCCGGCCTGTCCCGGAGGGACCGGGTCAGCGGGTGGCGGGCCGCACCAGGTAGCGGGCCACGCTGTTGAGTTTCTCGCAGGTCTCGGTGAACTCGCGCTCCGGCTTCGACTGGCTCACGATGCCCGCACCCGCCCGCAGCCAGACGCGGTCGCCCGCGCCGAAGACGGTGCGCAGCACGAGGGCGGCGTCGAGCGCGCCCTCGGAGTCCAGGCAGAACACCGCTCCCGAGTACAGGCCGCGCGGCGTCCGTTCGTGGTCCCGCAGCACGGGGTAGGCCGCGCGCTTGGGCACACCGGATGCGGTCACGGCGGGGAAGAGCGCGCCGAAGGCACGCCAGGCGCGCTCCTGCGCGTCCCCGGAGTCCCGCGCCTCCGGCAGCCGTCCGGTCACCATGGAGCCGAGGTGCTGCACGCTGCCGCGGTCCTTGACGTCCATGAACTCCGGGACCGTCGCGGTGCCGGGCCGGCAGATCCGCGTCAGCTCCTCGTGCGCGAGTTTGACCGAGACGGCGTGCTCGTACACCTCCTTGGGGTCCGTCGTCAGGTCGCCGCGCAGCCGCAGGTCGTCCTCGGCGTCGCCGGTGCGCGCCCGGGTGCCGGCGAGCGGGCGGGTGCGCACCGTACCGTCGGCGTCGACCTCCGCCACCGTCTCCGGGCTGAAGCCGAAGGCGCGCAAGTCGGGTGTGTCGACCACGAAGGACCGTGCCGGGGTGTTGTTGCGCCGGCCCACGAGGTAGCTGGCGACGAAGTCGACCGGGCCGTCGACGGCCAGTTCGCGGGAGAGCACGACCTTCTGGAGCTCTCCCGCCCTGATGGCGCGCACACAGTCGGCGACGGCGGCGAGATAGTGCTCGTCGCGTGTCTCGACGGGCACCTCGACCGGCTCGCGGCGGTCCGCTTCGGCCTGGGGGCCGGTGAGCAGCGAGGTGACGAGGTCGAGCTGCCGCGTCGTGTCGGAGGTGATCACGGCTGCCCCGGGGCACAGCCGCACCTCGGTCCTCGGCACCACGGCCCGTATCAGGGTGGCGTCTGCGGGTACGGCGTCCCCGGCCAGGGCGTGGGCCAGTTCGAAGGCGGCCCAGCCGTAGCCGGACCAGCCGGGCAGCGGCAGTTCGCCGAGCAGGCGGGCGAAGGCCCCCAGCGGGTCGCCCGCCGCGTCGAGGGAGGACTCGCCCCAGGGGCCGCGGGAGACGGCGGCCCGCCCGGTCAGCGTCACCTCGGCCAGTACGCCCACGCCGACGCGTACTTCGGCGTCGCGCTCGTAGAGCACCTGCGTGTCGGAGAGCCCGTGCCGCAGGAGTCCGGCGGCGAGGGCGACGGGGTCGCCGCCAAGGGGTACGGTCCGGCGCACCGGCGTCGGCACGGTGATCGTTTCATCTGTGGTCATCAGTCTCGCAACTCCGCGTTCTGGCACAGCCGTGGAAGGGACGGTGACGGTCGTGTGTGCGGTCGGACTCCGCGGCCGTGCCGGGCGCCCCCGGCCCCGGCCGGGCCGAATCCGACGAGGACGCCCGCGCGTTCGGCCCGCGTGGCCGGTCCGCCGGTGTGCACCGCGGCGGACTCCCGGGACGGCCGGAGATCCGCAAGGCCCGCGAACCCCCGAGTTGTTAGATTAGCCTAACCTTACTTGTGCGGGTCAAGGGGTGGCTCCTCGCGCGGGGCGGGGGGTACCTCCGCCCACCCGCCGCCGAGCAGCCTCTTCACCGCCGCCCGGTACCGTCCCGGCCGGTGCGGACACGCCGGCGGGCGGCACCTCACGCGCAGTCGGTCAGGTCCCGGACAGCAGCCTTCGCGTGGTGGGGTGTCGGGTGTCCCGCAGGGCGGCCGCGGGAAGGTCTTCGACGACCCGGCCCTCCGCCATGACGAGGACCCGGTCCGCGACGTGGGGCACCAGGGCCATGTCGTGGGTGACGAACACCGAGGTGAGGTGGTGCTCGGCGCGCAGCCGCGCGAGGAGCCGCAGGATCTGGGCCTGGGCTGTGACGTCGAGATTGGTGGTGGGTTCGTCGCACAGCAGCACGGCGGGCGCGGCGGCGAGGGCGCGGGCGAGAGCGACCCGCTGTGCCTGTCCGCCGGACAGCTCCGCGGGCCGGAGGCCGGCCGTGCGCGGCGCGAGGCCGACGTCGTGCAGCAGGCGGACGATCGGCGCCGCCGCGTCCGCTTGCGCGTGCGGGCGGTAGCGGAGTGCTTCCGCGATCACCTGGCCCACGGTCCACCGGGGGTTGAACGACGAGACCGCGTCCTGGAAGAGGAGTTGCACGGGAGCCGGGCCCGCGGACTCGGGCAGGTGCCGGCGTACGAGCCCCGTCGTGGGCCGCTGGTGCTGGGCGAGGCAGGAGAGCAGGGTGGACTTGCCGCATCCGCTCGCGCCGACGACGGCGACGGCTTCGCCACGTACGAGGGTCAGGCTGATGTCGTCCAGGGCCGTCACGGGGGAGTGCCTCCGACCGCGCGGCGCGTGGACGACACGCAGGTGTTCCGCCGTCAGGACGCGCTCCGGTGTCCGCGCCGTCCCTGCCTGGCTTCGCGGGGGCCGGCCCCGGCCCGGGGCGTGCGACGGCGCCGTGGCGCGCGGCGGTGGCGTGGCGACGGCGGCCGCAGCCGTTCCGGCGGTGTCGGCCGGGTGAGCGGGGCCCGGGGAAGTGGACTCCGGCCGGTCCGCGAGGAGTCGCCGGGTGAACGGGTGCCGCGGGTGGTGCACGACCCGGTCGACCGTGCCGGACTCCACGGCCTCGCCGTCGCACAGGACAGTGACGTGGTCGGCCCACCGTTCGACGACGCCGAGGTCGTGGGTGATCAGCAGGACGGCGCGGGCCCTGGTGTCCGCGCGCTCGCGGATCGCTCGCAGCAGCGCGGTCCTGGTCGCCGGGTCGAGACCGGTGGTGACCTCGTCGGGGATGCTCACCCACGGGCGGCAGAGTTCCGCGAGGGCGAGGACGGCCCGCTGCCGCTGTCCGCCCGAGAGCTGATGGGCGTACGAGCGCAGCGGGTCGCGCCCGCCGTCCAGGACCAGCCCCGCCCAGCGCACCGCGTCGCGTGCCGCCTCGGGCCAGCCCTCGCGGCGCCCGTGGGCACGCAGCACGGCACGCGCCTGCGCACCGAGCGTACGGCCAGGGTGCAGGGCGGTCGCCGTCTGCTGCGGCACATAGGACAGCGCCGCGCCCCTGAGCCGTTCCGCCCGCTCGGCGTGCGGTCCGATCAGCGGATGGGACCGCCCGTCCGGGCCGGTGACCAGGGCCCGGCCCTGCGCCCGGACGCCGGGTGGCAGCAGGCCGGCCAGCGCGCGGGCCGTGAGGGACTTGCCGCTGCCGCTGGGGCCCACCAGGGCGTGGATCTGCCCGGGCCGCAGGGTCAGTGACAGTCCCTCGACCGCGGCCGAACCGTCGGGGAGCACCACCGTGAGGTCTTCCACGGACAGGCTGACGGAGGTGCTCACAGCGCGGTGCCTCTCGCTCGGGCGGGTCGTGTGGCCTTCCGGGGAGCGATCACGACATTGACGGCCAGGACGGTGACGACGATGCAGGCGGCGGGCAGGGCGACCAGCCACCACTGGCCGCCCAGCAGGTTGTCCTGACCGCGGCTCAGCAGATTGCCCCAGGTGGGCAGCGAGGGCGGCACGCCGAGTCCGAGGAAGCTCAGTGTGGATTCCGTCAGTACGGCGCTCGCCACCTCGAACACACTGACCGCCAGTACCGCCGGTGCCACCCCCGGCAGCAGGTGGTGGCGGAGCAGGTCGCGCCTGCGCGCGCCCAGGCCGCGTGCCGCGGTGAGATACGGGCGGATGCGCAAGGATGCGGTCTGTGCCCTGGTCGTACGGGCGACGCGCATCCAGCTGGTCAGCCCGATGGCGAGCACGACGCCCGTCACGCCCGGGCGGACGACCGCCTGGAAGGCGAGGACCACCACGAGCAGGGGCAGCGAGAGCAGGGCGTCGACCACCGTCGAGACGGCGTGGGCGGACGCGCTGCCCAGGTAGGCCCAGCCGAGGCCGACGGCCGTCCCGACGAGCGTGGCGACACTCGCGGCCGCGAGCCCCACGATCAGCGAGGTGCGCCCTCCGTACAGCAGCCGCGCCAGTTCGTCCCTGCCGAGCTGGTCGGTACCCAGGAGATGGCCGGGGGTGCCGGGAGGAAGCAACTCGCCCGCGACGCCGGTGGCCTGCGGGTCGTACGTGCTGAGCAGCGGCGCGCACGCGCAGAGCAGCACGACGAGGGCGAGCAGCGCGAGGCCCGCCCACCGGCGTACGGGGATGTCCCGCACGTGCCACCGGCGCCGCAGGGAAGCACGGACCGCGTCCGTCCCGGGGCAGGAGTCCGACCCGCCCTCGGCCCCCTCCGCGCGGACGGGTGCGGGCGCCGTGTCCGCCGCGGTGCCGAGCGGCCGGGTTTTCGCCGCGCCGGGGCCGGCGGGACGCGGCACGTCACTCTCCCGCGCCATGGGGCACCTCCTCGGTCGGGGGAGCGGCGGCCTCGCCCGGTGCGGGCAGCGAGCGGCGCGAGGGACGCCCCCGCCCCTCGCGGGTGGCCGGCGAGAGCCAGGCGACGACCAGGTCCGCCAGCAGATTGACGGCCAGTACGACCGCGCCGGACAGCAGCACGACGCCGGTGAGCGTCGCGTAGTCGTGGCCCAGCGCGGCGTTCAGCGTGACGCGCCCCATGCCGGGCCAGCCGAAGATGACCTCGGCCGCGTACGAGCCGCCGACCAGGGAACCGAACGACGTGCCCACCCGCGCCACGAACGGGACCAGCGCCGTGCGCAGGATGTGCTGGACCGTGACGGTCCGCCGCGGCAGGCCCAACGCCCTCGCCGTCAGCACGTGTTGGTCGTCCCGGGCCTCCACCACACCGGTCTCCACGAGACGGGTGAACACCCCGAGGTGGTGGGAGCCCGCGAGGGTGGCCGCGGGGAGCACCAGATGCAGGGCCACCTGCCCGGCACCGGCCGGGACACCGGGCGTGCTCACACCGCCCGCGGGCAGCCAGCCGAGCAGCAGGGCGAAGACACCGATCGCCAGCAGGGCGAACACGAAGGCGGGACAGGCACCGAGCACCAGAGTGAGCGCGTGCACGGCGCGTGCCGCCCACCGGCCCGCCCGATTCGTCCGTACGACTCCGGCGGCGGTGCCGAGCACCAGGGCGAGCGCCGCCGTCAGGATCAGGGAGGAGCCGACGAGCAGCAGCGTCCAGGGAAGGGCCTGGCCCAGGACCGAGGCGACGGGCTCACCGGTGTCGTAGGAGAAGCCGAGGTTCCCGTGGAGCGCGTCCCACAGCCAGTGGAGGTACCGCACGGCAAGCGGCTGGTCGAGCCCGAGATTGTGGCGCGCCCTGGCGAGCTCGGTCGTGGTGGGGGCGATGACGGAGCGGGCGGTGAGCTGGGCGGCGGCGGCGTCGCCCGAGGCGATCTCCAGCAGGGCGAAGGAGATCCAGGACAGGGCGAGGAGCATCGGGACCAGTTGCAGCACCCGGACGGCGGCGAAGCGGATCACGGACGCCGTCCGTGGAGGTCCGCTCCGCGCCCGTGCCGAGGGCGCGCGCCGCGCGGCGAACGGCTTTCTCGCGGCGTCACTTGGTGTTCAGCAGCCAGTCCTGCGCGTTCTCGAACAGCCCCGCGCCATGGTGCCCGAGCAGTTTGTGCTGGATGCCCTTGAGACCGCTCGGCATGGCGTACACGGTGTCGAGGTACACCAGCCAGGACTCCGGCGGGTCGGTGCGGAACCGGGCCTGGAGGTCCCCGTAGGCCGCACGCCGGGCGGCGGTGTCCGTACTGCCGCGGCCCGTGTCGAGGTCCTTGTCGACCTGCTGGTCGCAGTAGGCTCCGTGGTTCCCCGTCCCCTGCGCGCCGCAGTGGAACGAGCTGAACACGGCGGTGTCCGGGTCGTACTGTGCCGCGTTGCCGCCCTGGAAGACCTCCTCCTCGGAGCGGTGCGAGGAAACGTACGCGGCGGGCTGGACCGAGGTGGTGACCCGGAAGCCCGCCTTCTTGAACTGGTTGGCGAGCAGGTCGTCGATGTCCGCGCGCACCTGGTCGTTCGTGTAGGTGCTCAGCCGGAACGCGGCGGGTCTGCCGTCCTTCGTCCACACCCCGTCCTGCTTCTTCCATCCCGCGCCCGTCATCAGGTCCTCGACCCTGGGGAGGTCGGCGCCCGCGTGTTTCGGCAGGGACGTGTCGGCGTAGGGGCTGCGGTCGAGCGGGCCGTAGCCCGCAGCACCGTAGCCGTGCAGTACGGAGGTGACCAGTTGGCCGCGGTCGATGGCGGCGTCCAGCGCCTCACGGACCCGCCGGTCCTTGAGCAGGGGGATGCGAAGGTTGTAACTCAGGGCGCGGAAGTCGGCGTTGCGCTCCCGCAGGATGGAGTGGCCGGAGATCTTCTGTGCCGCCGGAACCTCCTCCGGTTCGAGGAAGGCGCCGTTCAGCTCACCGTTGCGCAGCTGTACGAGACGCTGTGAGGCGTCGGGCACGAACCGCACGACGATGTTGCGGATGTGCGGCTTGTCAGATCCGTACCAGTACGTACTGGCCCGCAGCGTCACGGAGTCGCCCTTGCGGCGCGAGGTGATGCGGTACGGGCCGGTCCCGACGGGTTTGTCGTTGAACGCCGCGTCCCGGGTGATGTCCCGGCCCGCGAGGAGGTGCTTGGGCAGGATGCCCAGGCTCAGTGCGTCCAGCAGGCCGGCGAACGGATGGCTCAGCTTCAGCCTGACGGTGTGGTCGTCGGGGGTCTCCACCGTGTCGACGGCGTCGAACTGGGAGGCGGAGGGGGAGTTGACCTTCGGGTCGCGCACCTCCCCGAGCGTGTAGGCGACATCCGCAGCGGTGAAGGGTTCGCCGTCCTGCCAGCGCACCCCTTCGCGCAGGTGGAACGTGTACTGCGTGCCGTCGGGCGAGATCGTCCAGGACGTGGCGAGCGCCGGGACGATCCGGTTGTCGTCGCCGTGGCCGACCAGACCGCGGAAGACCATCTCCGTCACCGAATCGGTCTGGCTCTGCAACAGCGGGTTGAACGAACTCGATTCGAGCGGGTCGCCGTAGACGAAGGTGTCCGAGGCCTCGGGCGATCCGCCCGAACCTCCGGAGGTGCAGCCGGCGACGGTTGCCAGCGCGGCTGCGGCTGCCGCGCACGCCGTGGCGCGCCCGCGCCTCGAACGTCTGGTGTTCATGCGGGGAAGTCCTTCCGCTGGTTACTGCGACGGTGGTGACGCGCACCTGTCCTGCGACACGGCGCGGTGTGGTCCTGCGACCGGGTGTGAAGCGGCTCTCGTCAGCCCGTGTCGGCCCCTGCGTCGCCGGCCTTCGCCGGCGGCTGCACCGCGTCGGCCGCCCCACGGCCCGGCCGGCCGGTTCCGGTCTCCGGCACGTACCGGATCAGCAGGAACGCGACGACCGCCGCCGAGACCGCTGTGAACGCGAAGGACGAGGCGTACCCCAGCTGGGCCGCAAGCAGGGCGAACAGAAGGGGGCTCAGGGTCTGTCCGCCCTGCCCGGTGAACCGCCACAGGCCCAGGAACATCCCGCGTCCCTCCGCCGGGGCCACGTCCGCCCCGACCGTCTGGATGGAGCCGCCGGTCAGCGCCTGCGCGGCCACTCCGACGAGGAAGAGGACCACGTACCAGAACAGGGAGAGGTGGAACAGGGCGGAGGCCGCCAGCGCGCACATGGCCAGCGCCACACCGGTGAAGCCGGGAACCATGGTGCGCTTGCGTCCGTAACGGTCCATCAGCCACCCGCTGAGGAACCCGATGGGCAAGGTGATGGCGGCGGCGGCGGTCGAGAGATAGCCGATCTCGGCGGGCCCGAGGCGGTAGGCGAACGCCGCGTACAGGTGGAGCAGGTCGGCCTGTACGGGTCCGCGGGTGAGGCCCGCGAACAGGGCGACGCCGAAGTACACGAGCCGCGGCAGCACGATACGGCGCAGCATCGCGATCCGGCCGCCCCGCGGCCGGCGCACCTCGCTCCGCTCGCGTCGCGGGGTGTCCTGCGCGAAGAGGTAGGCGGGGACGAGGGCGGCGATCGCCAGCGCGCCGTAGGCGACGAACGGCGCCCGTGCCCCGCCGCCGCTCGCGAGGAACCCTCCTACCAGGGGGCCGGCCAGCTTGCCCGAGTTGTTCATCCCGAACAGCCAGCTGACCTCGCGTCCGCGCCGGTTCGCCGCGGCCCCGTGCGAGATCGCCGCGAGGCGCGCCATCAGCCACATCTGCGCGGCGACCCCGTCGAAGAACCTCAGTACCAGGAGTGTTCCGAAGGAGTGGGTGAACACCACAGCGAACGCCATCAGCGCGGTCAGCACCGGCCCGCCGAGGAGTACCGCGCGCCGTCCGAACCGGTCGATGAGCCAGCCGGACGGTACGGTGCCCGCGAGGTTGCCCAGGACGAATGCCGTGACGACGCCACTGGCCGAACCGAAGCCGACATGGAACGACTTGGCCAGGGTCGGCACGGCGGGTACCGCGATACCCGCCCCGAGCGAGAGCACGAAGGCGGGCAGATAGGTGGAGAAGACCGCCTCACGGGAGAGGGGACCGCCGCCTCCCCGGGTCCGGTAACCCGCGGAACGCGGTATGCCATCCCTTCCCACCGGCGCAGCCCCCTAGGCATCTATTGCGAACGATCTGCAAGAGCGATCAATGTGCAACAGATAATAGTCATACCATTCACTCACCGGCAATGGGCGGCCTGCCCAGGCCGGTATCCGCTCACACCTCGCCTGCGCCGCGGCATCGCCCGACACGCCTGAGACACCTCGCGATCGGCCACCGAAAAGGGGGCGGGGCGACCGAGGACGTACGCGCACGGGCGCGGGGACGGTGACCCGGCGCGCGGGGGGACGGCGACCCCGACGGGATGGCTGACGCTGCTCTTTGCCGAGGCGCGGCGCTCCGTCGCCCGGCGGCAGCGGCAGCGTGCTCGCGGACCGGGCGGCCCCGGCGTTCGGCAACGGGGGCGTGCCGGGGGCCGGATGCCCCGTGCTCCCCTCCTCGGTCCCGCGAGGGGGCACCGCTCACCGACGGGCGCCTCCGCCCGGCCGCGCGGTCAGGTGCGCGCGCCCGACCACGCCTCCCAGAGCCCCGCGTACACGCCGCCCGCGCCCACCAGTTCGTCGTGGGTGCCCGACTCGGCGATACGGCCTTCCTCCAGCACGACGACGCGGTCGGCGCGGACCGCCTGGGTGAGGCGATGCGCGACCACGAGGGCCGTACGGCCGCGGAGGGCCCGCTCGGCCGCCGCCTCCAGGACCCTGGAGCCCGCGCTGCCGGCCTCCGCGGTGGCCTCGTCCAGTACGGCCACGGGCGGATCGGCGAGCACCAGGCGGGCCAGCGCCAGTTGCTGGGCGCGGATGGGGTCCAGCCTCAGGCCGGCCTGGCCGACCTTGGTGTCCAGGCCGTCGGGCAGGTTCTCCGCCCAGCTCCGGGCCCGGACGGTGTCCAGCGCCGCCCACATCTCGTCGTCCGTCGCGCCGGGGCGGGCCAGCCGCAGATCGTCGCGGAGCGGACCCGCGAACACGTGCGTCTCCTGGCTGATCAGGGTGATCGTGGTGCTCACCTCCGCGGCGCGCAGGCTCTCCAGCGGGCGGTCGCCGAGGAGGACCCGGCCATGGGCGGGCCGGTGGATGCCGGTGAGGAGGCGCGCCAGTGTGCTCTTGCCCGCGCCGGAGGTGCCGACGAGGGCGACCCGTTCGCCCGCCGCGAGGCGCAGATCGATGTCGTGCAGCACGGGGTGCCCGGGAACGTAGGCGTGCGTCACACCCTCCAGTGCGACCGGGATGGCGCCGGAGCCGACGGGGGAGGGGCGTTGAGACGGCAGCGGTGTCGCCCCTTCGCCGGTGCGTGCGCGCGCGAAGTCGCCGTCGCCTGCCGCCGCGCCGTCCGCCGCCTGCGGGGCAGCGGACTCGCGGGCGGACGGGGCGCCGGGGGAGGGCGCCAGGCCGGCCTCCCGCGCGTCGGGATCGTCCAGGGTCGTCAGGCCCACCAGGCGGTTCGCCGCCGCACCTGCCGACTGGACCTCGTCGAAGGACGACAGCAGCCCGTTGACCGGCTCGAAGAGCTGATGGAAGTAGAGCGCCGCCGCGCTCGCCGTGCCGAGCGGCACGTCCCCGTCGCGGACGAGCAGCCAGCCGATGGCGAGCAGGGCGCTCAGCCCCGTCCACTCGGCGCCGTTCAGCTTCCCGAAGAAGCGGGTGCCGATCTGCGTGGCGCGCAGGGCGAGGTCGCGTGAGCGGCGTGAGCGGCTGCCCACCAGTTCCAGCCGGTCCTTCTCCAGGCGGAAGGCGCGCACGGTGGGCGCGCCCTCGGTGGACTCCAGGATGGCCCGGGTCTGCTCCCCGAGCGCGAGCCGCTCGGCCACCCGCACCGGCCGGGAGGTCCTGCGCAGCCAGCGCACCGCCACCACCTGCAAGGGCACGACGAGCAACGAGGCCGCGGCGAACCGCCAGTCGAGGACGATCAGCGCGACGAAGGTCAGCGCGACCTGGAGGACGGAGCTCGCGAGCTGGGGGACCAGGGAGCGCACCGCGTCCGCCAGTACGGAGACGTCGTTGCTGACCCGCGAGACCAGGTCGCCCGCGCCGGAGCGCTCCAGACGTTCCGTCGGGACGGCCAGCGCCCGGCCGAGCGCGCTCTCGCGCACCCCGGCCAGCAACTCCTCGCCGGTGCGGGCCACCAGGGCGCCGCCCCACCCGGTCAGGACCGCCTGTGCCAGGCAGGACGCCGCCACCAGGGCGGTCGGTCCTGTGATCGCCGAGACGGCGTGTCCGCCCTGGGCGACCACGTCGATGATGCGGCCGAGGGCGCGCGGCACGAGGAGCCCCGCGACCACGTTCGCCACGGTGACGAGCAGGGCGAGGAGCGGACGCAGCGGGGCCCGGCGCAGCCGGGCGACGAGTTCGGCGCGCGTCTCGCGAGCCGTCGCCGTGGGCAGCAGGTCCGTCGCCCGGATGCTGACGGGCGCCGGGCCCCGCGCGGTGACCTGGTTGTTCATGCTGTCACCGCCGCCCGGTAGACGGAGTGGTCGCGGAGCAGATCGGCGTGGGCGCCGTCCGCCGCCACGGCGCCGTCGCCGATGAGGACGACCCGGTCGCAGTGGCGCAGCAGGATGGGGCTCGTGGTCACCAGGAGTGTCGTGCGTCCGCGGCGCAGCTCGCGCAGCCCCCGCGCGATGCGCGCCTCGGTCGCCGGGTCGACGGCGGTGGTGGGCTCGTGCAGAACCAGTACGGGGGCGTCGGCCGCGAGCGCGCGGGCCAGGGCGACCCGTTGGCGCTGACCGCCCGACAGCTGCCTGCCGCGCTCGCCGATCCGGCTCCCGGCACCGCCGGGCAGGACTGAGGCGACCTGGTCGGCGTCGGCCGCGGCGAGCGCCGCCGGTACACGCTCCGGCACGGCGGCGATCGCGACGTTCTCCTCGATCGTGCCGTCGAAGAGGTCGCCGTCGTGATCGGCCACGAGGACCGCGCCGCGCGCCGCGCTCAGGGACAGGGCCGCCAGCGGCTCCCCGCCCAGCAGAATCGCGCCGCCGTCCGGTGGCACCCGCAGGGCGAGCACGTCGACGAGGGCTGCCGACGCGACCGGGTCCGGCGCCACGACGCCGACCAACTCGCCGCCGCCGACGTGGAGATCGAGTTCCTTCAGCGGCCCGTGGGACAGGCCCGCCAGGGTCAGCCCGCCACGCCCGGTCTCCGGTGTCCCGTCGCCCGCGCCCCCGGTGAGCGCGTAGGGCTCGCCCAGCAGTTGCGCCATCCTCTTGGCCGAGCCCCGGGCCCGGGCGCGCAGGCCCACCGCCCCGGCGAACACGTTGCAGGGGCCCACGAGGAACTGCGCGAGGCCCACGGAGGACACGAACTCGCCCACGGACAGGCGGCCTTCCATGGCGAGCCGGGCCCCGAACCAGGTGATGCAGACGAGGAAGAGGCCGTTCAGCAGCAGGCTGACGCCCTGGTGGCCGGCGTCCCAGCGCGCCGCCCGCACGGTCGCGGCCAGGGCCGACCGGCTGGCTCCCCGGTAGCGCTGCTGCGCGGCGGCCTCCGCGCCAAGCCCTTTGAGTACGCGCAGCCCGCGCACCAGATCGGCCGCCGTGGCCGTGGCCTCGGCCACCTGCGCCTGCTCCGCGCCGCCACGCGCCGCGAGGGGCTTGGACAGCAGTTGGGTCAGCACGAGCAGCGGGACAAGTCCCACCAGGACGACGAGGCCGAGCCGTACGGACGTGATCAGAAGAGCCGCGGCGCCGAAGGCGATCGCGGCGACACTGCCCGCGCCCAGGACCCAGAAGCGGTTGCCGAGTCCGACGCGCAGCGCGTCCGAGGTGGCGGTGGACAGCAGCGCGCCGGAGCTGAGGGAGGTCCGCTCGAATCCCCGGGCGTCGAGGAGCCGGGTGGCTGCCGCCATGCGCAGGTCGTGCGCCGCGCCCTGGCTGCCCTGCCGGTTCCACCGGCCGCCCAGGCGCATCGCCGCGGACAGGACCAGGAACACCGCGCCGAGCAGCCCGATCCACAGCGCCAGTGCGCCCGGACCCCCGCCGTGCAGCGCGTGGTCGACGGTGGCGCCGATCAGGACCGGGATCGCTGCCTCGCACATCTGGTGCACCGACGTGAACAGGGCGGCGCCCACGATCCACCGTCGGCGCCGCCGGAAGGCCCAGCGCAGCACGCCCTGCTGGGTGGGTTCGAGGTCCGTGGGGGCCCCGGCTGTGTCCCGGCCGCCGGGCGCCTCGGAGGGGCTGGTGGCCCCTTGTGTCCTCCGTGCCGCATCGACTGTCATGCGTTTGTCACTTCCTCGCCGCTCCTTCTCCTCGGGCCCGACAACGCTGTTGGCGCGGCGGCCACCGCGTCGAGAGGCCGGGGCGGGGAGAGGGCGCGGGTGGTGCGGATGAGGCAGTGGACACGATTGGTTAGGCTAGCCTAACCTTTTGGTTGCTCGCAATGAGCGGTCGATCCGGCAATGAGCGGTCGAGGGAGAAGGCACCGTCGACCGGGAGAAGCGTCTGAAGTGACGGGCGGGGCCCGCCCGGTAGGATGCGCGCCCCGCCCGCACGGCCCGGCCCGAGGTCCGGTGTCCGGCGGTCAGGGACGCGAGGGACGAATCCACCGAACGATCCAGGAGGTCTGATGCGGGTCCATGTCACACCGGAGGTCCGAGCACTGGGGCTGCACCACGTCAGGGTCTGGCGGCTGTCCTCGGACCGCCCGCTGCTCGCCGACGACGGCCTGTCGGCCGACCGTGTGCGGGCCCTGTACGACGACGCGTCACCGCTGCCCGAGGGATATCGCAAACTGCTTGCCGAGCTGGGCCACCCCGACTCCGTCCCCGCGGGGGAGCGGCTCAGGGAACTCGTACGCACCCGGGGCTTCGGCTCGCACGGAGCCGTCGTCGATGCGGTCACCGCGGCCACCCTGCGGTACGGCGCCGGGATCGGTCTCCACCGCCCCGGCCCCGCAGGGCCGGGTCCGCTCGTGGTGGCCAGGGCGGCGGGCGGCGAACGCATCGTGCCCGCCTTCTCCACCCGCTCGAAGCCGGTGCCCGCGGGCGACCTGGTGTACGGACTGCGCGCGGCCGACGGCACGTTCGAACCTTTCGCCTGGCTCGGCCGGCGCGACTGTGACGCGGCCGACTGGCAGCTGCGGCCCGACGACACCGAGGCGCTGGTGGTCGTGCTGGGCTGCCCGGGGCAGGGCGCCGACCACTCGGACGCGATCGGGCAGACTCTCCGGGACGTCCTCGCCGAGGCGCGTCCCGACGTCGTGTTCGAGGAGGTCACGACCGAGGAGGCGACGACTGAGGAGAGGTGACGACCGGGGAGGCGACGACCGGGGAGAGGTGACACCGGCGCGTGCGCCGCGCCCGGCCGCTGCCCTTCCCGCGGCCGTGGCGCCCCGCCCTCGGGGCGGGGATTCTCTCGCTTTGTCGCTTTGTCGCCTTGTCCTCTTGCGAGGAGCCGGGGCTCCGGGTCCGAGCCGCGCGGGACCGGCGCCGCACGCGGGCCGCTCCGCGGCGTCGGTCGCGTACCCGCGCCGTGTGGAGGTGGCCGACCCCGGTGGCTCGGCCGGCGGGAGGCCGGACGCCTTCCGCCCGAGCCGGGCCCCCGCTTTCCCTCGCTGTCTCATGTACCGCTCTTGTACGGCGTGTTGACGCCGTCCCCCCGTCGATCAGTGCGACCGTCCGCCGTTGGGACGGGTCCGAAGACCCCTGTCCAGCCGACGCCGCGAGCGAACACGCCGACATCGCGCGCGAGATGACCGCGCACTGGTGAATCCACCCGCGCCGCTGTCCGTGCGGCCCACGTTCCGCGTCCCCTGACCGCCTTTGGCGTCGCGTCAGGCGTAGCCGCCCGGCGGCCGGTTGTCGCGCCGTCGCCCCCGGCCGCGGAGGCCGTCCTCCAGGAGAAGGGCTTGACGCGTGCCGATAATTAGGTAAGCCTACCCTAAGTCACGTCGGGTGGAACGTCCCCCAGGCCGCGGCCTGTCCCGCGTGACCGCCCTCAGGCCACACCCGGCCCCAATCCCTCGGGAGGTTTCCATGTCCCTGGAGCATGCGGAGATACTGGACGGGCTCGATCCGTCCGACACCAACGGCATCGTCAAGGCGTTCGCGGCCAACACCGCGTTCCGGGCGGCCGAATGGGAGGAGCTGACCACAGAGGAGAACCCCTACCGGCGCCCGGTGCGCCCCGACGACCTGGCCTGGCTCGACTACAGCAAGCCGATGCCCGTCGCCAAGGCGCTCAAGCTCAGCGCCCTGCTCGGCCACCGCATGCTGCGCAACGTCTACGACAGCGATCTCCTCTACCTGCCGCCCGTCGCCGGGGGCCCCGCGGAGCAGGACGGCGCCGCCTTCTACAGCACGCGCAACCGCATCCTCTCCGCGCTCGCCGCCCCGGTGCTCGAACAGCACCTGTTCACCCTGCTGGAGGCCGAACGCAAGCCGCTCGGCGGCACCAGCCTCGGACACCTGGAGCAGGAGGTACGGGAGACCTACGAGCGCCGGACCGCCGAGCCCGGCGCCGCCTTCCGCGCCGCGCTGTCCACGCAGGACCGCAAAGCCTCCGCGACGTTCGTCATGCTGCAGCTCAGCGCCTACCTGCCCGCGGCCCACGCGGCGGCGGGACGGGCCGCGCTCGGCGAGTTCGACGTCGCGCACCCGGGCGGACGCCTCCTCCTCCTCGACGACTACCGGGACTGGGCCGACCTGCACGAAACGTACCGCGCGCTGCTCGACGGCGCCGGCCTGAAGCCCACCGCGGCGGCCTACTGGCAGCTCTACCTGGGTTCTTCCCTGGCTCGCGGCAACCACCTGCACTGGCTGGGCCGGAACCGGGAGACCTACCCGGAGTTCCTGGGCGCGCTGGTCCACCACAAGCTCGACGAGGCCGTCACCGGCCCGCGTTTCCGCGATGTCTTCGAGGACGGACTCGGTGTGCACACCGACCTGTTCACCCGGCTCGGCTCGGGCACGACCGCCGACTCCCTGGCGGAACTGACGCGGCGTCTGGCGGCCCCGCTCGAACGCCAGTGGGGCCCGAGTGCCATCGAGCGCTTCCACCAGGGCTTCGCCGACGCGCGCTGGTTCGCCGAGCTCTGGGACGACGACCTGGCCCAGCAGCTGACCTGGGCCGACGCCATCCCCCTGCACCAGGAGAAGGCGGAGCGCATCAACGCCCACATCCAGGAGAACAACATCCAGGTCGACCTCGACACGTTCGTGGAGAGCAACGAGGAGACCTCGACCACGCACGTGCACGACGAGCACCGCCTCGTGATGATCGAGCGCGGCGACATGCACTTCTGGAACAACGTCACCCACAAGGTGGAACTCCACGAGGGCGACAAACTCCTCATACCGGTGACGCGGCTGCACGGCTCCACGGTGCTCTCCGGCGAGTGCACCTACCACCAGCCGATCATCCCGGAAGAGATGTACCAGCGGTTCTGAGCGGGCGCCGCACCGGCCCCGGGCCCACCGCGCCGCGGACTCCGGTGGCGGTCCTGTCAGTTGTCCGAATTCTCCGGGATGGAGTTCCCCTCTCGTGCACACTTCCACCGAAGGGCCCGACCGGCCCCTGGACTCACGCACGGCTCAGTCGCTGGAAGACTGCGTCATCGGTGACGTCCCCGCCTGGGGGCTGCCGGTCGCACACGATCTCGTCACCACCCTGCTCTCCCAGGAGAGCCCGTTTCCCTGCAGCTTCGCGGTGGCCGCCGCGAAGAAGCACTCGCTGCGGTTCGGCTTTGTCGAGAGCGCGCGCGACGAGGGCACTTGGGGCCCGCTCGTCGACATCCTCCGTGCCTACCTCGACTGTTACCAGGAGCTGGGCAGGGACACCTCGCTGGTCGTCTTCTTCCAGCCGGACGAGCAACAGGAGTCGTTGCAGGACTATTTCACACGATTCTGGTCGGTCCTGCAGTTCCTGCACGAGAAGGACCCGGAGCCGTGGCCCGCGGAGACCCCCACCGACCCCGAGGACACCTGGTGGGAGTTCAGCTTCGGCGGTACCGAGATCTTCGTCGTCTGCAACACCCCGGCGCACGTGACCCGGCTCAGCCGGCACAGCCCGGGCTTCATGATCACATTCCAGCCGCGCTGGGTGTTCGACGGGCTGGCGCCCGACTCCCCGCGGGGCGCCAAGGCGCGTGAGGTCATACGCAACCGCATCCGCCGCTACGACGGCATGGAGCCGGCGCGGGAGCTGGGAAACTACGGCGACCCGGCCAACCGCGAGTGGCGGCAGTACTTCCTGCCCGACACCCCTCAGGAACGCATGACGCGTTGCCCCTTCCACGCGGCGCGGCAGCGCGGCGCCGACGGATCGGAACAAGCCGGCGGCCCGGCGGCCCCTCCCCTCGCGGAGGAGATCGGATGAACCCGCGTGAAAACCCCCGCAGGGGATCGCCCGGGCGAGGTCACCGAACCCAGCCGGGTGCGGTGACCGCTGACCGCTGACCGGCTCCCACCGTACCCCGCGGCACCGCGCACACCGCACGGGAACAGAAGAGGCGTGCATGACCGAGCGGTTCGACGGCGCCGGGAGAGCACCGCTGACGGCCGCCCGATCCGGAATCCGGTAGGGGCAGCGGCGGGGCCCCGGCACCCCGGCGTGTGACTGCGCCGAGTACGTCGAACTGCCCGGCCCGTCACGGTTGTCGGCGTTCCTGTCCTCGGTGCGGCGGGCCACGGGGGAGGCCGGTCTCAACAGGTACGTCCTGGAACGCACTTCCCGGACGGCGGCGACACCTCCGGGCCCGTGACACGCCGCGCCCGGCCGCTCGGGCCCGGGGCAGGGGACCGGCGTGGCGCCGACCTCCGCGTACACACGTGCCCTGCGCCCGGCTCCGCGGTCGGACGGCCCCGATTCCGCGTGGGCGTGGGACGCGTCGCCTCCGGGCCCCCTCCAGCCGGCACCCTGAAAGCGAGCGATCTTGTCCGACCACGACAGCGCACCCGCCAGCGGCACTGTGGCGCGTCGCGTCTCCGACACCGCCTTCCGGCGGGCGATGGCCGCGGTGGCCACGCCCGTCTCCGTCGTCACCACCATGGAAGGGGAGATCCCCTACGGCGCCACGGTGAGCGCGTTCGCCTCCCTGTCGATGGACCCGCCGATGGCCATGATCGCGCTCGACGAGAAATCCGGACTACTCGCCGCTCTTCGCCGTACCCATCGCTTCGCCCTGAACGTGCTCGGCGCCGGCCAGCACGACCTGGCGGGTGTCTTCGCCCGCCGGGGCGGCGACAAGTTCGCCGGCGTCGCCTGGCACGAGGAAGCGGGCCTGCCCCGCCTGGCGGGCGTCAGCATCTGGGTGGAGTGCGTGGTGGAGCAGTTCCTTCCGGGTGGGGATCACACCATCGCGGCGGGCCTGGTCACCGACGCCTGCGTGGGGGAGGACCTCGCGCCGCTCGTCTACCACTGCCACCAGTTCGGTACCCACGCCCCGACCGGTGCGGCCGCGCACGGCTGACCCTGGGCGGCGACCGGGCCCCTGAGCGGCGTCCCCGCAATCGGCTCCGCACTCGTCCGCCGTGATCGTGTCGCCGGTCGCCGGTCACGCGTCGTAGCAACGGGGACGGCGGACAGGAGCGCGGCCCATACGGAACGCCGGGCGCAGGTCTGCTTCCTCGGTGGGTGAGCAGCTCTGATGTAGCCCGGAGACCCCGGCCCGGCGAGACAACGCCCTAGTGGACCGCCGCGCCCCCGGCCTTGGCTGCCGTGGGTGTGCGCGGCCGAGGTCGCGATGGCGGAGGGGCAGACCACTCCGGTCCGCGGGGATGCGGATCTCGGGGGCGGCCGGACTGGCGACCGAGCCGTGTCAGCGGCGCCTCGCGAGCGGCGCGCACCCCTAGGCCCCGTCGGGACCGGGGGTCACGGTGAGTCCGTCGAGGAAGACGTCGACCATGGTCTGGGTTTCGTCGCCCTGGTCGAACCGGCTCGTGACGCAGAGGTTGCCGATGGCCCGCAGCAGGAGTGCGGGCGGCATGTCCGTCCGCAGCGACCGCTGGGCGATCCCCGCGTCCAGGATCTGAGCGCACGCGGGCACCAGCCGGTCGAGGAAGTAGGCGTGCAGGGTGCCGAACTCGCCGTCGTCCGAGCTCATCACGGAGGCGAGTCCGTGCTTGGTGGTGAGGAACTCCACGAACAGCCCCACCCAGCTCCGCAGGGCCGCGCGGGGTGAGGGTGAAGAGGCGAGGAGTTCGGGGGCGGCCGCGGCGCAGGCCTCCACCTGATGCCCGTAGACGGCGACGATGAGTTCCTGCCGCGTCGGGTAGTGGCGGTAGATGGTCGCGATGCCGACACCCGCACGGGCGGCGATCTGGCGGATCGGCGCATCCACGCCGGATTCGACGAACACCGCGGCCGCGGCGTCCAGCACCGTCCGCGCGTTGCGCACGGCGTCGGCCCTCTTCGCCTCGCTCGGTTCCCTGCTGTTCGCCGTCAGCGTTCTGTCCTCACGTCGTGGTGCTTGCTAAACGGATCGGTGTTCCGTATCGTTGTGGATCGTTGATCCGCTTAGCCGATGATAGCGGATTCGACCTCGACACACCCCCCTGCCTTCGCAACTTCTCAGAAAGCACCATGATGACCACCACCACCACGACCGATCCGGCTCCCGTCATCACCGTCTCGCCTGTCACGGTCCCCGCTCCGCACCGCGGCCAGGACCTGCAGGTGAAGGTATCCGCGCCGAGCTCCGGCGACAGCCTGCCCGTGATCGTCTTCGCCCACGGCTTCAGCCTCTCCTCCCGCGACTACGCCCCGCTGGCCGATTACTGGGCGGCCCGCGGCTTCGTCGTCGTCCAGCCGACCTTCCTGGACTCCAAGACGCTCGGCCTCGCCCCCGACGACTCGCGCACCCCGGACATCTGGCGGCTGCGCGTGCAGGACATGAGCCTCGTCGCCGACAGCCTCGGTCTCGTCGAGCAGGCCGTGCCGGGCCTGGCCGGGCGGATCGACCGGAGCCGGCTGGTCGCCGCCGGCCACTCGTACGGCGCCCAGACCGCGGCCATGCTGCTCGGCGAACGCGTTCGCGACACCGCAGGCGTCGCCGGCGCGAGCATGAGGGATGCCCGCTTCACGGTCGGCGTCCTGCTGGCCCACCCCGGCGACGGGGACAGCCTCACGGAGCTGGCGCAGACGTACTTCCCGTTCATGCGCCCCGACTTCACCGAGCTCTCCGCCCCGGTGTTCATCGCCGCAGGCGACCACGACCAGTCTCCCCTGTCGACGCGCGGTCCGGACTGGTTCACCGACGTGTACACGATGAGCCCCGCGAACAAGACCCTGCTCACCCTCTTCGGCGGCGAGCACGGACTCGGCGGCATCAACGGCTACGAGGCCGCCGCGACCACCGACGAGAACCCCGAGCGCGTCGAGCTCGTCCAGCGCCTCACCACCGCCTACCTGCGTACCGCCGTCCTCGACGATCCCGACGCCTGGACCAAGGCGGCGGACGCTCTGCGCGCCCAGGCGGAGCCCGGCGGGCGCCTGGAGAGCAAGCAGTGATGAGCGCGGCGGACACACCGCTCCCGCGCCCGCCCTTCGACCCGGAGCTTCAAGCCGTCCTCGACACCCTGTCCGCGCAGCTTCCGCCCACGATCACCCCTGAGATGATCCAGCCGATGCGGCAGGCCATGGGCCAGGGGCCCGACGCGCGGGAGACGCTCACGCGGCGCGGCCTCGACGTACGGGACGTCACCATCTCCTCGTACGACGGCGGGGCCGTCGTCCTCAGCGTCGTGCGGCCGGCCGGCCACTCCGGCGCGGGGCCCGGCTTCTACTACTGCCACGGCGGCGGCATGATGTTCGGCGACGCGCTGGGCGGCGTCGAGGTGCTCGCGGACTGGCTCCTGCGCTATGACGCCGTCGGCGTCAGCGTCGGCTACCGCCTCGCGCCGGAGCACCCCGACCCGACCCCGGTCGAGGACTGCTACGCGGGACTCGTCTGGACGGCCGAGCACGCGGGCGAGCTCGGCATCGCCCCGGACCGGCTCGTCATCGCCGGCAGCAGCGCGGGCGGCGGCCTCGCCGCGGGCACCGCCCTGCTCGCCCGCGACCGGCGCGGCCCGGCTCTCGCCGGCCAGCTCCTCATGTACCCGATGCTCGACGACCGCGACGACACCGTCTCGACGGCGCAGATCCACGGCGTCGGCATGTGGGACCGCGGCAGCAACCGCACCGGCTGGACCGCGCTGCTCGGGACCCGCCGAGGTACCGGCGACGTCTCCGTCTACGCGGCGCCCGCTCGCGCCGCCGAGCTGTCCGGTCTCCCGCCGACCTTCATCGACTGCGGTTCCGCGGAGGTCTTCCGGGACGAGGACGTCGCCTACGCGACCCGGATCTGGGCCGCGGGAGGGCAGGCCGAGCTCCACGTATGGCCCGGCGGGTTCCACGCCTTCGACGTCTTCGCGTCGCACACCACTCTCGCGAAGGACATGGTCGCGGCCCGCGACCGGTGGATCGACCGCCTGTTCTCCTGACACCCGGCGCCGGCGCCGCGGACCATCCGGGCGAGCTGTGCACCCGGCGCCGACGTCGCGGACTACCTGAGCGAGCTGTACACGCGGCACTGGCGCCGCGGACTACCCGGGCGAGCCGTGCCCGTGGCGCCAATAGCCGGTGAAGGTGATGGCGGACTTGGGGAGGCGGCGGTCGTTGACGAGGTGGCGGCGGACGCCCGTGGCGAGCGCCGACTCCCCCGCGACCCACGCGTAGTCGGGCGGGGCCGGCAGCTCCGCGCCCCGCACGGCCTCCAGCGCACGCGCCCCCGGCCGCAGGGCCGGGTCGTCGCGCGGCAGCCAGTGAACGACGGCGCCCTCCGGACGGTGGATGCCGGGCCGGATGTCCGCCTCGGTGGGGACTTCGAGGAAGACGTCCGCCCGCAGATCCGGCGAGGCGTGATCGAGGACGGCCAGCACGGCGGGCAGCGCGCTCTCGTCTCCGACGAGAAGCTGCCGGCGCGCCGTCGGGGCGGGCCGGAAGGTGTAGCCCTCGTCGAAGACGCCCACCGGATCGCCGGGGGCGGCGCTGAGCGCCCATGCGGTGGCGGGGCTGGGACCGTGCTCTCCTTCGTGCAGGGCGATCTCGACGTCGAGCTCTCCGAGCTGCGGGCGGATGGCCCGCACGGTGTACATGCGCACCCACGGCCGGCGGCTGACCGGCTGCATGATCAGCTGCGCCATCCATGCCTCGTTGGCGAAGGTCGGCATCGTCAGCCGCCGCTGTCCCTGGCGCCGGAAGAACATCCGGAATGCCTGGTCGGGGCCGCTGGGCCGGAACCTGCCGAGCTCGGCGCCCCCGAGCGTCACCCTGACGAAGCTCGGGCTGAGGCGCTCGGCGCGCAGGACTTCCAGGGTGACCATGGCCCGCTCGCGCGGCCGGCGGACGCTGGGGAGCAACGACATGTCAGTCGGCCTTCCGGGCATCCGGTGTCCGCGCCGCCGTGCTCGTATGCCGCTGCCGGAGACCGTCGAGACAGAGGCTCAGGCCGAACTCGAAGCGGTCGTCCGGGTCGGCGAGTACGGCGTCGACGAGCGCGGCGGTGACCTCGTCGGGGCGGTCGCCGTCCGGCAGCACGGTCCCCGACTTCGCTGACCGCTGCTCCGGGGTCAGCTCCGCCATGCCCTGCTCCTCGATGACGTGGCCGAGGACGAAGCTGAACACGGCGAACCCGCCCCACGCCGCGTCCCGCACGGCGAGGCCGTGATCGCGCAGGGCCTGGACCCAGGCGCGGCTGACGGCGACGGTGTTCTGCTCGGTGACGTAGGAACCGGCGACCACGCGCCCGCCGTCCCGGTGCGCTCGCAGCGTTCGCCTGAGCCCGTGGGCGAACTCGGCCAGCTTCTCGTCCCAGGTGCCTCCCGGCGAGGGTGAGCCCACGCCCGCGACGATCTGGTCGGCCATGGCCTCAAGCAGCGCCTGCTTGCTGGGGAAGTGCCAATAGAGGCTGCCGGCCTGGAGGCCCAGGTGGGCGGCCAGCTTGCGAGTCGTCAAGGCCTCCAGGCCCTCGGCGTCGAGCAGCTCCAGGCCGCCGGCGACCACATCACCGCGCCGTACTTGAACCATCGTGACCTCCTTCAGCAAAACCCTAACGTTGTTTGACTCTAACACGGCATGACTCTAACATCGCTCAAGTCAAACATTGCTCAAGTCGAACATTGTTAGAGTCTCGGTCCGCGAGTCATCGGCGGCGAGACGCGAGAGGGATGCGAACGATGCCGGAATCCCAGCTTGAGAGCCCCGAGGACACGAACACCGACACGGAGCCCGTTCCATGGCGTTGGTGGGTGCTGGGGCTGATCGCCCTGGTGCAGCTGATCCTGGCGCTGGACGCGTCGGTGGTGAACGTGGCCCTGCCGAAGGTGCAGGAGACGCTGGACATCTCGGACGCCTCGCGGCAATGGGTCGTGACCGCGTACGCGCTCACCTTCGGCGGTCTGCTCCTGCTCGGCGGCCGGATCGCCGACTTCGCCGGACGCAAACGCGTCCTGCTCACCGGCCTGATCGGGTTCGCCGCCGCCTCCGCACTGGGCGGCCTCGCCACGACGGCGTCGGTGCTCTTCGTCGCACGCGGGCTCCAGGGAGCGTTCGCGGCCCTGATGGCGCCGGCGGGCCTGGCGATCCTCTCGGTCACCTTCACCCGGACGAAGGGACGCGGAACCGCCTTCGCGGTCTACGGCGCGGTCTCCGGCGCGGGCGTGGCGATCGGCCTCATCGTCGGCGGACTGCTGACGCAGTACACGTCGTGGCGCTGGTGCCTGCTGATCAACGTGCCGGTCGGCGTCATCGCCGCGGTGATCGGCGCCGTCGTGCTCGCCGAGAGCAGAGCCGGAGGAAAGGGCCGGTACGACGTGCCGGGAGCGCTCACGGTCACCTTCGGCCTCATGAGTCTGATCTTCGGAATCACCAAAGGCCAGGAGAAGGGATGGACGGCTGCTGTGACATCGGAGGCGCTGATCGCGGCCGTGGTGCTCCTCGTCGCCTTCGTCGTGATCGAGGCGCGCAGCGCGCACCCGCTGCTGCCCCCGCGGATCGTGCTGCACCGGTCGCGCGGTGGCGCCTACCTGACCAGCCTGCTCTCCGGCGCGGCGCTGTTCAGCATCTTCTTGTTCCTCTCGTACTACATGCAGGGAGTCAGCGGGTACAGCCCCGTGCGCACCGGCCTCGCGTTCCTGCCGTCCGCCGTCGGCGTCGGTGTCGGCTCCGGAGTCGCCGGACGCCTGATGAGCCGGCTCGCGCCCCGCACACTGGCCGTCGCCGGGCTGGTCATCACCGCAGGCGGCATGCTCCTCCTCGCCGGCCTGAACGTCTCCGGCGGATACCTCGCGCACGTCCTTCCGGGCGAAGCGGTCACCGCCATCGGCTGCGGCCTCGTCTTCGTCATCGCACCGAACACGGCCATGACCCGCATCGACGAGACCGACGCCGGAGCCGCCGGCGCACTGGTCAACACTACCCAGCAGATCGGCGGGTCGCTGGGCATAGCCGTCCTCGGCGCCGTCGCCGCGAGCGGAACCAGCGCCTATCTCGCCGCGCATCCCGGCGGCATCCCCGCCGCCACCGTCCAGGGCTTCCACGACGTCTTCCTCGTCGGAGGCACCGCCCTCGCCGTCGGCGCCGCAGTCGTCGCGGTGCTCATCGGCCGCGGACCCGCGCGGTTGACGGAACACGACGGGTAGCGAAGGGCCCGGGCCGACCGAGCGGGGCGACCGGCGCGGGGCCGGCGCCGCCCGGCTCGGCACCGTCCGGACGCGGTGCCGCGGCGAGTTCAGCCCGGCTTGCGCCATACGGAGATGTGCTTCGCGGAGTCCTGGGTGAACGGCGCCCCGTCCCAGTCCCCGACGCGACGCTCCCTCTCCAGCCCGGCGATCCGCGCCATCAGGTCGAGCTCCGCCGGCCAGGCGTACCGGTGCCGGGACTGGTCTCGACGGTAGCGGCCGCCGTCGCCGTCGCGGGTGAAGTGATGTGAGACGAGCATCTGCTCGACCAGGTCGAAGGTGTCGAAGCCGAGATGCCGCTCGGAGACGTCGAACGGCACCGCGACCTGGCCGGGCGGCAGGAACCGCAGGGGCGGCACGGCCAGTTCGACGACGAATCGGCCGCCGGGCTCCAGATGACGTGCGGCGTTGCGGAAGCACTCGACCTGCTCGTCCTGTGTGAGCAGGTTCGTGATGGTGTTGTAGACGAGATAGACCAGGGTGAACCCGCCCGGGACGACGGTGGTGGCCATGTCCCCGATGACCACCGGGAGTGTGTCCTCGTCCAGCTTGCGGCGCAGCACCGCGGCCATGTGCTCGGACAGTTCGATGCCCACCACCGGCACACCGTGTCTTCGGAGCGGGACGCCCACGCGTCCGGTCCCGATGGCGAACTCCAGCGCCCGGCCGCGTCCGGCGAGCTCGGCGAGGAAGGCGACGGTCGGTCCGAGAACGGCGGCCGAGAACGTCTCGGCCTCCCCTGCGTCGTAGCGTTCGGCGGTCGCACGGCTCCACAGCTCACTGCTCGTCATGGACGGCCACTGTGCCGGGGCCGAGGGGCGCTGTCGACGCATTTACCGACGCCGCGGTGTGCGTGTCCGTATCCGGTACCTGCTGCACCCGCGGGTGCGCGTACCTCCGGCATTCGCACCCCGCTCACAGCATTGCGCCGGTGTTGCCGCGTGTTGCGTGCCGTTGCGGTCGTGTTGCGGTTCCCGGTGTCTCTTCCGGCCCCGGCCCGCGGGTCCTAGGGTCGCTCACACCGGACCCCGGCGTCCCGCGCGGAAGGCCGCGACCCCGTACGTCCCGTGCACTACGGCCGAGCACGTCGCCGTACCCGATGCCCGATCACGCCTCGGGCCGCGCCCCGCACACCGCGTCCCGGGGCGCCCGCCGTACGACACGACACTCCCGGCCCCGGAGAGGCGGCGGCCTCCCCGGGGGCGGGTCTCGCCGTCGCGGTCACGGTGTGACACTGCCCGCACGTCCGCGAAGTGGTGTGTGCGGGCGGCGCCATGGCCCTGGATCACACCCCGGTGCGAGCGGCCGGGCGGGACTGTTAGGGTGTCCGCCATGGACCCCGTGCTGCTGACAAGTCGACGTGTGATCGACTACGCGCGCGTCGCCAGCTGCCTCTGTCACTGACACGCGGCCGGGCGGACCGCCCGCTGCCGTCCTCCGACTCCGCACGGGCCTCTACCGGTAACCCGGGCTGCCACAGCCGTACTTGACCGCACGGCGCACACACCTCCCGTGGCGTCGCCGAACGCGGCGGTCGGTCGGTACCACCCCCGGCCCGTATCACCCCAGCCCGTGCCACCTCGAACACCCCTTGTCGCACCCCCGTCCCCTTCGCTGCGCGTACGCGGCCTTCCGGAGGTATTGTCATGTCCACTTCTTCCATAGCCGACGGGTCGCCGGAAGAGCCCCAGTTGCCACCGCGTCGAGGAGGAAGCCGCCGGCGCGTGATCTGGCTGGTGGCAGGCGCGGTGATCGTGGTCGCGGCGCTGGTCGTCGGCCTCGTCCTCGGGACCGGCGGCGATGGGGACACGAAAGCCGTCACCATCGGTGTCACCGACGGTTCGCAGCCGTACTGGAAGACGTTCTCGGCGCTCGCCAAGAAGAAGCTGGGCGTCACCGTGAAGTTGGTGAACTTCACCGACTACAGCCAGCCCAACCCGGCGCTGAAGGAGAAGCGGCTCGACCTCAACGAGTTCCAGCACATCCAGTACCTCGCGAACTACAACGTGAGCGCGCACGACGACCTCCAGCCCATCGGAGCCACGGCCGTCTACCCGCTCCCGCTGTACTCGCTGAAATACCACAACGCGGCGGCGCTGCCGGCCGGTGCCAAGGTGGCCATCCCGAACGACGCGATCAACGAGGCGCGGGGGCTGCTCGTCCTCCAGGCGGCGAAACTGATCACCCTCAAGGCAGGCGGCACGGCGTTCTCCAGCACCTCGGACATCGCGACACACAAGGTCGACGTGGTGACACTGGACGCCTCCCAGACCGCGGGAGCGGTGCAGAGCGGCTCGGTTGCCGCGTCGGTCGTCAACAACAACTACGCCACGAGCGCGAAGCTGTCGCAGTCGGACGCGATCTTCCAGGACGACCCGTCGAGCGCCATCGCCGCACCGTACGTCAACGTCTTCGTGGCCCGCGCCGCCGACCAGGACAACCCCACGTACCTGAAGCTGGCCGCCCTCTACCAGGACCCCTCCGTCCAGAAGGGCGTCCAGAAGGCCAACAGCGGTACCGCCGTCTTCCGCACCGTCGCACCGGCACGCTTGCGTGCGGAGCTCACGACGGTGGAGAAGCAGGCCAGGGCGGCGACGAAGTAGCCGTGGCCGAAGCGAAGAACATCACCGGCGGCGAGCCGACCGTCCGTCCTGACGCGGTCCACGTCCGCCTGGAGAACATCCGCAAGACGTTTCCCGGCAAGGGCGGGCGCGGCGAGGAGTTCGTCGCACTCGACGGCATCAGCGCGGAAGTCCGCAGAGGGGAGGTCTTCGGGATCATCGGGCAGTCCGGAGCGGGCAAGAGCACACTCGTACGGCTCATCAACGGCCTGGAGACGCCCACGTCCGGCACGGTGCGCGTGGGCGAGCACGACCTCACCGCGCTGACCGAGCGGGACCGCAGGCAGGTGCGGCGCGACATCGGAATGGTCTTCCAGCAGTTCAACCTGTTCCGGTCCCGGACGGTCGCGGGCAACGTCGCCTATCCGCTCAAGGTCGCCGGGACCGGACGGGCCGAGCGCGACCACAGGGTCGCCGCCCTGCTGGACTTCGTGGGCCTGCTGGACCGCGCCCACGACCATCCCGAGCAGTTGTCCGGAGGGCAGAAACAGCGCGTGGGCATCGCCCGCGCGCTGGCGACGGAGCCCTCGCTGCTGCTGGTGGACGAGGCGACCAGCGCACTCGACCCCGGGACGACCGCTGAGGTACTGGCCCTGCTGCGACGCGTCAACCGCACCCTGGGCGTCACCGTCGTAATGATCACGCACGAACTGGACGTCATCCGCGCCGTGGCGGACCGGGTCGCCGTGCTCGACGCGGGGAGGATCGTCGAACAGGGCGCGGTCTACGACGTTTTCGCGCACCCGAAGACCGAGGCTGCCGCGCGTCTGGTCGGCGCGGCACTGCGCGAGCGCCCGTCCGCGGCGACCCTGGAACGGCTGCGCCTGCGGCACACCGGCCGGATCGTCTCCATCAGGGTGCAGGACCGTACGGGCTTCCAGACCGACGTCGCCCGGGTGTTCCTGGACCACGCGGTCGCCGCCGAGATCATCTTCGGCGGCATCAGCGAACTCCAGGAACGCCCCATCGGCAGCCTCACCTTCGAACTCGTCGGCCCCGACGACGCGGTGGACGCGGCACTGGACACACTGCGCGGGGACGGCGTCGACCTGATCGAGGAGGAATCCTGACGTGCACGAATTCGTCGACAACCTGTCGGTCTACCAGGAGGCGATCCGGCAGACGTTCTTCATCGTCCTCGTCTCCGTCGCGGCGGGCGGTCTGCTCGGGCTGGTCCTCGGTCTGGTGCTGTATGCGACGAGGCCGGGGAACCTGCTGGCCAATCGATCGGTGTTCGTGGTGGTGAACATCCTGGTGAACGTCGTGCGGCCGGTGCCGTTCGTGATCTTCCTGACCGCCATCCAGCCGCTCATGCTGCACACCATCGGTACCACGATCGGCACCAACGCCGTGACGTTCGCGCTGTCGCTGTCGGCGGCGTTCGCCGTCAGCCGCATCGTCGAGCAGAGCCTGCTCACGGTGGAGCCCGGTGTCGTCGAAGCGGCCAGGGCGTCGGGCGCGCGCCGGATCGCGATCCTGGTGACCGTGCTCGTCCCCGAGGCGCTCGGTCCGATCGTCCTCGGCTACACCTTCATCTTCGTCGCGGTGGTGGACATGTCGGCCCAGGCAGGCCTGTTCGGCGGTGGCGGGCTCGGGGACTTCGCGATCACCTACGGGTCGCAGCGCTACAACTGGCCCATCGTCTACATCACGGTGGCCACCATCGTCGTGATCGTGCAGGCCGGCCAGTTCCTCGGCAACTGGCTCGCACGGCGCGCCCTGCGCCGCTGAGCCGCTCAGCGCCCCGCGCCGGCCCTCGGATGCCGGAACCCGGTGGGTCTTCGGCCGATGGGCGTCGGAGCGGGACCGGCCGGACGAGGACCGGCGCCCTCGGCACGCCGGTTTGCCATGTCGTGCAACGTGGGGCGCGCCGCCGTCGTAGAAGAGGTGTCCGTGTGACCCCTGCCTATGACGAGAGGTGCATATCTGTGAGAGCGACCACCGCACGAGACCCCGAGTTCAGTGAACGCGTGAGCCCATGACGTACCGAACTCGTACGCGGCGCGGACCTCTTGCCCTCACGCGCCCCGGGCCCCGGCCGGGGGTTCGGTGACCGGCACGCCCACGCGCCGGCAGCGTGCCACGCCGTCGCACGGCGGAGACATCCGGAACGGGACCTCCCATCGGCGCGCCCGCCGGCGCCGGGGGCCCCTGCTCGGCATCGTGGCGGCCGTGGCCCTGGTGGGCACCGCGTCGTTCCTGGTCAACGGGGCGCGGAGCGACGCGTCGAGCGGCCCGCCGCACGCTGCGAGCGAGACACACGTCACACCGTCCCGGTCGGCAGCGCGCAAACCGACACCCACACCGACACCGCCGTCCCCGAGCCCGACTCCCACCGAGATCAAGGTCCCCGCGACCGGTCCCGGCACGTTCGAAACCGCTCAGGCATCCGGTGCGAGAGTCGGCCATGGGGCGAAGCTGCTCCGCTACAAGGTCGAGGTCGAGGACGGCATCGACGTGTCGCCGACCCAGGCGGCCAACGAGATAGCGGACATACTCGGAGCTCCCCGGGGCTGGACCCGCAACGGGACCTCCTCGTTCCAGCTGGTGAGTTCGGAGCCCTACGACCTGGTGGTGAAAATCGCGACACCGGGCACGACCGACGCCCTGTGCTGGGCGGGGATACACCAGGACACCTCGGGCGAGTACGACTGCGAGGTACCGGGCGGGGTCGTGGTCAACCTCAAACGCTGGGTCAAGGGCTCACCCACGTTCGACGGGCCGATCCACGACTACCGGGCGCTGATCATCAACCATGAAATGGGCCATTTCCTGGGCTTCCAGCACCAGGCGTGCCCGGGGCAGGGAAGGCCGGCGCCGGTGATGATGCAGCAGATCAAGGGCCTGCACGGATGTGTCGCCAACGCCTGGCCCTATGACAAGAACGGCCATTTCGTCTCGGGCCCCCCGGAGCAGTGAGCGATGAACAGTTCGCGGTGTGCGCGGTGGGGAGTGCGCTCAGGCGGAGGACCGGCCGGGAACCGGCCCCGCGTGCGTCGCGTCCGGTGTTCGACGAAAAGATATTCGAGCGTCGTGCAACGCGGGAGAGGGCGGCGTCGTACAAGAGGTGTCCATGTGGCACGTGCCGACGCCGGAGGGTGCAGATCTGTGAGATCGACCAGCGAACAAGACCTGGAATTCAGCGAGTATGTGCGAAGGCGACGCACCGAACTCGTGCGCCTGGCGACCCTCCTGCTGTCGGGCGACCCGAACAGGGCGGAGGACGCGGTGCAGGTGGCGCTCACCCGCCTGTATCTGGCCTGGCCCCGGATTCGCCCCGACACCCGGGACGCCTACATACGCCGTTGTGTGGTGAACGCGACGATAGACGAACGGCGCAGTGTCTTCCGCCGCCGCGAGCAGGCCCACGCGGAGGTTCCCGATGTGGCCTTCGCCGAGCTCGACCTCGCGGACCACACGGGGCTCGTCGCCCTGCTCGCCACACTGCCCTCCCGGATGCGGGCCGCGGTCGTGCTGCGGTACGTCGAGGGGCTCGACGTGGCCGACACTGCGAAGGCACTGGGCTGCCGGGAGGGCACCGTCAGAAGCCAGAGCGCCCGCGGCCTGGAACGCCTCCGCGCCAACTTCGCCCGCCACGAGAACGCCTACGTCTGAAAGGTGCAGGACCACACCATGGAGGAATCTCCCGTGCAGAACATGATCGACGCGCTCGGAACGCTCCGTACCACGGCCGCACAGCCCGACCCCGGCACGGAACAGCTCGCAGCCGACGTCGCCCGCGGACATTCCGCGCTGAACCGCCGACGCCGCCTGCGGATCGCGGGCGTGGGCGTCACGGCCGCGGTCGCGGCGGCCGCTGTGACCGCCGCGGTGACCGGTCCCCTCGGTGGGCAGGCGCCGGACGTGGCGGCGCGGCACACCTCGCGGGTTCCGGTGTCGTCCGCGCCCGCGGTGCCGTCGAGCACGCTGGAGCTCGCCGCCTACACGGGCGCGCAGCCCGTCGGGTTCAAGGTCTCCACGCTTCCCAAGGGCTGGAAGGTGACCTCCGTCAGCCAGGAGGAGTTCGTCGCCGTGCCGCCGGGGACGCACGAGAGCCCCTCGCCCCAGGGTGACGTCTCCTTCGCCAACGGCATCGCCGTCATGCTCCAGGGGCTCTCCCGGTTCCCCGCCGGCGCGTCCCTCACGAAGGTGACCGTGCAGGGCAGGACGGGCCAGCTGGGGCTCACCAGCGACAAAGAAGCCACATGGCTGATGTTCCCGTCCGAGGCGAGCCAGAAGGTCCTGATCCAGGTGCCCGTCAAACTGGGCCTGACCAATGCGCAGATCGTCCAGTTCGCGCAGGGCGTCACCGCCACGAGCGACGCGAAGCCCGGCCTGGGCTGAGCGGCCGGCAGCCTGCTGCCCGGACGCCGCACGACGCCGGCGCCCGGGAGCGGCCCGCGCGGCGCCGCGGGTGGACCCGTTTTCTCGACGCGCCTGGGACGTCGCTGACCGGACGCCCGGGCGTGGTCTACGAGGAGGCGGCCGGAGCCGCACGGTGATCTCGACGATCGCCGTGCGGCTTTCGGCTTTGACGGACGTGTCTGTGGCTGGAGTTCAGGCCGGCGGGCGTGGCCTGTTCGAGCGGACGTCGCCACGACAGGCGGCTCGCACCGGACCGGCACGCGAACCGCTCGGCGCGGGCGCCGCCAGATCCCGGATCAGGGATCAGGGATCAGGGATCCCGGATCAGGGATCACGGTCAGGAGTCCCGGATCAGGGGTCGGGAATCCCGGACCAGGGATCAGGAGTCAGGGTTAGGAATTTCGGTCAGGAATTTCGGTCAGGGATCAGGCAACAGGGCTCAGTCGAAGAGCGAGAGGTCGACGGCCTCGGCGAGAGCCGCGTACCCCGCGTCACTGCCGTGCAGGTGGTCACCCATGTGCAGCCCGTCGCGGATGCGCGTCGGGTCGTCGGGGGCGCGCCAGACCGCGTCGAAGTCGAGCACGCCGTCGAAGGCACCGCTGGAGCGAATCCAGGCGTTGACCTGCTCACGCGCCTTGTCGCCGTCGGCCGAGTACATCTCCGAGCCCCCGTAGGGGGCGATGGTCGCGGCGTACGCCTTGGCGCCGTGCGCGCGGGCCCGGGAGGCAAGCTGGAGATGGGCCGCGACGATGTCGTCCACGGTGACGGGCGCGCCGGGAAACATGTCGAGGAACCCGGCCGTCTCCTCGGTGCGCGGGGCGAAGGAGAAGACAACGTCGTTGCCCACGGCGATAACCACGTGACCCAGACCGGGAGTCGACAGGATGTCCCGGTCGAAGCGGGCGACGGCGGCGGTGCCGATACCGTCGTTGAGGAGGCGGTTGCCCCCGATGCCCTGGTTGATCACGTAGGGCGTCGCCCCCTCTCGGGCCAGGAGCCGTTCGGCGAGCAGATCGGTCCAGCGGCGGTCCGCGCCGGGCGTGGAGCCGATGCCGTCGACGCGTGAGTCACCGAGGACGGCGATGGCTTTCGACGCCGTGGCGGTCTGCGCCTCCACGGCCGTGAGCAGGGCCCCCGCCGGCATCGGCGTGGCGTCCGCGGGAGTTGAGGCGTGCGGCGTGGCGTCGCCGGGGACGGTCCAGCCGAGTGCGTGGAAGGTCCCGTGGCAGGTGACGGTGTCGACCCGGCCGGGCAGGTAGAGGCTGATCACCAGCCGCGACAGGGCGGCGACCGGTATGTCGACGGGATCACTGAGCACGGGCGCTCCCGCCGGAACGGTCGTGAACGGCCGACCGCTGAACGTCACCGCTAGCGGGCTCCCCTCCCCGTCCCCGCCCTCGGAGCCCGCGACGGCGCCGGAGGCGGCGCCGAGGGTCAGGGGGGTCCCGCCGTACTCGTTGCTGATGCGCACGCGGACGCGGTGTCCGCCGCCGCTGACGCGCACGACCTGGCGCACCGTCGCGTTCTCAAGCGGCTCGATGGAACTGACCGAGCTGTCGGGCGCTTGCGGCGAGGCGCCCCAGGTGCGGACCCAGTGCTCGGTGGTTGCGGGTCGGGTGATGCCGGAAGTCATGATCGCCCCTCAATGGTCGATGTCGTGGTGCGCGGTTCGCCGGATCGTGGGCTGCTACCGCCGCGGGCTGCCGAGCCATCGGGCCGCGGCCT
Source organism: Streptomyces sp. 8L (assembly GCF_020176795.1). GTDB lineage: Bacteria > Actinomycetota > Actinomycetes > Streptomycetales > Streptomycetaceae > Streptomyces. The sequence goes on from NZ_JAIUKE010000007.1 coordinate 36,987, forward strand.
CTTCGAACGTGTCGCTGTCGGAGGCGTGTTCACCGCCCCAGGCCACGACACCGTCGGGCCGGATCAGTACGGCCTCCAGCCCGAGGCCGTCGCGTACCGGACCGGACGCGTACCGCAGGCGGCCCCGCCAGCCCTCGGCAGCGGTCCGCAGGCCGTCAGTGCCGCTGAAGTCGAGCAGTACGCTCCGGCCCTCGTGCATCAGGTCGCCGAGGTGGGTGCCGTCCTCGAAGCGGAAGTCCGGGGCCGTGCGGCCGACGAGCGGGTGGCCACTTCCCAGGTCGTAGTGGTGGAACAGCCCGGACGTCCTGCGGTGGACGTGTGTCGTCCCGGTGGGAGTGCTCATCAGGTCGAGGACCAGCTGCCGGAGGGCGGGAGCGTTGGGACCCGGCTTCATCGTCGCCACCTGGGCTCGCGACCAGTCGAGGACGGACGCGCCAACGGGGTGGCGCTCGCTGGTGTAGGTGTCGAGCAGACCGTCGGGAGCGTGGCCCTGGACGGTCGCCGCGAGCTTCCAGCCGAGGTTCATGGCGTCGCCCAAACCGAGGTTGAGGCCCTGACCGCCGAGGGGGGAGTGGATGTGCGCGGCGTCTCCGGCGAGCAGCACGCGCCCCTGGCGATAGGTGGTCGCCTGCATGGCGCGGTCGGTGAAGCTGGAAGCGAGACGAACATCGGTCAGTGTCACATCGGTGCCCGTGATGCGGCGCAGGACCGACTGCAGGTGCTCGCGGGTCAGCGGCTTGGAGCGGTCGAACGTGCCGCCGTCGAAGTCCATCATGCCCAAGTACCCCTCCAGCGGGGTCCGCAGGTACATGCCGTTCGGGGTCAGGTTGAACCCGAGGGGCAGCCGCTCGGGCTCGGAGAGGGCGACCTGGGCTATATAGCCGGTGAACAGCGGCTCGGTGCCGACGAAGTCGAAGCCGGCGAGCGTGCGCACCGTACTGCGTCCGCCGTCACATCCCACCAGCCAGTGCGCCCGGAACTCGCGTCCGCCCGCGGTCGCGGTGACCGTCCGGCCGTCCTGGACCACGGCCGTGACGGGCGCGCCCCGTACGATCTCCACGCCGAGCACGGCGGCCCGCTCGGTCAGTACCGAGCAGACCGCTTCCAGGCTGGTCAAAAAGCCCTCCATGGCCGGTCCTGGCAGCCGGTCGGGGAGGGCGGCCACGTCGATGTCCGCCGCGTCGAGGGTCATGCCCGCGAAGTGGCTCACCTCGCGCGGGGCCGGCGCCCGGAGGGCTTCGGGGTCCGCGCCGACCTTCTTCTCGTCGACGCCGGAAGCCTTCGTCATGGCCGGCAGCAGGCCGCGGCGGTAGAAGGCCTCGGCGGAACCGGCGTTCAGCCCCCGCAGCCCGAGCGGCAGTGCCTTCAGCGGGGCGCTGGGTTCCTCGTCCCGTTCGAGGACCAGGACGCGGCAGCCGGACAGGGCGAGTTCGCCGGCCAGGAACAGGCCGACCGGGCCGCCGCCCGCGATGATGACGTCGTGCATGAGAGCGTTCCTCCTGGAACCGGTGCGAGAGGGCCGGCCCGCCGGACGGGGCAGGTCAGCGGAGGCGGGTGAGGCCGTCGAGGATGATGGCGATGCCAGTGAGGAACTGCTCACGGTCGTCGTGGTCCACCATCTGGCCGGCGATGGCGTGCATGAACGGGTAATCCTCGGGGGCGAGTTCCTGCCACGCCATGGACGCGGCGCCGAGGAACTCCCCGCGGTCCGCGTCGGGCTCGACACCGGAAGTGTCGCCTTCGACGCGGGCGTTCTGGCTGACGGCTCCGAGGATGTAGTGCACGAGCGTGGAGGCCGCGTCGAACCACGAGGCCCGCGGCACACCCAGCGCGCCCAGCTGCCCCCCGATCCTCTCGAAGATGCCCACCGTCACAGGACCCACCGGGTTGCGGATGATCTGAAGCGTCAGCCGCGTGGCGAGCCACTGGTGCTCCGCGATCGCGTCGAACAGAGCCAGCGCCGCGGCGCGGATCTCGTCCGCGGGCGCCTCCCCGGCCTGTGCGGGTTGCGTCGCCAGCGCGCCGGTGACGACCGTCTCGGTCGCGGCGTCCAGGAGGTCGTCCCGTCTGCCGACGTGGTAGGAGATCGCGCCGGACCCGGTGGCCAGGCGCTCGCTCAACGCCCGGGTGGTCAGCACGCCCTCGCCGCCCGAGTCGAGCAGCTCGATCGCGGCCTCGATGATCTGCTCCCGGGAGAGCACCTGGTTGCGCCGCTGAGCCCGGCGTTCCGACGTTGTCACGCCTCCCATGATGGCACGTTTGGTGCGCTGTGCCAACTTGGTGCAGTGCACCAAATGGCGCACGGCGCGGCACTTCACTCGGCAGGCGCGCGGGAATCGGTACGGGTCGCACGCGCCGAGCCCGCCTGGTGGGGCCCGCCCGGGAATCGCCTGGGAATCGCTGCGGGTCACAGGTCGCGCCCGTCTGCCGGAGCCCGCTCGTGCAGATCGCACGCCGCGCCCGTCTGCTGCGGCCCGCCCGGAAACCGGGCTCGCGGGGCCCCGGAACCTGGACTCCGGTGTCCTGGAACCGAGGCTCGCGGTGTCCCGGAACGAGGGGCTGGCGATGCCCCGGCCCCGGGCTCGACGGGCGTGGCCTCGCCCGCAACGGAGTGCGCCTCGCGGCGGCCCCGGACGCGGGCCGGGTGAACCGATTTATGGCGGTCCCGTTTATTGACGCCGCATAACCGCAATGATTCACTTCGTCCCTGAGAGCGCTCTCTCGCGGTTGGGCCAGCCGCATTCGCCTTCCCCGTCCACCCTTCAGGGAGAGCCGTGTCCGTCATTCCCACGCGCCGTTCCGTCCTTCGCGGGGCGACCGCCGCTGCCGCGATACCGCTGGCCGGCGGCATCGCCACCACCTCGGCCTTCGCCTCGCCGCCCGCGCGCAGACCCGTCGATCTGGGCTCGAACGTCCTTGTCTTCGACCCGTCCATGGGCGATGCCGCGATCCAGGCCCGGGTCGACGCCGTGTTCGCCGCCCAGGCGTCCAATCAGTTCGGCACCGAGCGGTACGCCCTGGCCTTCAAGCCGGGGACCTACCACGTCGACGTCAACGTCGGGTTCTACACCCACGTCCTGGGACTCGGCGAGAGCCCTTCGGACGTCGTGATCAACGGGCATGTCACCGTCGACGCCCAGTGGTTCGACGGCAACGGCACCCAGGACTTCTGGCGGTCCGCCGAGAACCTGACCATCGTGCCGCCGGACGGCCTTGAGCGCTGGGCGGTCGCCCAGGCCGGCCCGCTGCGCCGCGTCCACGTCAAGGGCGACATGAACCTGATGCCGAGCCCGCCCGGCAACGGGTGGTCCAGCGGCGGCTACCTGGCCGACAGCGTGGTGGACGGCCAGGTGGACTCGGGCTCGCAGCAGCAGTGGCTGTCACGCAACGACACCATCGGCAGCTGGACCAGCTCCAACTGGAACATGGTCTTCGTCGGTGTCGAGGGCGCCCCCGCCACGTCCTTCCCCACCCCGCCGTACACCACCGTCGACCGCACCCCGGCCGTCCGCGAGAAGCCGTTCCTGACCGTCGACCGCCACGGCGACTACCAGGTGTTCGTGCCCGCGCTGCGCCGCAACAGCACCGGAACCTCCTGGGCCCACGGACCGGCCGCCGGCCGCAGCGTCCCGCTGTCCGACTTCCACGTGGCACGGCCCGGCGACTCCGCCGCCACCATCAACCTGGCACTCGCCCTCGGCAAGCACCTCCTGTTCACGCCCGGTGTCTACCCGCTGTCAGCCCCTCTGCTGGTGCTCCGGCCCGGCACCGTCGTCCTCGGCCTGGGCCTGGCCACCCTCCAGGCCGTCCACGGCAACTCGCTCATCGAGGTCGCCGACGTGGACGACGTCTCCGTCGCCGGCCTGATCCTCGAGGCCGCCTCGCCCAGGTCGCCCGTCCTGCTCCGGGTCGGCGACAGGTTCAGCAGGAGGAACCACGCCGCGCGGCCCACCGCGCTCTTCGACGTCTTCCCCCGCATCGGCGGCGCCGTCGCGGGCGGCACCGACGTCAGCATCCAGATCGACAGCGACGACGTGATCGTCGACCACGTCTGGGCCTGGCGTGCCGACCACGGCCTCGACGGCACGGTGGGCTGGTCGGTCAACCCGGCCGGCACCGGCTTCCTCGTCAACGGCGACCGGGTCACCGCCTACGGCCTGTTCGTCGAGCACCATCAGAAGTACGAGGTGCTCTGGAACGGCAACCACGGCCGCACCTACTTCTTCCAGAACGAGCACCCCTACGACGTCCCGACGCAGTCCGCCTGGAAGCACGGCGACACCAACGGCTACGCTGCCTACAAGGTCGGCGACCACGTCTCCGAGCACCACGCCTGGGGCCTGGGCAGCTACTGCTTCTTCAACCTCGACGCCGACATCTACACCGATCGGGCCTACGAGGTCCCCGACACCCCCGGCGTCGTCTTCACCTCGCTGATGACCGTCTGCCTCAACGACGCGGGCGGCGGCGGCATCCTGCACTGCGTCAACAACACCGGTGACCCCGTGCAGAACGGCTTCGGCACGTTCAACATGAAGAGCTACACGAACGGCGTCGCAAGCGTCTGACGGACAGCGGCCGTTACGTTGTCGGGCGCGGTCCGGTGCGAGCGGCTGCCCACACGGCTCCTTCACCGGCCGCGACGACACCAACGGCGCCGGCGATACCGGCGACCCCAACGACACCGACGACCCCAACGACACCGACCACACTGACCACGCGGACACCGACGGCACGCCGGGCTCCCGCGCACGGTGGAATCCATCGAGCGCGGCCCCGGCCGTGCCCGCTCTCGTCGCCGACCGCCACCGGTCCGCCGCCTCCTGCGGAGGGCCGCCCGACGCGACGTCAAGTCGGACCGTCGGCCGCGTGCAACGGCGACGGGTGTGAGCGGAGTCCGGGCGACGCGGGCGACCCGCGTGACACCGGCCGGGGCCGTAACCGGAGCGGCCCGCGACGCCTCCCGCCCCGGCCGCCGCACCCGCGCGCCCGGGCCGGGACGCACCGGTCAGGATCTCCGTGTACCGGGACGCGTACGGCAGTTGACGGGCAGGCGGACTCGACAAGAGGAGCACAACAGGGGTATTCCCCTGCCTTCCCCGTGCGATCATCATGGCCACACCGCTGTTGCACGACGGGGGGGAACCATGGACGAGCCGAGCTCAACGGTCTGCGCGGTGGCCGGTGTGTGGAGTGACATCCCTGGCCTGCTGTGCCCGGAGGAACGTGCGTCCTTCGAATCCGCCGTCGTCATCGCCCTGCGCGCCGTCGAAGGCGCGGAATCCGCCGAGGCCGGGCGGCGCGCCGCGGCCGGTCTGGCGTCGCTCTTCACGCGTAGGCCCGAGGTGGCGGACCGGTTCCTGGCAGAGCTGGCCGAGCTCGCGGCCGAGGACGAGGGCGGTTTCTCCGACGACGAGGCCGGGCCCGTCGTGCCGGGCGGCGTCCCGTACCTGCGCTCTCTGATCCTGACGGTCCTGTACGCCACGGACCGTGCCGCGGGGCGCGGGGCCGGGACCCCGCGGAACGCCGGGAGCGCGCAGACCGGTGTCAGCACCACCGGCGGGCGGCCGGGTTCTGCCTTCGGCGGGCGGCGTGGGCCTCTGGTGTTCGGAGCGGCCCGGGTCGGCGTGCCCGACGATCACCGGATGGGCGTACTGGAGAAGCCCGCCCGCTGGTCCCTGCGCTTCCGGGCAAGGCCGGCGAGGGACGTCCTGGTCGGCGACGTCACGGCACTGTCGCGGGAGGCCTTCGTCGAGCGGGCCCGCACCTGGGCGGGGACGGGCGCGGAGAGGGAGGCCGCGGGCGCCAAGGACGTGCTCGTCTTCGTGCACGGCTACCACGTGGGTTTCGAAGACGCCCTCACCCGCACCGCGCAGATCGTCTACGACCTCCAGTTCCCCGGCCTCGCGGTCCTCTACAGCTGGCCGTCGAGGGGCAGTGTGCTCAGCTACACGCACGACGAGAACAACGCGCGCTGGACCGTCCCGCACTTCCGGGAGTTCCTGCGCGTGGTCCGCGCGGCGGCGGGCACCGGCCAGGTGCACATCGTGGCCCACAGCATGGGGTGCCGGGTGGTGGCCGACGCCCTCGCGGACCCCGGACACGAACCGGGACCCGCACCGGAAGCGCCGCTCGGACAAGTGGTCTTCGCCGCTCCCGACATCGACGCCGAGGTCTTCCGCGACCTTGCCCCTGCGTTCGTGCCGAGGGCCCGGGGCTGCACGCTCTACGCCTCCTCCAACGACAAGGCCCTGGCCCTGTCCCGGCGGCTCGCCGGCTATCCACGGGCCGGCCAGTCCGGGAGCGGCATGCTCCTGGTGGACGGCGTGGACACCGTCGATGCCTCCGACCTGGACACCGGCCTGTCGGGCCACTCGTACATCGGGGACAACTCCTCGATCCTCTCCGACCTGTACGCGCTCGTCCGGCACGGGCACCCTCCGGCAGAACGCTTCGGCCTGAACGCGGTCACCCGCGCGGGCTCGGTCTACTGGAGGTTCCCGGCCCGCCGGGGCTGAGAGGGCCCGGCGGCCCGGCTGCCGCGGGGCGGGGGGGGGGGCCCCCCCCCCGGCGCCGGGGGGGGGGGCGCGGGCCGCCGCCCTGGACGACGTTCTCGTCCTGGACGAGGAGGCGGCCGCGCTCGTCCTCGGGCTCCAGGACCGCGAGACCCGGGAC
>NZ_JAIUKE010000008.1:0-81159 GCF_020176795.1 Streptomyces sp. 8L
CCCGGCCGCCCCGGCACCCGCCTGTCCGACGCGCGGGCGCCCCGGCCGAGCCACACCATCGCCCTCCCAGGAGCACCATGACCAACGTCATCCCGGCCCCCGGCACCCAGGGGACGTACACCACCGAAGTGTGCCGACTGACCGTCGCGGGGCCCGCGGGACGCGCGGATCTGGCCGTACCGGCCAACGCGCAGGTCTCCGCACTGCTGCCGGTGCTGTTGCGCCACATCCCCACCGATCCGGCCGCCCCTGTCGGCAGCTGGACGCTGCAGCGCCTCGGCGAACCGCCGCTGGAACTGGACGCCACCCCGCACACCGCGGGGCTGCTCCACGGCGACGTCCTCTACCTGCGCCCCGCCGACGACACGATGCCCGAGCTGGAGTTCGACGATGCCTCGGAGGGCGTCGCGCACGCCGTCGGCGCGCGCGAGGACCGGTGGCGCGCGCAGACCACCCGCCGGCTGTTCCTGGCACTGGCGGCTCTGGCGCTCCTCGCCCTCGCCGCCGGTGTGCCACTGGCCGGCAAGGGGGCGGTCGTGCCGGTGCTCTACGCGGTCGCCGCGGCCGGCCTGAGCATCGGCTGCCTGCTGGAGCGGCGGTGGTCCATCGACCGCGGCGTCGCGGTCGTCACCGGCCTGGGCGCCTGCGTCTTCGCCGCGCTGACCGGGCTGACCGCGCCCGACCGGGACATGTGGCCCACCGTGCCGGGACCCGGCGCCATCGCCCTCGGCGCGGCCTGCGGTGCCCTGGTGGTCGTGGCGGTCCTCCTGCCCACGCGGCGCATGCCCGCGGCGGTGACCGGGACGGCGCTGTTCGTTCCCGCGCTCGCCGCGCTCACGGCGGGGCTGGCCGCGGTGACCGGCTGGGACGCCGCGCACAGCGTGAGCGTGGTCGCGGTCGCCGCCTTCCTCTTCGGGCACCTCGCGCCGCGCACCGCGCTGCGTCTGGCCCGGGTGCGGGTGCCCCTGCTGCCGCACAACGCGGTGGAACTCCAGGAGGCCGTGGACCCGCACCCCGAGCAGTCGTTCAGATCGCGAGCCGCCGCCGCCGACGCCTTCCTGACGGTGTTCACCGTGTCCGTCGCCCTGCTGTGCGCCGCCGACTTCGCCGTGCTCGCCTTCGCCGGCGGATGGATCGCCCGCGTCTTCCCCCTCGTGTTCTCCGGGGCCGCCCTGCTGCGGGCCAAGGGGCTGAACGGCGTGTGGCAGCGCATGCCGACCGCCTTCTCCGGGGGGCTCGGCGTGCTGTCCGTCGTGCTGTCGTGGACCGCCTCGGCGAATGCCACCGGCACCCGCTGCGCCATCCTGCTCGGTCTGCTGGCCGCCGCGGTACTGCTGCTGGCCGGTGCCTGGCGGCTGCCGCACACACGGCTGCTGCCGGTGTGGGGACACACCGGTGACGTCCTGGACGTGCTGGTGCCGCTCGCGCTGCTGCCCCTGCTCCTGCAACTTCTGCACGTCTACGCCCACGTGCGCGCCGCGGTCTGAGGAGAAGCCATGCAGACCCGACGCGACCACCTGCACGCGTACCAGTTCGCCACCGGGCGGCTGGCCTCCGCGCTGATCTCCGCCGATCCCGGCAACGGTGACACGCCCCTGCGCAAAGCCGGTCTCGGCGCCGTGTTCGGCGTACTGCTGGCCGTCCTGCTGGTGCTGGGCGCCGCGGTCTACGGTTTCCTCAAACCGGCCCCCGACAACCATGCCTGGGCCACCAACGGCGCCCTGATCGTGGAGAACGGGACCGGCACCCGGTACTTCTACGCGGACGGACAGCTCCATCCCACCGCCAACTACGCCTCCGCGCTGCTCGCGTCCAACGGCGCCGACGTCCGCGCCGTCGACCGGGCCGCGCTCGCCGACGTGCCCCGCGGAGCCACCCTCGGCATCCCCGGCGCCCCCGAAGACGTCCCCGGTCCCTCGGCGTTGCTGACCGGCAGCTGGACGGACTGCCTGCGGCCCGGCGCGCACGTGGGCGAAACACTGGACTTCGCGCCGGGCACCGTACACGCGCTGACCGGCTCCACCCACGTCCTGGTGGCCGGCCCGGACGGGAAGCGGTACGTGCTGGCGCACAACACCAAGTACCCCATCGACGACCGCTCCGCGGTCCTCGCGCTCGGCATGGACACCGATCGGCCGGTCCTGGCCACACGGGCGTGGCTGGACGCCCTGCCCACCGGGCCCGCGATCGCGGCGGCCCGGATCTCCGGGGCCGGTGGGGCGGGACGCACCGTGGCCGGCAGGCCGAGGAAGGTGGGCGCCCTGTTGCGCACGGTCGTCTCGGGCGCCGACCACTACTACGTACTGGAATCCGACGGGGTCGCCTCCCTGACCGCCACGGAGTCCGCCCTCCTGTCGGCCGCGGGCAGCGGGGAGCCGCTCCAGGTCGACTCCGGTGTCATCGCGGCCCTGCCCTCCTCCGCCGACACATCCCTGCTGCACCGCATCCCGGACCTGCTGGCGGGTAACGACGCGACCGGCGGCCACTCCGCGCTGTGCCTGCGGCAGTACATGAAGGGCTCCGAGCGCCACAGCTCGCTGGTCCGCGAGAGCGGCCGGGCGGCCGCCACCACTGCCGCCGTGCTCCTGCGGCCCGAGGCCGGGGTACTGGCCACTTCCCCCAAGGGGCCGCACGACACGCAGTCCCCGACGCCCTACCTGATCACCGACCGCGCGGTGAAGTACCCCCTGAGCAGCGACGCGCTCGGGGCGCTCGGATACTCCGGCCAGACCCCCCGGGTGCTGCCGCGGGCGGTGCTCGACCAGATCACCACCGGCCCGGGGCTGAGCCGGTCCAAGGCGCTCGTCGCGGTACCCGGAGTCAACTGACGTGAACGGTGCCTCCGACGAGGGTGCCACCGCCCGACGCGACGTCGCCCACCGGCTGTCCGCCCGGCTGGCGCGCGCCGCGCTACGTGCGGCCGGGCCGTCGGTCGAGTCCAGGAGCGTGGGCAACGCACTGCTGGTCCACCCGCGCGGGTTCGTCGACAGCCGGGCGCTGGCCTTCGTCCGGGGGCTTGCGGCCGACCCGCAGCACACCCTGGTGGTCCTGGATCTCCCGGCCAGTCCCGAGGACTCGGTGTGGGAGAGCGTCGCACGGGTCATGGACCGCAGGGGCGTCAGTTTCCGGATACTGCCCGGCCGCGGCACCCGCGACGACGTCCGGCGCGCCGCGCAGTGGCTCGCCGACCGGCTCGACCGGGTCGTGCTCGCCCCGGACGGCTCCGTCGTCCCGGTGGCCGGTGGCGCTCTCTTCGTACCGGCCGACAACGGCGCCGGCTGGCTGCGCTTCCGCCCTGGGCTCTCCGCGGCGCCGGACTCCCGGCGGTTTCCCAAGCCGCAGTGGGAGTACTCGGTGCCCGACCGCCCGCAGCGGATCGGCGCGGGCGCCGTGGCGGAGCCGTTGCCCGGCGGTGTGTGGATCAGGAGCGGCTGGGACGACCCCGCTTTCCCCGGGGACCGGCAGCGCCTCTTCGAACTGCTGGCCGGCGACCCCGAACTGCTGGACATCGTGCTCGGCAGCCCGGGCGTGTCCGGCGCCCTGGCGCTGGAGGAGATCGCGGCGTTCTGGAACACCGTCCCCGGCAGCGCCCGGCATCTGGTGCGGTTCGTCTCGTACGGCCCGGTGGAGGTGCCCGGCGGTGAGTCGCTCGGCCAGGCTCTGGCCGACCGGCTCGGCCAGCGGGTCGTCGTGCACGCGGGCCTCCCGGCGCCCGGCGGCGACGGCGCCTCCCGCGAAATGCGCACCCTGCGCGGCGACGGAAGCCTCGGCTGGCGCCCCTACGCGGATGCGTTCGGTTTCACACCGCGCCCGGCGGCCGGGGACCGCCCGGTGCCACCGGTGGCGCTCGGCACGCGGAAGCCGTCGGCGGCCGTCGCCGACGCCGCCGCGCCCGGCGTCTACCGGTACGCGCCGGACGTGCTGCTGGAGGTGGTGCAGAGCGGGCTGTGGGTCCGGCCGCCCGCCGAGCCCTTCGACGGGTACGCGGTGCGCGCCGCGGCGGCCGATCCCGCGTACCCGGCCATCCTCTACGACCAGGGCGATCCGGCGGCGGCCGACCGCATGCGGAAGGTTGCCCACGACCTGGTGACCGGTCTCGACCCGGCGTTCGCCCAGAGCGGCCGGGTCATGCCGGCCGACGCGGTGGAGCGTGTTCCGCCGGGCGGCGTCATCCCCTACCCCGCGCCGGCGCCCGCACCCTCCGCCGTACCAGCGGTGCCCGTCGTACCGGTGGTGCCCGCTCCGGCGGCCGAGGCCGCGCCGTGCGGACCCGCGATCGCCACGGAGCCGGTGGACGGCCCCGCGCGGGGGCGGCCGGGTCCCGCGGGCGACTGGTCCCTGGAGGGCGGCCCGGCGGCGGCGCGGCCGGCGCCCGCGCCCTCGGAACCCCTGCCCGACTGGACGCCGTACCCCTCGTCACCGCCCCGCGGCGGTGCGAGCGGACCGGGGCCCGGCACGGAGGCCGCGCCCGACTGGACGCCGTACCCGTCCCCACCGCACCCCGGGCCGGGGAGTGCCGCGCCTGGCGTGCCGCCCCGGCCCGGCGCCGCCGCGGCCCGGGGCGCGGCCCCGCCCCGGGCGGGGGGGGGGGGGCCGGCCGGGGGGCCCCCCCCCGGCGCCCCCCCCCGGGGCCCCCCCCCCCCGGGGCCGCACCCCCCGCTTCGCCGGGAGAGACCGCGCCGCACGGAGCCGGCGCGGCCGGACCGGAGCGGCCCGGCACCCCGCCTCCCTCGCCGGGGCAGCCGCAGGGCACCGCCTCGCCCTCCTCTCCGGCCCCGGTGTCGCGCATCCGCCTGGAGGCCCCGGACCCGCAGCACCCCGCCGCGGACCGGGCCGGGACCGAGGGCACGGGGACGGACGCCGGCGGCCTCGCCGCGCCCCCCGAACCGTGGCCGCGGGGCGGGACCGGCCCGATGGACGCCGCCATGCCACCGGAGACGTCGCTGCCCCCGGCGCCGGAGGCGTCCCCGGCGGCACCGGCGCCCGCTCCCGCTCCCGCGCCTACGACCGAGCCCGCGGCTGCGACCGAGCCCACGCCTACGACCTCGCCCGAGGCCGTGCCTACACCCGCCCCCGCGCCAACGACCGAGCCCACGCCCACGACCGCGCCGCGCGACGGCGGGCCGGTCCGGGTGCAGCCAGAGCCCGCGCCCGGCGCCGACGTGCTGCCCCCGGCGAACGGCGTCGACCGGGAACGCGACTGGCTGCGGCGCAACCTTGGCGCGCCCTACGACACCGCGGCGGCCTTCGTCTCGCGTGTGCTGTCGGAGGCACCGGGCCTGCACAGCGGCCCGCGCAGGCCGGTGGGTGACGCCCTGACCGACCTCGCCGCCGTCCGCCTGTACCTGACGGGGAGCACCGCCGCGATGGACGCCGCCATCCGGGCGGCCACCACAGGCCCGCACGTCCCGCTGGCGCGCTGTGTCGCCAGCGGACTGCGCCGCCTGCCGTCCCACCGGGGCGGCGCGGTGCTGCGGGCCGCACTCTCTCCCGCCGAACGCGCCTGGTACCGCGAGGGCTCGGTCGTCGTCGAACGGTCCTTCCTCGCGGCCCTGTCCGCCCTGCGTCCCGCCCTGCCGGGTGACACGGACATCCTGCTGTGGTCGCTGACCGCCCGCAGGACCGCCCTGGTGGTGCCGGAGCTGCCCGACCGGCTGCTGTTCACTCCTGGCACCCGGTTCAAGGTGCTGCGCGCCGTCGGCGGCGACCGCCCGGCCGTGCTGATGCGGGAGATGGCCGCGTCGGAGCTGGACGACGAGGGGCAACCACGCGAGGAGCGGGCGCCGTTGGACGAGATCGCGCTCACCGGACTCGACCAGTTGCACGCCCTCTGGCAGCGGGCCGAGGACCCCGCGGGCGACGGCGCTGTGGGCGATCCCCTCCCTCCGGAGCACGTGAACTCCTTCCGCGCGGCCCCCGGGCTCTTCCAGCCGCCACCCGGCGTTCCGCCCGTGCCGGCCGCCACGTCCCATCCCGGTACCACGCCAGAACGAGGGGGAAATCCGTGAACCGGCAGATCCTGCACGTCTCCGCCACCCGGCCAGGCGCCTACCGCACTGTCTCCCAGGCGCTGGCCGCCGCGGCGGACGGTGCGGTGATCGCCGTCGCGCCCGGCACCTACACCGAGGCACTCACACTCAGCCGGGTGGTCACCCTGTCCGCGGACGGTGAGCCCGGCAGCGTACGGCTCGAATCGCCGATGGGCAGCACGGTCGTGGTGGACGCCGAGGCGGTGCGGCTTTCCGGTCTGACCCTGTACGGGTCGGACACCGGCGCCGCGGTCCTCGACATCCGGCGCGGGCAGGCCACCGTCGAGGACTGCACCGTGGCGGGCGACCGGGCGTGGGCCGCGGTCATCGCCTGGCAGCGGGGCCAACTGGCCGCCCGGGACTGCACGGTCACCAACCCCGGCGGCGCCGGCGTCGTGGTGACGTCCGAGGCAGACAACACACTGGAGGGCACCACCGCGCGGGACTTCGACTCCTCCGCTGTCGTCGTCGCCGAGAACGGCCGCCTGACCGTACGCGGCTGCACCGTCGAACGCTCAGGCGGCAACGGCATCTGCGTCAACGGCCAGGGCGTTGTCACCGTCGAGAACACCACGGTGTCCGACAGCCACAAGCCCGCCGTGGTGGTGGAGCAGAACGCGAGAGCCGAACTGATGCGCACCACGGTGACGTCGTCCACGAGCCTGGACGCGTATCTGACGAGCAAGGGCATGACCACGCTCACCGAATGCCGGCTGACCGGCTCGGGCGGGCAGTCGCTGCACATCGGCGGCGGCGCGGCCCCCGTGCTGCGCGGATGCACACTGGACTCGGCCGCCGCCAGCGGCCTCCAGGTGACCGGCGGTTCCACCCCCCGGCTCGAGGACTGCGAGATCACCGGCACCCCGCTCGCCGTCCTCGTCGAAGAGGGCAGCCAGGCCGTGTTCCACCAGCTGCGGGTCCGGGGCGCCAAGCGGGCCGCCGTACAGCTGAGCGGGGAAGCGACCGCGGAATTCAGGGAGTTGTCCGTCGAGGACGGCTCGGCCGGGCTGCGCGTGTCCGGCGCGGCCCAGCTCACCCTGCGCTCCGGCGAGATCGAGTCCGCGCACGGCGCCGGCCTGGAACTGAACGAGGGCGCGGGCGCACTCCTCACGGACGTACGGCTGCGCGCCACCGGTGACTGGGGCGTCGCGGTGTCGGGAGGAGCGCGCGCCGAGATGTCGGGCTCCACCGTCGCGGGAGCGGGCGTCCTGGTCGGTACCGACGGCGAGGCGCTGCTGCGGGACAGCGAACTGACCGGCGCGGTGGGGGACGGCGCGCGGGTGCTGGGCGGGGGCACCCTCATCGCCACCGGCTGCCGGGTGCACGAGGCCCAGGGGCACGGTGTCAACGTCCAGGTGTCCGGGCGGGCCGATCTCAGCGAATGCCTGATCACCAGCAACGCGGGCGACGGGGTGCGCAGCAACTCCGAGGAGCCGGTACTGGTCCAGTACTGCGACGTCAGTGGGAACGGCGGCTCGCAGGTCAACCGGCTGCGTACCGAGGGCGGCGAACCGGACGCCGTCGGTGTGACGGAGCCCGGCAGCGGACCGGCCGCCGGACCGCACGCCGTGTCGGCGGCCGTGAGCGGAAGCGGGAGCACGGACGGCACCCCCGGCCCGCTGGGCGAACTCAACGCCCTCGTGGGCCTCGAAAGCGTGAAGCGCGAGGTCACCGGCCTGATCAACCTCAACAAGATGGCACAGCGCCGGCAGGAACTGGGCCTCCCGATGCCACCGATGAGCCGGCACCTGGTGTTCGCGGGACCGCCCGGCACCGGCAAGACCACGGTCGCCCGGCTCTACGGCGCGGTGCTGGCCGAACTCGGCATCCTGGCCGAGGGACACATCGTCGAGGTCTCCCGGTCCGGACTGGTCGCACAGATCATCGGCGGGACGGCGATCAAGACCAGCGAGGTGTTCACCAAGGCCATCGGCGGTGTGCTGTTCATCGACGAGGCGTACACACTCACCAACCAGTCCAAGGGCAGCGGGCCAGACTTCGGCCAGGAGGCCGTCGAGACACTGATGAAGCTGATGGAGGACCACCGCGACGAGATCGTGGTCATCGTCGCCGGCTACTCCGAGCAGATGGACCAGTTCCTGGAGTCCAACCCCGGCATGGCCTCACGCTTCGCGCGCACGGTGGAGTTCCCCAACTACGAGGTCTCCGAACTCGTCACCATCGTGCAGGGCCTGTGCGCGAAGCACTACTACGAGATGGACGACTCCGCGCTGGAAGCCCTCACCCGCTACTTCGAGGTCATTCCCAAAGGGGCGACGTTCGGCAACGGCCGCGTCGCCCGCTCGCTGTTCGAGACCATGATCAGCAATCAGGCGTCGCGGCTCGCCTCCGCGCCGGCGTCGGACGACAGCATCGCGCTGAACCGGCTGCTGGCACCGGACGTGCCGACAGCGGACCCCGCGGACACGCCGGACGACCCCGGCCGCGGCGCCCCCGGGACGCAACAGGTGGCCGCCGCGCCGCCGCGCCCCGTCGCCCCGCTGTCGGCCGACCCGCCTCCCGCGATGCGCCGCCTCGCCGGGCTGTGCGGCCTGGGAGAGGTCCGCGCGGCCCTGCTGAAGCGCGTCAACGAACTCGTCGTGGCGGGCCGGGACCCCGTGCCGCCGGCCTGCGCGGCGAACGTCGTACTGGCGGGCGAGACGGGCAGCGGCCGTACCGCCGTGTCGGCGCTGTACGCGAAGTGCCTGGCCGAGGCCGGAGTACTGCGCAACGGAGCCGTCCACCGGGTCGCGCTCTCCACGGTGTACGCACGCCGCGACCAGGAGGCCCGCGCCTACACGGCGGCCCTGTTCGCCGACGCCGACGGCGGTGTACTCGAACTCGACCTCGACGCCTCCTTCACCGCGCGCCCGGCAGCCGAGCAGGAGGCGGTGTGGGGCGCGATCGTCGCCGAGGCGGCCGGAAACACGCAGACCGCGCTCGTACTGCGCGGCCCGCGCGCCCGGCTCGGCGATCTGCTGCGCGAACGCCCCGACCTCGCCGACTGCTTCGCGCTGTTCCTCCGCTTCCCCGCGTACAGCGCCCAGGAGTTGACCGAGTTGATCCGCCGCCGCCTCAAGGCCAGGGGACACGAGGTCGACGAGGCCACCCGCGACGCCCTGGCCGCACGGCTGGCCGACCGGCCGCTCACCGACGGGGCACGCGGAGCACACCGGCTCGCGGACCGCATGGCCGAACGGGCGCCGTCCGGGTCCGGCGGCGGACCGGTGGCCGCTCCGCGCGCGGTGGCTCCGAAGGACCCTCAGGCCAACCCCGCGGCCAGCACGGCGCCCACGCGGACAACACTCCCTGTATCCCCAGGCAACAACGGACCCGCTCCGTTCCGCGAGGCCGGGGCGCCCGTGACGATGGGTTGAGGAATCAGCCGAGAACAGTGCCGTGACCTCCCGTACGGCACCTCAGAGCGAAAGGACAGACCATGGCGGCTACAGGACAGGCCGGACTGACCGGCGTCGACATCCAGGGCATGAAGGCGCTGTTGCCCGACTTCGAGAAGACGCTCAGCGACACCAAGACGGCGATCAACCGCATGACGGATCAGCGCCAGACCCTGGCGGCCAGCTGGACCGGTGACGCGGCCTCCGGGTACATCAGCTCCCTGGACCAGTGGCTTGAGCAGCTTCAGCAGGTTCAAACGCAGCTTCAGTGGGTCACCGAAACCTTCCAGTCCAACACCAACTCCTACGAGCAGGTGCACGGCAACACCGTGGACACCGCGCATGCCATGAGCCAGGCCGTGTCGGCCGGCCTCCCCGGCTTCTGACACCGCCTCGACCGCAGCCTCCCCCGGCACATCCCCATCCAGTGAAGGAGCAGCGCACATGACCACCTATCAAGTAAGCCTTGAGCAGATGTCTTTCGTCGAAGGTGAGATGCAGTCCATCACCACCAGCCTCGGGACTTCCCTCGGTGAGTTGGAGGACGGCGTCAAGACGAAGCTCGCCGGCTGGGAGAACAGCTTGGCGGGTGCGGGGTACCGCCAGCGGCAGGCGAGGTGGCAGGCCGCCTACCAGCAGATGTCGGCGACGCTCGCCAAGGCGCAGGCCGCGATCGGCACCATCGGCGAGTACTACAACAGCGGCGAGAAGTACGGCGCCGGCCTCTGGGACCAGTGAGACAAGTGCATCACGCGCGCACGAGGTGCGGGGGAGGTGAGAACGGGTGAACGGCGCCAGCCCGGTGGAAAGCCCCTATGAGAACGCCGACGGTTCCATGGACACGGGGGGCGACGACTCCGAGGTGCAGCCGTACTCGGGCGACACCTACGATCCCAGCACCCAGGGCACGGTCGACACCGGCCAGAAGATGCCGGAGATGCCCGACACTCCCCGCGTGACCGGTGGCAGCACGACGCACCTGTCCGTGTCCACCTCAGCGCTGAAGGTCTTCGCCGACAACCTGGAGACCATCGCCGACGCCTTGGGAAAGGCCAGGAACCAACTCGACCAGGTGGCGCCCATCCGGGCCGGCGCCTCGGAGTTCGCGGAGGCGCAGGCCCTCGCGAACAAGATCACCGGCGCGGACGGCGATGAGAGTCTGCAGCAGAACTACCTGGGCTCGTTGGCCGCTCTGCGGAACGCCCTGATAGACACGGCCGACGGAATCAGGCAGATCGCGGGCAACTACTCGACGATCGAGGAGGTCAACGAGAAGGCGGGCAGCGATCTGAGCCAGCTTCTCCAACAGGCCCAGGGCGACATCCAGAAGGTCGAGACGGCGACCGGAAACTCGGCCGCGTCGGGCATGTCGGGCGCTGGTTCCGGCGAGTCCAGTGTGGACGGCGCGTCGGGCACCACGGGCGATCCGTACGGTGCGTCGGGTGCCGGTGTGTACGGTGCGTCGGGCACTACCGGCGATCCGTATGGCGCGTCGGGTACCACTGGCGATCCGTACGGTGCGTCGGGTACCACTGGTGATCCGTACGGTGCGTCGGGTACCACGGGCGATCCGTATGGCGCGTCGGGTGCCGGTGTGTACGGTGCGTCGGGTACCACCGGTGACCCGTCCAGTGCGTACGGGGCGTCGGGCACTGCCGGCGACACGTCAGGCACGTACGGCACCGGCTCCGTACCCACGACGTACGCTTCGGGCGGTACCGGATACCCGTCGAACGGTGGCACGCAGACCACGAGTAGTGGTTCCGCGACGCCGGACGGCACTGCGGCAGCCGACCAGTCGGGACAGCCGGTGTCGCCGGGAGACCAGTCGGGACAGCCGGCCGCTCCCGCGAGTTCGGTCGGGGTACAGCCGTTGTCGCCCGGGGATGCGTTGCGGGTGGGTGAGGGTCCTGGTCCTGTGGTGCATCCGTCGCAGCCGTGGGTGAGTTGGCACACGGATGGTGGTTCGGGGGATGCGTTGCGGGTGGGTGAGGGTCCTGGTCCTGTGGTGCATCCGTCGCAGCCGTGGGTGAGTACGCACACGGATGCCGGCTCGCAGGGCATGTCGCCGAGGTTGCCGGCCGAGCCGGCTGTGCAGGGCACCGGCGTGAACGACCCGTCCGGTGAAGCGTCGCCCGACATCGATTCAGAGCCGGCGTCGAGCACGCTGTTGCACAGGGGCGTGGCGCAGCCGTAGGAGCTGGTCGGACTGCCCGGGCCCCAGGCCGTGTCCGCTCGGACGCGCCTGGGGCCGCCACTCTGTGGGGGCGATGAGGGTTTACGGATACGACCTGGACGGTCACGAGATCACAAGCCGCCGGGGGATAGGAGCGCCTAGGGCATGGCCGATGACAGCAGCAGCGACAGCAGCGACAGCAGCGGCAGCAGCAGCACCGGAGCAGACAGCGGAAGCAGCGGTTCCGGCGGCGGCGGTGCTTCTCCTGAGATGGACTACAGCCAGCTGACGTGGAAAGACGCCATGACCTACGTCACCGGTCAGGAGCCGGACCATCCGGAGAACGACGGAAAAGAGTCGCTGATCTCCGACCCGCAGACCATCCAGGACGCCGCGGACGCGTTCTGGTACACGCAGACGTTGCTCCAGGAGGCGGCCCAGAACCTCGGGCAGCAGGCTGAGGCGCTCACGGGGCCGAACGGACCCTGGCAGGGCCCGGCGGCGCAGGCGCTGAACAGTTCCATGAAGACGTTGTCGCAGCAGACGCAGGACATGGCCGACAAGCTGTCCGGCGGCAGCTCCGGCGACATCAATGTTCCGCAGCAGCTGGCGAACAACGCGAGGCACCTCCAGGACGCCATCACCACGCTTCACAAGATGGACGTCTATTACGCCCAGCAGGCGTTGAACAAGGCGCGGAGCGAAGGCAAGGACATCATGATGTCCAACGGGCGCGTCGCGGTCAGCCAGGTTCCCGAAGTCGTGGGCCATTTGAACAGCGACATGCTGGGGGTCCTTGAGTCGTTGGCGGGCCACTACTGGGTCACCACGAACGCCGCCGCCCCGTCGACGGCCCCGCAGAATCCGGTCACCGGCAGTGGGGGTGCGGGCTCTGCGGGCTATGGCGGAAGCGGTGGCACGGGGGACTACGGGCCTACCGTCCCGTATCCCGGCATCGGTTCGTACGGCGGCGGAAATCTGCCGGATTTCGGTGGGGCGACTTCGGGAAGTCCGACGCCGTATGCCGGTACGGGTTCTGGCGGTGACGGCGGGGATCTGCCGGATTTCGGTGGGTCGGTTTCGGGGAGCCCGACGCCGTATGCCGGTACGGGTTCCGGCGGTGACGGCGGGGGCCTGCCGGATGTCGGTGGGTCGAGCTCCGGAACTCCGACGCCGTACCCCGGTGGTGACTCCGGTGGCGCCGACGGGAGTGTGCCGTACCCCGGCGGGTCGACTTCGGTCAATCCCGCGGCGTACGGCGGCGGTCTGCCGGGCCTCGGCACCGGAGGGACCGGCGGGGCGAACGGCGGGGCCCCCTCCACGTACTCGGCCATGCAGCCGTACCCGGGGGACCCGTCCCTTGGCGGCAGTGGGAACCTGCCGGGTGCCGGCACGGCCGACCCGGACATCGACAAGGCCCTGAACCCCCAAGGCACAGGGGTCTCCACGGGTGGTGCGGGCAGCCCGACTCCGTACCCCTCTCTCTCCCTCGGCGGGAGCGCGGGCAGCACCGGTGAGGGGGGCCGTTCCGCCAAGGGCGTCTCCCGGTACCCCGGCGGTGCCAACGACGTCGGCGACGGCTCCGTGGGCGGCCAGGGCGGTATCGACCTCCCCGAAGGCGCCGGCGTCGGAGGATCGGGCACCGGGCCCGCCGTGTCGTCCGGTTCCGGCCTGCCCACTCTGAACACGTCCGGGACCTCCGCGCCGGATCTCGGAGACCAGGTCCAGTCCTACCCGAACAGTGCCGCCTCCGGCGCGGCCGGCCAGGGCGGCGGCGGTACTGGTTCGGCCGGTTCGGGCATGCCGATGATGCCGATGGGGGGCGTGGGCGGCGCGGGAGACGGTGCCGGGGACCGGCCCGCGTCCGAGGCGTCCGGGTTGCTGGGTAGTGACCGGGAGCCCTGGACGGCCGTCCCGGTGCAGCACGGCGTCGACGCCGACTCCTTTCTGGGTGCGGAGCCCGGTGCGGCCGGCGCGGTCGGCCTGGGGCACGCGGGTGGACAGGACGACGTAAGCACGGCGCCTGCCGCGCCGGCGGGAGACTCGGTCGCGGCCCCGTCCGCGGCCCCGGACGCCGCACCAGCCGCCGAGGCCGCGAACGGGCTGCTTGAGGGCCTGCCGTTCCTCGCCGCCGGGGCATGGGGTGCCGCGGCCGGCGGTCTCGGGACAGGCTCGGACGGCCGTCGCGGCGAGACGCGGGCGGCGTGGTCGGACGCGCTGTGGCAGAACCCCCTGGCCACCGGTTCCGGTGCGCCGTCCGCCACACCGGCGCCCGCCACCCCAACGACGTTCGCGCAGGCGGGTGTTGCGGTGCAGGAGGCGCCGCCGCTGCCGGAAGTGGCGCAGGCCGTGGGCGTTGTCTCGCAGGAGGCGCCGCCGCTGTCGGAAGTGACGCAGGCCGTGGGTGTTGCCGCGGAGGAGGCGGCGCCGCTGCCGGAAGCCGCGCAGGCCGCGGGCGCCGTGGCCGGGGCGGACACCGGCGTGCCCGCCGCGGTTCCCGTACGGCTGGAGGCACAGGGTCCGGGCACGGGGACCCACCCCGCGGCCGGGGCCGCCGCCGCGGCGCCCGGGCACTCGCCGGACGGGGCGGCGGCGTACGAGGCGCCCGCCGCCCATGCCGGTGAGGCGGTCGCGACCTCTGACGGCACAGCGGCCGCCACGTCGGACGGCATGGCGGTCGCGACCTCTGACGGCACGGCAGCCGCTGCGGTGTCCGTATCCGGTCCGCTCGCCGGCCCGAGCGGGGCGAGCCGTCCGCTTCAGGAGCCGGCGCAGGCCGTCGCGCGGACACCGGATGACGGGCGGGCCGGGCAGCCTGCGCGCGACACGGCGTCCGCTGCTCGAACACCGGCCGCCGGGGAGCCGGCGGCCGACGACACGTCCTCCTGGGACGTGCCCGACGCCTCGCTCTCGCACCTCCTCGGGGAGCCCGCTTCCGGGCCGGTCGCGGGCGGCGGATCAACCGGCTTGCTGGCGGATCAGGGAGCGGCGGCTCTCCTCGGGGCCGGTGGCGCCTACGCGGCAGGGCGCTCGACCCGCGCGGGAGAGGCACAGTCCTTCGCGGAACCGGTGCGGCCCGCGTGGAAGCCCAAGGCGCCCAGCGCCGGCAGCTCGCGAGTGGCCGAGCCCACCAGTGCGACCGGGCCCGAGGAACCGCTCGCCGCCAGGAGTTCCGAGGTACCCGAGGCGTCCGACGACCGGGCCAGGCCCGGGAGTCGGGGGCGCGGCAGGGCCAAGAAGGAGGGCGACCGCGAGTCCAGCAGCGTCGCGGACCTGTTGCGCCAGAGCCAGGAGATCTGGGGAGCGGGCGCGCGTGCGCGAGGTGCCTTCGGCTGACGTGCCGGGCCACCACCGCGCGGGCTGCGGCGGGCGGTGTGCGCGAGGGCAGACACGGCTGTGCGTGCGGTCAACGACCACGCATTCTCTTGGTGCCCGTCGGCTGCCGGGGTTGACTCGGTCGTGTCCGGCCGGTGGGGGCCACAGCACGGAGGAGGACACCGATGACGTCTTCGTATGACCAGCAGATCGAGGATCTGCTCGCCGACTACCGCACGGCACGGGAGCAGGCGGTGGATGTCCGCCGCCGCATCAACGAGATCGAGGCCACGGCGACCGCGCCGCGGCGTTCGGTGAAGGTCACCGTGGGAGCCCAGGGCCAGGTGACCGCTCTGGAGTTCCCCACCAACGCCTTTCGCACCATGGCGCCCAAGGAGCTGTCGAAAGTGATCGTCAGCACTCTGGAGCAGGCTCGCGCCAAGGCGCTTGAGCAGGTGATGGAGTCGGCGATCGGGCCCCTGCCCGGCGGCCTGACGCCCGACGCACTGGCACGCGGTGACATCGACGCGCGCTCGCTGCTGCCCGAGGACGTACACCTGCCGGACGCCGTCCGGGCGTACATCGAACACGGGCTGGGCGGCACGGAGGCAAAGGACGGTGGACGTGAGTAGCAGCGCCGGGAGCGGCAGCGGCAGCGCCGGGAGCGACGGACAGTCCTCCGCGTCTTCTGCGTCCTCTTCGTCTTCGTCGTCTTCGTCGTCTTCGTCGGACAGCCAGGTCCACGTCGACACCGACAAGCTCCAGCAGGCCGCCGACACCCTGGGCGAGTTGGCGTGGTCGCTGAAACACGCGACCGACTCGTTCCAGGACCAGAGCGACTCCTACGGCGAGCCGTGGGGTGACGACAAGACCGGGAAGAACTTCGTGGGCCAGTACCAGCAGCCGCACTCCGACGCGGTGCAGGCCGGAACCGACGGCAGCAGCGCGCTCACCGACGCCACGGGCCAACTGACCGATCTCGTATCCGCGTTGAAGTCCATCGAGGCGCAGGCCCTGGCGACGGGCCAGCAGGTGTCGGTCGAACCGGCCGACGGTGCGTGAGGGATGAGCGACGTGCCCGAGGACGAAGTGCCCGCGGCCATCGCCGACGCCGGTGTGGAGGAAGCGGAAGGCGCGGGCGCGGGACCGGACATGCCGCCCGTGCCGGACTACATCCGCGAGGCGGCACGGCAGGCGCCCGACCACTGGTTCGGCATGATCGACCCCGCCTGGACGGGGGAGGGCGGCCCGCCGCAGTGGGCGATGATCGGCCAGTGGCGCTCGGACCTCGACGGCGAGATCGTCGAATGGCAGGACAACGAGGAGTACCGTCCCTCGCCCAGGGCGCTCGACTGGCCCGATCCGGCCGACCCGGTGGACGCCGCGGTGCAGTTGGCGGCGACCGGCTACGGCCCGGCCGAGGACGTCAACCGCGCCTTGGCCGGCGCGGAGGTGGCGGTCCTCGTCGCACCCGGAGGCGCACCGCTGGCCGCGGTGGCGCCCGACGACGAGACCCCCGTCATCCCCCTCTTCACCGCGCCGGAACATCTGCACGCCGCCGGCCGGCTGGCCTTCCGGACGCTCAAGGTGCCCGAGTTGCTCGACCAGATCCCGCAGGGCCACCTCCTCTACCTCAATCCGTCGGGCGCCGTGAGCATGACGGTGGAACCCGCCGCCCTGCGCGAGGAGGCCGGGGCCGCGGGCGGCACGGGCCACGAGGACGGGTGGCTCGGCGCCCTCGACGAGCTGCTGCCCGCACCGGTGGCACCGGCCGAGGCCGAGGGCGTTCCCGCCGCCTCGGACGCAGGCGGCCCTGACGCCCCGGCGGCCCCGTCGGCTCCCGCCCGGCCGGAGTCCGACGGGCCCGCCCTCGACGCGGACGCCGCGGGGGACGACTTCCTCTGACCGCGCCCCGGTGGTGTGTGGGCCTCTGATGAGGTGCGTGCGGACGCGGTGGTGTGCGTTGTGTCCTACGGACGGCTGACGGTGAACGGCGGGCGGCGGGCGGCGGGCGGTCAGGTGACGGTCAGGCTGTCGACGTTGACGCTGCCGGAGTCGGCCGGCCCCACGGTGAGGCTGATCGGGGCATCGCCGGCGGGCAGGTCGACGGGGACGGTGACGGTCGACCAGGTGTCCCAGTCCCCGGTCACCGGGAGCTGTACCTGCTGCTGCGCGCCCCCGGCGGCGAGGGTGATCGTGCGCGTGACGTTCTGCAGGGGCGGGCGTTGGCCGCCCAGGGAGTTGGCGTAGCGGATGGTGAGGGTGCGCGGGCCCGCGGCCGGGACGTGCACCGCGACCGTGTCGGCGGCACCGGCGTACAAGTTGGCCACGAAGCCACTGCCGGTGTAGCCGCCGTGGTCTCCCGCAACCTGGGCGCCGCCGCTGAGCGCGCCGGACTCCGCCTCGATCGTCGAGCCGAGCGGCGCCGCCGTCACGACCGGGAGGACGGCGGTGGCCGTCGCCGTGTCGCGGGCGGTCGTGCCGTCCCATCCGGTGGTGGCGGTGAGGCGCGCGGCCGTTGTCGTCTGGTGCGCGGGCGGGGTGACCGTCCACCGCAGGTCGGCGTGGCCGCCCCGAGCGATGGTGACCGCGGCCGGATCGGCGCTGACCTGCCAGCCGGCGGGCACGCGCAGACTGCTCACCACGTGACGGGCGTCGGCGCCGCCGACGGAGTCGAGGGCCAGGCGCACGGTGGCGGGCGTTCCGGGCGAGGTGCCGTCGGCCGTCAGCACACCGGTGAGGTCGGCGGCCCCCGCACGGGGCACCGTGAGCGAGGCCACCGACGCCGGTGCGGCGCCGTCGAACGACAGCCGCACCGCGGTGGCCTCGGCACGGCTCCAGCGCGCCACGAGGTCCCCCAGCGCCGGAACGCCGCCCTGCGCCACCTGGCGCCAGGCCGAGCCCGGGCCGTCCTGGATCTCGACGGTGTAGGAGTCCGGGCGGGTGGCGCCCCACCGCACGTGGAGGTGGTCGACCGCGTCGCGGCCGGCCAACGCGACCTGGAGGGACGAGGAGGTGCCCGCGGCCGTCCACGACGTGGTGTCGTTGCCGTCCACGGCGCCCGCGGCGTACAGGGCCGGCTGTGCGGAGCCGGCGGAGGCCGTCTGGCAGCGGGCGAGGTCGTCGGTCGGGTCCAGGTCGGGGCGGGCCGTCTGCACCGTCACCGGGTGGCCGGTGGTGAGTGTCCTGGCGCCCTCCGGCGTGGTGAGCGCGACGGGCGCGCCGGAGTCGAGGGTCACCGTGGTGGTCCGCGCGCCGATGTGCACGGTCAGCCTGCTGCCGTGGTACGCGAGCCCGGCCAGGGTGATGCCCGAGGCGAGCTGCGGCGGCAGGGTCGGGGCCAGTGCCAGGCTGCCGGTGTTCCACCGCAGGCCGCCGAACCCGTACGCGAACGTCTGGAGGAACCCGCCGGCTCCGGTGGCGAAGGTGAACGCCGGGCCGGAGCCGCTGCCTTGGAGCGGCACGTCGCCCTGGGTCTCCGCGAACTGGCGGAACGGGCCCTTCAGATAAGGCCGGTAGGCGTTCTCGAAGAGGGTGCCGTCCAGGCAGCCGGGCTGCTGGATCTGCGCGGCGACCACCGACTCCACCGAGTACGTCATGGCCGGCCCGTTGACGTCGGTGACCGGCATGTAGCGGTCGAGGTCCGCCGCGGCCGACGACGGGTCGGTGACGTAGCCCAGCGGGTACGTGAGCATGACCGTGTCCGCCTGCTTGGCGGTCTGGTCCGTGTAGCCGGCGTACTCGGGGTGGCTGCCGTCCGCGTCGGCGGGCACGGCGATCCGGTCGGCGATCCGCGTCCACGCCGGGTCGGGGGTCTCGTGCAGCACGGTGGCCGCGGCGGCGGCGTTCCGCAGGGCCACGACGGCGCCGGCGTTGGTGGTGGCGTTGTCGGTGACGTGCTCGTGGTACTCGTCGGGACCGGTGACCCCCTCGATGTGGTACTGGCCGTCCGCGCCCTGCGTGACCCGGCTCGCCCAGAACTCGGCGACGTCCTTCAGCACCGGAAAGCCGTCGTCCTTGAGCCACGTGGTGTCCCCGGTGGCTTGGTAGTACTGCCACTGCGCGAGCGCGATGTCGCTTTCCAGGTGGTCCTCGAAGGTGACGCACATGGGGTGGCCGAGGTCGCCACACGCTCCGCCGGGTCCGTTGTCCCAGGCCCAGATCCCGCCGGCGTAGCCGTTGGTCTTCGCGTCGGCCTCGGCCTGGGCGCGGGTGCGGGAACGGAACATCACGACGGACTTGGCCAGTTCGGGGTGGAAGGCGAGCAGCGAGGGGAACATCCAGGTGTCCGCGTCCCAGAAGATGTCGCCGTTGTAGTCCAGACTGGTCAGGCCCGCGGGCGGGATGCTCCACGACGTGCCGGCGCGCAGGCTGGAGTACAGCGTGTAGTAGGACATGTTGACGTCGGCCTGCAGGTCGGCGTCGCTCCCCGTATCGACGTTGGGCTTCCACAACGCGGCCCACGCGGCATCGTGTTGCGAGACGAGCTTTTCCCAGCCCTGGTCCGCGGCGTCCTCGACGGTGCGGGCCGCGGTGCTGCCCGGGTCGCTCCGGGCCGTCCGGTCCGAGGCGGAGTCGTTCGAGTCGGCGATGCCCACGTACTTGGTCACGGTGTACGTGGTGCCCGCGGTGACGGGGATCGTCCAGTCCTCGCCGGCTGTGGCGGTGTCGGCGGCGGGCTCCGCCGCGGCGCGGGCCGCCACCCGGGTCCCCGGACCGGCCACGAGACGCTGGGTCTCCACCACGCGGGTGCCGTTGCCGGGCGTGCTCAGCCGGACGGTCGCGGTGTCGGTGGCGGTCGTGACGGCGCGGGACGTCGCGTCGATGCCCCGGGCGCCGGAGCCGTCGAGCAGTGCGGACAGTGAAAGGTCGCCGGTCCACCGGGGGGTGACGGTGAGCTGGACCTGCGCGAGGTGTTCGTGCGCGCGGTTGGCGAGCACCTGGACGCGTACGTCGGTGGCCCTGCCGTCCTCGGGCGTCCACGTCATCGAGGTGGTGACGGCGCCGTGTGCGAGGTCCAACTGCTGCCGGTATCCGCCGATCCGGTCCTGCGGCACGGTGGCGTCAAGGGTGTGGCCGTCCACGCCGAGGGCCATCGTGCTCCACGTCGGCAGCGAGGCCATGTACTCCATGCCCGGCACGGACGGCGTCAGGCCCTTGTTGTAGACGCCCGCGACCAGGGAAGTGGTCAGCCGCTGCTTGGGCTGCTGGTCCAACTGGTAGCCGGCCGGGCCGAGATCACCCTCGTACCCCTGGCCAATGGCGGGCAGCCGCTGGGCGAGGTAGCCGTTGCCGACGAAGGGCGTCGTGGTGATGTCCTGGGCCGTGTACGCGGTACTGGTCAGCGTCCACGGGTCGACGGCGGCGGCCGTGGCGCCGTGGGACCGGCCGGTCCCGGCCGCCTGCCCGCCCGCCGGGTCCGCGGCCATCGCCCCGGCGGCGCCGGCCGTCCCGGCGACGGCGACCATGGCGACGCATGCGGCGAAGACCGCTGCCACTCTGCCGGCTCTGCGCATGGTCACGAGGGGTCCTCCGGTGGTGTGGAGGAGGCTTCCGCGGTGGTGCGCGCGGGAGCTGTCCTCGACTCGCGGGTGGCTTGTACAACGATGTAACCCAACAGATTCCGCCACCGGCGCTCGCGTTGCGTCAAGACCGCGGACCAATATTCCTCGGAGGCCACTCCTCTGACCCCGTAGGCAGGTTGACGTGATCCCGGAGTGGTTCGGGCGGTGCTCCTGAGCGGTCCGAGCGGTGTTCCGGAGCGGTTCGGGCGGTACCCGGACGACACAACCGTGCCGCGGGGACAGGCGCCCGCGGCTGCGGGACATGGCCCCGAGCCCTCGGCGGACACGACCTGGGGCAGGGGAGACCACCCGCAGCCCGCGCGGTCGCCGGCCGGTCGCGCGGGAGCGCGGCGGATTCGGGAGGCGGCGCACGCGGCACGGTCACCTCCGGCTTGTGCCTGTCCACCCCTGGCCACCCCCGGCCGCTACCGGGCTGCGGCGGTGGCCGGTGTGCATGCGGGCAGAGACGGCTGTGCGCGCGTTCAACGGCTGCCCTGTGTCCTTGGCGCCCGCCGCCCGCCGGGATTGACTCGATCACGCCCGACCGGTGAAGGACCACAGCACGAAGGAGGCCGCCCAATGGTGTCTTCGTGCGCTCGGCGGACCGAAGGTCCCCCGACCCGGTACCGCACCGCTCGGGAGCAGGCCGTGCCGGAGAAGGCGACGGGCGCGACGCCCGTGCCGCCGCCCGGAGGCCTCACCCACCGCAGCGGGGTGTGGGGCGGGGCCGCCTCGCACCCCGCTGCGGCGGGAAACCGTGGCTGTCGGACGCCGTCCGGGCGTACGCCGGACATGCGCGGGGTGTGGGCGAGGAGCGGGAGCGGAGTGCGGTCTTCGGCGGCTCCGTACGCGCCCGCGTCCTCCGGCGCCCCGCACGACCCGCGGACCGTCCCCATGGCACCGGCGGCGGCCGACGACCTCCCTGCGCCGTCCGCCGCCGGCAAGGACGCTCTGGCTGTGGCCGCTGTGGCCGCTGTGGCCCTCGTGGCCCCCGTGCCGTCGCCTCCCGCCGCGTCGGCGGTCGTCGCGTCGGGCGCCCGGCAGCTCCATCGCCGCGCCCGGTGTGGCGGGGAGCGGCTACCGCTGACCGCGCCCGTCCCGGCCGTCGTTCCGGCGTTCGCACCTCGTGTGCCGGGTGGTGCCGTGCCGCGGCGCGTCCGGAAGGCCGGGTGGCTCGCATGAGCATCATGCTGCCGCCCGAACTCGAATGGGTGGCCGCCCTGGCGGGCGGCACCTGGCCGAAGGCGGACGAGGACAAGCTGTGGGCCCTGTACCAGGCGCACAAGGACTACGCGGAACAACTGCGCTCCATCTCCGCACAGTTCCCGAACGTCCTCGCCAACGTCCGGGCGGGCGTCTCCGGCTCGACGGCGGAGAACTTCGAGTCCTACCTGCAAAAGTTCCAGCAGAACCTCGATGACGTGGCCGCTGCCTGCGACCAACTCGCCAGTCAGATAGATGAGTTCGCGCTCAAGATCGAGTACTCCAAGATCATGATCTTGATGTCCCTGGCCTGGATGGCGGCTGAGATCGCCTTCTTCGCCTGGTGGGCACCGGAAGCGATTCCCGCGATCATGGCCGAGGGTCGGGCGGCCGTCATGATGATCATCCGGCGGCTGGTGGCGGCCACCGTGTTCAGCGCGGGGATGGGCGCCGTCATGGCCGCGGCGGCCGAGGGCATCCAGTACGCCGAGGGGCACCGGCACCAGTTCGACTGGGGAGACGTGGCCGTCGCCGCCGGGTCCGGTGCGATCAGCGGGGCCATCACCGGCGGACTCTTCACCGGGGTCGGGGTGTTCGGAGGCAAGGCCGGACAGGCGGTCCTCTCCTCGCTGCTGGGCAAGATGGCGCTCGGTGGCCTTGGCGGCGCGGCAGGCATGGCGGCCTCGGACGCCGCGTTCGACCTGGAGGGCTCCCCGGGGCTCGGCTTCGTCGCGGGCATGGTCGGCGGCGCGATCGGTCATATCCCGGCCCTGCGCGGCGGCAAGGGCGGCAGTGGGGAGGGCGACGGGTACACCAAGATCCCGGACCTGTCCGAGACACCGCCCGAACTCGGCGAGGATGTCCCGCGCCTGTCCACCGAGGCGTCGGGCCCGGACACCACGACCCCCTCTGCCTCGGACGGGAGCGCCCCCTTCGGCCCCGGCGTCGGCCTCTCGGTCGACGGGCCGGCTCGCGGCGTACCGCAGGAGGCGGGCGAGCAGGACGGCGCGGTACCCAACGGGCAGTACGCCGAGTCCGGTTCGTCACACGAACCGTATGAGCCGTACGAACCTTACGAGCCGTACGCGGGAGCTGCCACGGGCTCCGGCGGGAGTGAGCGCACCCGTCTGCTGGACGGTTTCGGAGACGACGCCGAGCCGGCCACCGGCTCCGCAGGCAGTGGCCCGTCCGTTGCCGGGGGCGTCAACGGCCGTACGGGAGAGGGCTCTTCCTCGTACCCCGGGCAGCCCGGGGGCGGCGGCGACCGCGGCGACGCGATTGCCGGCGTGCCCGGTCAGGCGTACGGGCGTGGCGGTCCGCCGCCCGGGGGGGGGGGCGCCCCCCCCGGGCGGGGCCCCCGCCGGGGGCGGGGGGGGCCGGCGGGCGGGGGGGGGGGGCGCCCCCCCCCCCCCCCGCCCCCCCCCGCGGGGGGGGCCCCCCCCCCCCCCCCCACGACTCGGTGCGCGGTGACAGTGTCGTCGTCTCGGGGATCGACGACCGGGAGCCGCCGCCCTTCTCGGGGTCCGGCGACGCGGCGCGGACTCCGTCCGCCACGCCCCCGGTCACGTCCGATCCGAGCAGGTCCGCCCCCGAGGGGACGGGGCTGACCTCCGGGGCGCTCGACGGGCTCCCGGCCACGGGGGACCGGGTGGGCCCCTGGCTGGAGAGCAACGGTCCCGAGGCGCCGCCGCCTGTGCGGAGCGGCGGCCCGCACGAGCAGGTGCCGGAGGCATCGCAGCCGCGGACCGCCGCGGACGGCGGCCTGCCCGGCCTGGAGGACCCCCAGGGCGCCGGGCAGCAGTCGACGGCGCCCGCGCAGCCGCACCCGGAGGCCTCCGAGGCCGGCGGGCAGTCACGCGGACTGTTCCCCCCGGCCGCCTACGAACCGCCGCCGAGCGCCGGCCCCCACGGCTCCTTCCGCCCCTCTGAAGAACAGCCCGCGGGCGTCGCGGGCGGTGCGCGACACGAGAACGCCCAGCCGGACCAGTTGGACCGGTTGGACCAGTTGGACCACAACAGTCAGTCGGCCGCCGTCGTCCCCCAGGAGCAGGGCCGAGGCGCTCCGGCGTCCGGTCCGGTCGTACAGCAGCCCGTCCCGCGGACCACGGCGGAGAACGGGACGGCTCCGGCCGCCACGCCCCGCCCGGCGCAGAGCGGACCTCACGAGGCCCTGGGACCGGGGGAGCCCAGGACGGTTCCCGGCGGCGAGCACGCTGTCTCCGAGGGGCCGGTCACGACGCCGGGCGGTCCCGCGAACCGGCCCGGCCTCGTCAGGCCGACGCCGGGACCGGCGGGTACGGACCGGGCCGCGGAACCGGTGACGAACGAGGCCGTGTCCGCGAAGGCGCCCGAGGGGATCGCGCCCGCCGGGGGAGCGGCGGCCCGGACCGGCGAGGGCGCGCAGCCGCACACCGGTGACAACGCCCCGCCCACACCCGGGGGTTCGCTGCGGGACCACACGGCCCCGCCCGGGCCCGGCACGCCCCTTTCAGGGCGCGGCAGCGCGCCGGACGGGCCACCGCACGAGAGCGGAACGAACCCCGCGCACGCCGGTCCCGCGCACGTCGGCTCCCCGCACGAGGGTCCCGCGCGCGCCGGTTCCACGCACGACGGTCCCGCGCACGACGCGGACGGGCCGCCGGCGGGCGCGGCCGTCGCGCCGGACCCCCTCGCGGACCGGGCCGCGCGCATCGACCAGTGGAACGACTACCGCGGCGATCGCGACGCCCGCACACAGCAGTTCCTCCACTTCCAGCAGGAGTCCGCGGACCCCGCCGCTCTCCTCGCGGACGGCTACCGGAACTTCACACAGAAAGACCTCTTCGGCGGCGGGTATCTGCCCAAAGGCAGCGTCGGTCACCGGCAGGCGGAGACGGAGATCCGCCGCGCGGTCCTCGACGCCCACAAGGCGCTGTGGCCGACACGGGGTTCCGGGGGATTCGACGCGGAGAAGTGGGCCGCGGAGTACGACCAGATCAAGACGAACGCCGACCGGCATTACGCCCAGGCGTCCGACCGCCACCGCCAACTGACGGACATGGAAAGGGAGTTCGACCAAACACTCGAACAGGCACGCCAGGGCGGCGGACCGTACCTGCGTGAGACGGGGGACCTGCCCACCCGGGACGACTACGAGACCGACCAGTACAAGGACGCGACGTACGACACCGACAACGGCAAGCCGCGTCCCGGTGAGGACGGTTATGTGCCGACATCCGTGTCCCACCTGCGCGCCGACACCTTCGCGCAGGTCCGCTCCATCGTGGACAAGGCGTACATGGAGTTCCCCGACGACCGTGCGGCGCGGCAGGGTGCGATCGACATGCGGGTCTCGCCCATCCGCGAGGGTCTTCCCCGGCGGATCGAACTGATCTCGGACTCGGTCAGGGAAGTCGAGGCCGCCACGCGCCAGCTGGACGGCTACCTCGATCCCGAGGACTTCAGCGGCGGCGAGCCCGGAAATCGGCACGCTCTGGACGAGGACAACCTCGCCAGGCTCCGTCAGGAGTTCCAGGACGATCTGCACACGTACTACCAGCAGGCGCGGGAGGCAACTGGTCCGGGCGAAGAAGTACCGCCAGGCCGGACGGAGTTCGACCAGGCATTCGACTGGGAGCAGACCGTCGGCCGCGTGCTGGGCACGGTGGACGACCGGATCGGACACGCCGAGTTCCGGCAGTTCGCGAACACCGAGTTGCAGGAGCGGCTGAAGGAGGCCTTCGACCAGTACGAGGACGAGAACCTGCGCTCCCTCGACCAGGAGTCCCGGGATCGCCTGACGACAGAGCTGACCCACGCCCACGAGAAGATGGTGGACGAGTACTGGTTCGACCACCAGAACCACCACGACACCCGGGCCCGCGTCCAGCCCAGGTGGGACGGCGACGGGGACCGGCCCGCCCGCCCGTACGAGGACAACCGCGCGCGGCTCGACGCCTCGCTGGAGGCGAGGTTCGACCACGAGACCGGATTGCGGGAAACCCTCGACCACGCGGCCACGGCGTTTCACCCCCTGCGCGAGATCATGGGCGGGGAGGCGGGCGACCGCAACGATCCGACACCCGCCGAAGCCATGGTCAAGGAGGTCGGAGACGACTTCCGCCAGGAGACCGGCCGTACCTTCGACAACCTTTTCGCGCCGCACGAACACAACATCGACGCGTGGCTCCAGCACGAGAAGGACCACGAGAACACCTTCCAGAACACACTGGACTCCCTTCCGCCGTCCGAGCCGCCCGCCACACCTCCACGACCGCCCGAGCGACCGGGCACACCGGAGCCCGGGCAGCAGGGAAGGGCGCCGGAGCCCGAAGCGGCGCCCGAGTCCGCCCGGGGCGCCGGGGACCAAAACGCGGGAGCCGCCGTCTCGGGTGGGGACCGGCACACGCCGGCAACCGGGAGCGGCCACGGAGAGGCTCAGGAGTTCGCCCAGCAGCCGGCCCGGATTCAGCAGGCCGCGCCGTCCCGGGCCACTCCTGTGGTCAACCGTCCTGGCCACGCGACCGAGCAGGCCCCGCACGAGCAGGCTCCGGCGAAGGGGTCCGCGTCGCAGGAGCCCGTGTCGCAGACGCGGGCGACGGCCGCCGCGGAGCCCGAGGCTCGTACGGCTCCGCCGCTCAGTGCGGAGCAGGAGGCGGTGGTGGCACGTCTCGGGCACACGGGTTCGCCGGGTGAGCGAGTGGAGGCGTGGCAGGCGTATCAGGGGGCTTCGGCGGATCTGGCGCGGGCGGAGGAGCAGGCCAACGCGGTCAGGGGCAGTGAGGACCAGCCGCAGTGGGCTGTGCGGCGGGCCGCGTTGGCGGGGGCAGAGGCGTACTTCGCCAAGCAGCGGGCGGAAAGCGGCCTCCACGCACTTGGTATGCGTCCGGAACAGGTCCGGGACGCCCTGGCCGCCGCTTCCGGCCAAGCGGGGGAGCAGGGTCTCGAGCCGGCGCCGACGACCGAGCCCGAGGGCCGGGAAGTGGCCGCGCAGAGCGCCGCCCCACAGCTCGCTGACCCGCAACTCGCCCCGCCGGCAGGGGCTGGAGCCGAGCAGACGGAAGCCCCGCCCGTACAGGCGCCGGCCTCTCGCGCCGAAGGGGCCGCGCAGAGCGCCGCCCCACAGCTCGCCCCGCCGGCGCCGCGAGCAGGGACTGGTGCTGGGGCGGGGGCCGAGCAGACGGAAGCCCCGCCCGTACAGGCGCCGGCCCCCAGCACCGAAGAGGCCGCTCAGTCCGTGGTGAGGCAGGCACCCGAGCGGGACGCCGAGGTGGCGGGGCCGACCGCCGAGACCGCGACCGTCGCGGGCCCCTCTGGTTCCGGCGCCCACGAGGAGCTCCGGCCGGGCACGGCGTACTCGTCGCCTGTGGCCGGGCCGCCGATGAACCACGCCGAGGCGTCCCAGCAGCCCACCGGACACCTCGCCGCCCAGGAGCACGAGCCGCATACGGACTTCCCGCCCGACACACTGCGGGAGTTCAGGGAAGGCGATTACGCGTCGGGCTGGCTGGTGCGCCCGTCCGACCATGAGCAGGCGGCTCTGGAGCGAGTGGCACCGCGGAACGCGGACGGCACGTATGAGCGGTTCCCCGATCCGAGGTCCCGTTTCACCTTCGCCCTGGCAGCACCGATCCGGACACGCAACCGCCTCGTTCCGCGGAACAGGTTTGCCACCGACATGGGGTCGGCGGATTGGGTCCAGCGTGTCAACGGACAGCCTCCCCGGCCCGGTGGGCGCCGTTCAGATGCCCGCCTGGCGAACTGTGTGGAGGTTTCCCGCAGTGTCATCGCGACCTGGCACGGTCGGCCCACGGTAGCCGCCGCTCTGCGGAGTCCGCATGACCAGGAGAGCAGGAGCAGTGGGAACTCCCGGACGGCGCAGTGGCTGAACGCCCGGTGGCGGACGCACAGCGCGGGCGCCGAACGGGCCTGGCAGTCCGTGACAGACCGCTTGAAGGCATCTGGTCACGGCTCTTCCGCTGTCGTCGCCTTCCTGCTGCTGAACGGAAATCCCCACCACGTCACCGCGGTCAACCACGAGGGTCGCGTCTCCTGGATCGACGGCCAGTTCGGGCGGGTCAGCGATCAGCCGCTCTACGACGGCTCTCTTTTCATGTCGATCGAGCTGGACCCCGATCTCCGGCAGATCGACCCGCCACCGGACTTGAGGCAATTGGCCTTCCCGTCCGCGGAGCAGTCCGCCCAGGGCCCGCACACCGCACCGCCGATGACGGCGGGACGCCAGGTGCCGCCGGAACCGCTGGCGGCGCCCGCCGCGGCCCGGGGGCCCCAGGTCGGGTCTTCGCCGGAGGACACTGAGTTCGTCGGCCCCCGGCTCCGCATTCCCGAGGAGGCAGAACAGCCCGCCGGCGCCCGCACCGGGGCGGGCCGGCACTCCGCGCCCGGCACCGGCCGGCTTGCCGGCGACGGGCACGGCACACCGGACGCCTTCAGGACCGATCCCAGCGACGTCGCGGCACACGGCGATTCCCGGACACCCCGATCCGACACCGATCGGCTCCCGGGCGAGGACCTCTTCGCGCCTTCCGAGGCCCCCGCCGCGTCCGCGTTCTCCGGGGACCCCGTGGCTTCCGCCCCCGAGGCGTGCCGACCGGTCGGTGAAAGCGAGACCCGGACCGATCACTCAGGGACAGGACCGGCCGACGCCATCGAGCCCGCCGGCCCCGCCCCCGTCCACGAGGAGCCCGAGCCGGAGGAGGTGCGTCAGGGGCCGCGCTGGGACCCGGAGCTGGTGCGGCGGGTGAACACGGTGTTGCGCGAGCTGGTGCCCGGCCACGGTGAGGTGAGTGTCGAGGAAGTGGCCCGCCGGCACGACGAGTTGTCTCCTGGGAGGCAGAACCGGATCGTCCACGACAAGGGCGAGATCATCGCCCATCTGGTCGCGGGCAAGGAGCCCCCGACGGGTACCGGCTGGGGGTACGGGAGGGAGAAGGAGTACCTCCATGTCATGCATATCGCCGGTGAGGACGTCTCCGAGGTCAGGGGGGTGGCATTGGCCTACGGACCTGATCCGGACTCGGCTCTCATCGTGGTCGAGGAAAAGGGCGTGTACCGGGGGCCGCATGGCGAGTTCTACTGGCGGCGCGAGGACGCGTTGTCGGCGCTGGGCCATCCCTCCGATACCGAGGTCGACGACGAGGACATTCCGGGCTTCAAGGTCAAGGTGGCCGTTCCCGAGCCCATCTTCGGGGTGTCCCGGGTCCATGAGGGAGAGGAGGACCGTGCCGAGAGCGAAGAGCTGTACTCGCTCGAAAAAGATCTTGAGCGCGCTTTCGAGGGCATCACCGACGAGCCGGGAAGCGGACCGAGCCGACCCCTGGCGGACATCCTGCCGCCCGGATGGCGCCTGACGGAGCTGGGCGGGGCCACGACGATCGGCCCGCGGCCGATCGGAGCACCGTCCGGCTCCCACGACCAGCACAACATCGGCGTGCCGTTGGCCGTCACACACCCCTTCCTGAAGTACATCCACGAACACACCTGGCGTGACGAGCGGGTCGGTTTCCACACCCGTGCGCACCTCGGTGACGCCTTGGCGTTCGCCGACGAGGGCGCGGCCCGCTTCATCGCCCGCACCGTCCTCGGGTACGTCAACGCGGAAGTCGTGGCGGATGCCCGCCGCCTTGTCGGCACTCCGGACCCCGCCGTACAGCAACTCCGGGGCCACTACGCGCTCATGTATCTGCTGGCTGCCATGGCCGTCAACACGCAAGTAGGCGATGATTCGGACAAGCGGTACATCGCTGTACTGCCCAGGCATGATCCGTCGGAGTTGTTCGGCGCCCTGCCCCAACGAGCACAGGCGTTTACGGCTCTCGACGCCGACAATTTCCTCGCCGAGTTCGACGCGCGGATACGCGGCAGGATTCCGGACTTGCTGGAACGGTACGAGGCGGTTCAGGGTCGGCAGCCGAGTCCGGGTGCCGAGGCATTCCCTCTGGGGTTCGAGCTGTTCAATACGGAGTTCAGCGTCGAGGACCTGCTGCGCACAGGCCTGGGGACCGGTGGCCGCGAGGTCACCATGGAAGACATCACCACCAGCAACACCGTGCCTGGCCTCGATGACACCAATGGGACCGTCGAACTGGTCGTTCAGGAAGTCCGCTACTACAAGCAGGAGTTCGTGACCGCCGCCGTCTCCTACCAGCACCAGAAGGAGATCACCCAGGTCGCGAGGGACCTCTTCCCGGCAGCTGGTCGCCTCCTGCGTCCGGCCCCCGAGGACATCGAGAGAGTCGGACAGGATTACGGCTCGCTGCGGCGCAGTCACCCAGGACGCCCGTCCAGGGTCCCGGGCGGTACGGCCGATCGCGCTGCCCGGCGCGGCGGGGAACCGATGGGGCCGGACAGTGTGCAGCAGGTGGTGGCCGCACAGAAGGCGAAGGGCATCGCCGGGCCGGTGGACGCGGTGCCCGCCGTGCCGCGGTGGCGGACGGGGGCGCCGGGCGGTGTTCCGCGGGCCGTGCTGAGCGGTGTGGAGGAGTTGGGCGGTGCGCGCTGGTGGGCGGCGCGGAACGCGGCGGTGCCGGTACGGGTGGAGCACCAGTGGACGAATCCCTTCGCCCTGAGCCGGGACGCGTCGGGCGGGCTGTCGCCGACGACGGTGCACGCGGCGTTCGACAGGCGGCAGTTCTCGGTGGACGGTGAGGCGTTCACGGACCTTGAGGTGCGTACGGCGTTCTCCAACGCCGAAGCGTTCCCGCCCGCGGATGTCACCCGTTTGTGGCAGCGGATGGGCGAGGGGATCGAGGAGAGGTTCAACGCGCCCGGTCATCAGCTGCCGAGCGGGGAACAGCGGCCGGACGGCTCCCGGTTGCACGTGACCCCGGTCCGGGTGGCATATACGGAGGACACGGACGCGCACTGGGTGCCGGGGGTGTTCGAACCCGACCCGCAGAGTGGGCCCGCGTCGCACGACTGGCTGCCGCTCCACCTCGTCGGACGCAACGCCGAGGACGAGGCCGTGGACCTGGTTCCCGGCCTCGGCGCGCACGAGTTCGGGCACCAGCTCGGCATGCCGGACGAGTCCCGGCGGCAGGGGGACGCGGACGACGGGCCGCTGCTGCATGTCGACGGCAGCCTCATGGGCGACTTCACCCGGCCCGTCGATCCGGCGGACTTGGCCGCGGAGAAGGAGGAGGCCAAGGGGGGCGGCGGGCAACAGCTGGCCGGCGGAGGTCTGTCCCAGGGCGGCCTGAGGGATCGACACCTGCTCCGTCTGGCGTCGATCATCGACGCGTTCCCGGACTCGGCCGCCTCCGCCTCCGTCACCTCCACCGTCCGGCGGCCGCGGGTCGGCGGCGACCCCATGGCGCCCGACTCGGCCCAGTGGCAGCCGAGCGCGGTGCGGCAGGCCGCGCCTCGGTCCGTCCAGGCCGCTTCGGAGCCGAAGGCCAGGGCGCTCTTCCCCGACCTGTACTTCGGGGACGAGCAGAACCGGGCGGAATGGCTCAGGGCCGCGACGCGGTACGAGCGGGCCGTCGGCCGGGCGATGGCATCCAACCCCGAGTCGCTGGAGGCGGCGCAGGCCGTCCTGCGACGGCTCATGGACCGCGTCCCCCACATGGCCGGGGGCGGCTCCTGGGAACGGCTCTTCTTCTCCCCGCTGGATCAGCGAGAGCCTGATGACCTGGTTACCCATTTGGCGATCTTGCTCGGGGCGGGGGAGGGCGACCCCAGCCTGTCCGCGGTGATGGACGCGGTGCGTGAGGGCGCGGAAGTCTATGCTGCGCTGGGTAATCTGCCGGAAGCGGCTTCCGTTGATGCGGCGCTGACCGGGCGACTGGTGGAGCTGGGGTACCCGATCACTGCCGAGCGCGCGGATGAGAAGACGGCGCTGATCGGCCAAGTCGAGACGCTGATGCGAGTCCATCAGGACCTCGGTGTCGGGGAGTCACCGGAGGCGGTTGGCTACCTGGACAGCTTCAGCCTTCTGTCCTTCCGAAACGCCGTACTGGCGTGGATTCTGCAGAAGGACGACACGCCGGCGCTGGGGCAACTGCTGGGGGCTGCGCAGCGGGGCGGAGCGGTGGACACCGACGACGCGGCGCCGCCGCGATGGATGGAGCCGGATCTCCGCGCGGTCAACGGGGTGGAGGCCGACGCGTCGCAGCTTTATGGCCTGGTGCCCCTTCTGCTTGACCCCGTGCGTCAGGCAGAGAGCTCGGGGGGAGCTGTCCCGGATGCTCTGACACAGACGCCTCACGAGATCAGGTACGCGGCTCGGTGGACCGCGAATCTGCTCGATCCGGAAAACACCGGTGGGTCGGACGCCCAGGCTCTGAGGACGGGCTTCGCGCAGCGCGGTGTGGGCTTCGTAATCAACGACGAGTCTCATGAGGACTGGCTGCGACTCCGATTGGCCTTTGCCCGATGGATGCGGCAGCACCGCAGGGGCTTCCAGGTTCCGTCGGACGCCCACCTGACTGCCCTGTACCTGCTGGGTCGTGAGGACGCGGCGCTGATGGCGAGCGTCACACCCGCCGCGGGTGCGAAGAACCGGGTGAGGCAAGTGATCTTGGACCAGTTGTCAGGACGGGGTCGGGGGAGTGCCTCCAAGTCGTTCTCACTCGTCCTGCTGCGTGAGCCGGCCGTGCGCGAGCTGATCAGGGACCCGGGACTGCGCACAGACGAGCGCCTGTCCGATGTGGCCGACAAGCTGGCCACGGACGACCTGGTGACGGAACTGACCCAGCACGTGGAGATGGCGCAGCAGGCGCTGTTGTTGAACCTGCCCGAGGTCGAAGAGCCGGTACTGTGGGGGGAAACGGCGCCTGGGCCTCTCGACTCGCATCCCGCTACCGTGGGAGTCGGCAGAACGCTCAGCCGGCCGGCGCTGTTCCAGGCGGTCTCCGGCGGCGCTACGGCGGTCGCTGACGCGTTCCGGGCAGCCGACCGCTACGGCGGGCACCCAGTGGTCTACCGTCTGGACAAGCCGGTGGATGCCCGCAACATCGAGCCGTTCGGCAGACTCCCCCGCGGTCAGGTGGTGTTTCCACGCGCCACGACGTTCCATGAAGGAGCTCCCCAACTCCTTCGGGACGTGGCATCGGGCCGCGTGTACGTCCTCGTTCCCGTCACACAGGTCGAACAGGACACGGGGCCGGCGTGGAACCAGCCGGTCATCACCCGGCGGGTCAGCAGCGCGGGTGTCGAGTTCGGCCTCGCCTCCCACAGCGGTCCGGACTGGCAGGGTCGTAAGGCGTTCTACCAAGCGCTGCCCCACGTCACCCGCTACGTCCGCACACCGAAGGACGGGAAGCGTGAGCAGGAATTGCCCACTCCTCCCGTCAGAGTGGGGGCCGACGCCAACGGCAGGCCACGGACCGTTGTATGGATGTCCCATGGCGCACCGAAACGGGTGGAGACGTACACCCCGTACGGGGTTGCGTTCGAAAGCGGTACCGGTGTGGGGCGCCGTGGTGACCAGGCAGCCCGGAGGCTCGGTCTCGACCCGTCCACCACGAGCCAGCTGCTGGTGGTCTGCCACGCAGCCCACGGTGGTGCCGGCGCCCGGTCCGCTGCCCAGAAGGCGGCCGACCGGCGCGCGGGAGGTTCTGTCGTTGCAGCCAACGTCCTAGTTGTCATGAGGACGCACAAAGCCTCGCGGCAACGGTCCTTGGAATTGGCCGGCGAGAAGGGTGGCCCGGACCCCGACTGGTACAGACTCACGGGCGAGGCGGCCGCCACAGTCACCCAGGAACGGGCCCAGCTGCCCTTCGCGGGCCAGGAGTCGGGGCGCCACCTGTGGTACGCGACCCCCCGCTGGGAAACCGTCGCCCTGAGTCACGAGCAGAGCATCGGGGCGGCCCTCGGCGACGATGACGAACGGATCGACTTCGCGGTCCGGTTGGCCGACGCGCTGATCGACAGCGGTTATCCGGTGGACGTTCCGGACATCACCACGCTCGCGAACGTGATGGCCGCGATCGAGACCACGGTCCATGCCGTCGACGGGGAACGGAGGGTCCGTCTGGCCGAGGACGACGACAAGCGGGAGGACTATCTGACCGTGCGCGGCATGCTCGTCCGCGCGGGATCGTACAGCAGTGTGAAACCGTTGTTCGACGCGCAGCGGGCGGCGGTGTTCGACAAGCAGGATGCCAACACGGCCCGGGACGACCACCGGCCGCTGCTGGCGGCGATCATCGGCTGGCGGCTGTCCACCGGCACCGGCACCCTCACCGAGATCCTCAACGACTACGCCGTGAACGTCGCCCAGGACGACGACCGGGGCATCGACGTCGACGGCCTGCGCGACGCCCTGCTGGGCGACGCCGTGGACGTCTACGACTGGGTGCGTACGGCGTTCTCACCGTTCACGGGAGATCACGAGGCGCTCACCGGTATCTACGACGAGGCATGGCTGCCGCCGCACCACCAGATGTACTCGCCGGGATTCACCGCGGAGACGACCGACGGTATCGAGGTGCCGGAGGGGCTGGTCACGGCCGTACGGGCCCTGGCACCGGCCGTGAATCTGCCGCCGGTCCCCGAGGAGGAGGCGGAGGAGGTGGGGGCGTTGAGCTGGGCGCCGCGGCACGCGGCGCTGCGGGCGTGGGCGCAGACGCACTCGGGTACGCCGCTGGACCGCCTGCTGCCCGCCCATCTGACCGCTCTGTACCTGGCGACCCACGAGCTGGATTACCGCCTGTTGCGCACCCTCGGCGCGGACCTTGCAGGCCACGGGACAGCCGCTGCGAGCGACGCCGATCTCGGCAAGAAACTGTCCGCAGTGGTCGCGGGCCTGGTGGACACCGGCTCGCAGGACTTCCCGCTCCTCCTGACGGACAAGCCGGCCTTCCACGAACTCACCCTTCACCCCGCGCTGCGGGAGCCGGCGCACCCCCAGCACCAGGATGTCCGGCAACGCCTGATCCGCATGACCGAGACGATGGCCCGCGACGTGCGCTCGCAGGCCGGGGTTCATCGGGGCATGCTCGCCGAGGCACTGGCCAAGCTGCCGGCGCTGCCCGAGGGGCAGTCGGTGTATGTCGGCTTCTACTGGGACTCGCCCACGAATGGCCAACCTCCCCTCAGGCCCCACCTGATGACGATCCCGGCGTTCCAGATGGCGGTGCGCAGTCTTCCGGACGCGCTGAGCGGACTGGCCGCCTCCTACCCCGGCCGTCATCGTGTCGTGGTCCGCGTCCACGGGTCCGGCGCCCGCGACGTCGCGTTCGCCGCCGGCCGTCCGGAGCAGGGCCAGGCACTCTTCCCGTCGGACACCGAGGTCGCGGTCACGACCTACGGCCTGATGCGGGACGTGGGCACCGGCGAGCCCTACGAGTACCTGGAGGCACGGCCGTCCCGGCAGGGTGTCCTTCCCCGGGAGGAGGCCCTGCGGCTGGAGGTGAGTTCGGAGCTGGCGAAGCTGGGACGGTCCGACCTGTCCCTGCCGGCGCTGGAGGAGCTGCGGCGGGTCGACCACGCCCGGCCGGAGGGCCTGCGGAACGCACGCGAGATCGCCGACCGGCTCGTCCGGAACGACCACGCGCGCCGCGCGGCCGTCGCCGCCCAGGAGCCGACCCCCGGACGGGGCCTGCGCGGCGGGACATACCAGGCGGGCGAGCCGTCGCGGGCGGCACGCACCGAGAGCGAGGAAGGCGCCGACGTGACGGCGTCGGTGTTCCCCGACCGGGAGGAGGTCCGTGTTCCCGAGCCGGTCGCCGGAGCCGAGTTGAGCGATGCGGACGCCGAGATCCTGCTGGCCGACGTCAACGCGGAGCTGGCCAGGAACCATCTGCCCACGGGCGCGTTCAGCGCCGGGGAACTCAAGGAGGGCTACCCGTACCTCCGTGCCCGGCAGGGGCTTAAGAACGCGACGTTCAGGATGCTGGCCCAGCAGATCGTGCTGGACCACATCGCGGACCAGATCGGGGAGAACGTCGCGCGCCGCGCGTCCGCCCGCTCGGACGTCTCGCCGGCGAGTGCGCTTCACACCGGCGCCTCCTCTCCCACGCCGAAGGCCAAGGCGCTGTTTCCGTCGCTGTACTTCGGGGATCGTGAGAACCGGACCAAGTG
Source organism: Streptomyces sp. 8L (assembly GCF_020176795.1). Classification (GTDB taxonomy): domain Bacteria; phylum Actinomycetota; class Actinomycetes; order Streptomycetales; family Streptomycetaceae; genus Streptomyces. The sequence goes on from NZ_JAIUKE010000008.1 coordinate 35,708, forward strand.
GCTGGAGACCGCGAGGGGGTACGAACAGGCGCTCGGCCGGGTGCTGGAGGCCGATCCCATGTGGCTGCGGGCCGCACGGGCCACACTGGCACGGCTCGCCGAGAAGGTCGAGGAACATGTCGGGAAGGGCAACCACGCACCGTTCTTCTTTCCCCGGCCCGGCCAGGGCAGTCGGCCGGCGCATCCGCAGGCGGCGCTTGACGCGCTGCTTGATCCCGGAGCGCAGCCGGCTCCCGCTCTGTCGTCGGTGATGGAGGCGGTGGCGCGGGGGGCGACGCTCTACGCCGGTTGGCAGGGCCTGCTGCAGCCGAGGGATGAGGACCCTGCGCTGACCGAGCGGCTGGTGGAGCTGGGGTATCCGATCGCCCCCGAGGACCAGGACGCCAAGGCGGCAATAACTGGCCTGGTCGAGACCCTGCTGCTGGTGCATCAGGAGATCGGTGTCCGCGTCGCTCCCAGCAGGTACACAGTGCCCTTCGACGGCAACGCACTGAATTTCCGGAACGCAGTGCTGGCGTGGGTGCTGGCGGACGACGACGCGCCCGCGTTGGGGCAGTTGCTCGGCGCGGCGCAGCGGGCGGGCGTGGTGGACGTCGATCACGCGGTTCCGCCTCGCTGGATGGAGCCGGATCTGCGTACGGCCGACTCGGTGGAGGCCGACGCGTCTCAGCTGTACGGCCTGGTGCCGTTCCTGTTCGATCCTCAACACCAGATGTGGCAGGGGCCACTGGCAGGTGACAAGGCGCTCGCATACGCGTTGTCGCGGTTCCCGCACGAGGTGCGTTACGAGGAGTGGGCGCGGGACCTGCTGTCCCCGGGCGGAGACCGGGGAGCCGGCATCGAGGGTCTCGCGGAGGACCTCATGGGCGCGGGCGACTTCGTGCCCCTCTCCGGCCGGAGCGACGCCTCCTGGCGCCGTCGGGAGGCATTCGCGCGGTGGAGGCGTGAGAACCGCCGCCACACCAACACCGTGAAGCCCGGATACCTGATCGCGATGTTCCTGCTCGGGGGGGCCGATGCCGCCCTGATGGCCCCGGCCGTCGTCGCGGGCGGCCGGGACGCATTGCGCGACCTGATCCAGTCCCTGCTGGAGAGACTGCGACCGGCACGTGAACACGGAGTGATGCCTGCCACTCTGCCCCTCCTCCTGCTTCGCGCGCCAGAAGTAAGGAAGTTGGTGCACCAGTCCTGGAAATGGACGCAGGAAAGTGCACGGGCCGTGGCCGACACTGTTGCCACAGACGCTTTGCTGGCAGAGATCGCCCAGCATGCGGAGATGGCGCGGCGGGCGGTGATCGCGGGCCTGCCCGAGTACGAGGCACCGGTGCTGTGGGGGGTCGCGGAATCGGGGGATGCGCCCCGCACCGGTGGGAATGTGCAGTTGCCTACGCTGTTCCAGGCAACCACCAAGTCCGGCTCCGCGGTGCGCGACGCCTTCCGGAATGTCGAACGGTCCGGCGGGCGTCCCGTCGTCTACCAGGTGGAGAGGCCGGTTGGCGCCTACGCGTTCGCGGCGTTCGCCCGTAACCCGCACGACCAGGTGGTCTTCCCCGACGCGTCGCGCTACATCGAGATCTCACGCGAGGTCGTTTACGACGCGGCGGTCGGCCGCCCGTACCAGCTGGTCACCCTGGAGCCAGCCGAGCCCGAGGAGGCCCTGGTCTGGCGGCGGCAGACACCCACCAGGGAGATCCGCACAGCAAGGGGCGTCCTCTACGGCGAGGCCGCCATCAGCGGCGACGTCTGGCTCCAGTATCAGGACTTCTACCGGACCATGCCCGAGACGCCGGAGTATGTCGTCAGAAGGATGGACCCCTCGGCCCCTGCCGGCGTCCTGCCGACTCCCGTCGCCACCGGCTTCGACACCGCCGGAGCCCCCCGCTTCGTCGTCTGGACCTCCCACGGCAACGTCGGCACTTACGCGACTTCGACTCGTGAGGGCATCAAGGTCACCAGCGGCCTGTCGGCTGCCCGCAGTGGCGACCGGTTGATTCAGCGGCTCGGCCTCGACCGCGCCACGCCCCGGATGATGATGGTGTGTTGGGCCGCGAACGACGCCCCGGGCGTCACCTCTGTCGGCGAGCAGGTTGCGACTCTGCAGCGTACGGAGAGCAGCGTCATCGCCGGCACCCTCCCGGTCGGCAAGGTCATGCTCGGATCGCCGTGGAGGGACGCGGTCGCGCTGTACGAGCAGGACTCCGGGCCTGCCCCGGAGTGGAAGACGTTCACCTGGGAGCCGTCGCGAGCGGCTCAGGAGCGCACGGGCACGCCGGGACGCCTGGCCGACCAGGAAGCGGCCAGCCGCCAGTGGTACGCGGCGCCCGGGTGGAAGCAGGCGGCCCTCAGACACGAGGCGGCGATCGGATCCGCTCTCAGCCGCCGCTCCGAACTGCTTGACTTCGCCCACCGGTTCGCCCAGCAGCTCGCGGGCTCAGGTGCGTACAACGTCGTCCTGCCTGCCGTCAGCAGGTCGGTGGCCGACGTGATGAACGGGATATACCGGGCGGTCATCCGTGTTCGAGGGACCCGGCAGCATTCCATCGCATACGCCGCCAGTGTCCAGAACGACCTGGCTGTCACCCGTGGTCTGTTCCTGCGCGTCGGTAGTTACGAAAGTCTGAAGCCGTTGTTCGATGCGCACGAGGCAGTCGGGGCCCCCGGCGGGCACATGCGGTTGCTCAAAGCGGTGATCGGCTGGCGGCTGGCGACATCGGCACGAACACTGGCCGAGATCCTCGATGACTACGTGCGGAACGTCGCGTTCCACCGGCGGGACGTCAACGCCGACGAGCTCGAGGAAGCCCTGCTGGCCGGCGCCACGTTCATGTACGACTGGGTGGACAAGGAACTGTCGCCCTTCACGGGCAGCCAGGACGAGCGGAGGCGGAGGTACGGCAACGACTGGCTGCCACCTCATCACTTGGTGCGCTTTGCGCGCATCGGGGAAGACGCGACCGGAGGCATCGCGGTCCCCGAGGGGTTGGATGTGGCCGTCCGAACCCTCGCCCCGGCCGGGGCCCTGCCGCCCGTTCCCGGGTCGCTGGCCTCCCACGTCGGCACAAGTACCTGGGCCGCACGGCACGCGGCGCTGCGGGAATGGGCCGGGCTGCACCCCGAGGAGTCACTGGACGGCCTGCTCCCCAATCACCTGACCGCGCTGTTCCTGGCGACCCACGCGCCGGACCACGCCCTGCTGCACGCCAACCTCGACGACCCCGGAGCGGGCGGGAGCGACAGCGAACTGGCCGAGGAACTCAGCGACACGGTTCAGCAGGCGCTAACCGACGACTCCCACGACTTCTCTCTCATGCTGTCCGCCGACAGAGGGTTCGCGCGGCTTGCACGCACGCTCACGAGCACGGACCCCGACAGTGACGCGCACTCCGCTGCCCGGGCCGAGCTGACGCGGTGGTGCATCGAGCGGGTGTCGTCGCTGAGGCCCTACCTCCGCAGGGTCCAGGGCATGCTCGGCGAGGCGCTGGCGGTCCTGCCGCCGCTGCCCTCGGACCAGCCGGTGTACGTCGCCTTCTGGACGCCCGCGCAGCGGGGACAGGGATTCCACGTGCCCGACGTGCTGAGCCTGCCGAGGTTCCAGCTGGCGTACCGCAGCGCGGAGGACGCGCTGGCCACCATGGAGCCCGCTCCCGGCGAGGGATGGCGCCGGGCGCTGGTGGCGGTCAAGGGCTCGGCCGCGCGTGACGTGTCCTTCGCCGCGGGCGATCCGTCGTTGCGGCGGGCCCTGCTGCCGGGGCGCGCCGATCTTGCCCTCGACCTGCGGAAGACGGCGTACGACGAGGACGGCGAGCCCTACCTTTCGCTCGTGGCCGGCACGCCTCGGTCCGAGACGGTCGTCCCCGAGCCAGTCCTCTCGCAGCAGTCCATCGCCACGGCTGCCCCCTCGCTCGCCGCTCCGCGACAGGCGATGGCCGCGAGCGGCCTCAAGGGCGGCGCGCCGCGTTCCGAACGCAGGGCCGGCTCCCGGGGAGGACCGTCGTCACTGGGCACGCCGTCGCCGTCCGGGCAGCGGTCCGATTCCCGCAGGCCCTCCCCGAGCACGCAGCTCGCGGCCGAACAGCGGCCCAGCTCCAGGCGGTTGTCCCCGAACGTGGCCCCGGCGGCCGAGCAGCGGCCGAGTTCGAGTGGACTGTCCCCGGCGGACGCCGCACGCCGGCCGCGGAGCGGCTCGGCACAGTCGGGCTCCACGCACCGCCGCAGGAGTTCGAGTGTGCGTAGCGCCCTGGAGGCGCTGGGGCTGAGGCGGGCTCCCGTCGCCCCGGAGGAGGACTTCGCCGGGTTCCTGGTGCGCACGCTCGCGCAGATGGGGGCCTCCGCCGCGGGCGTGGGCCGGCAGGTCGCGGTGGAGCCGGAGGGATGGCTTGGCCGGGCCCGCCGGGAGGTTCCCGCGGTGGCCGAGGTTCCCGACGCCACGGCGGTACGGGAGGGGCTCGTGCGCCTGCTCGGCGCGTCCGACGGGGTGTCCGACGCGGTGACGGACCAGGGCATGGGAGACGTGTTCCGGGCCGCGCTCGACGGCTCGGCCCTGCGGATCGCCGGCCGGCGGGTCACGATCGAGGTGGCGGGCATCGCCCCGCCCACCGGGGGCCCGATGGAGTCGACCGGCGAACGGGCCCGCGGCGGTCGGGTCACCTCGGTGTCACAGGAGTCCAGCGACCGGGCGGACCGTACGGCGGTGGACCCGCTGTCGCTGGTGAAGGTGCCGGTGCACCCGGGTGTGACGCTGTCGGCGGGCCTCGCGGGCGACACCCGGGAGCACGGGGTGACCGCCCGCAGCAGCGTCCACGAGGCGGTGTCCGCCTCGGAGTCGGGCGTGGCGGCGGACATCAGCTCCCACGAAGTGACGTTCGAGATGTCCGTGGGCGAGCGCGGGGCCCGGGTGACGGACCGGGTGACGGTGCCGATGGAGCTGTCCTGGCCGAGGCCAAGGACCGGCACCGGTTCCCACGCGGATGTCGCCCTCGGCTATCCGCGGCTGCCCGCCGGAGCGGGGGCCCAGGCACGCGCCGACGTGTTCCGGTCCGCCCAGCGCGTCGTGGAGAAGCTGCGGTACGCGTTCTTCCACGGTCTGAGGGATCTTCCCGGGACGGTGACCGCCGTCGCCGGGGCGTTCGCCACGGAGGAGGACAGGAACGCGTTCGATCAGTGGGTGGCGGGGCTGCGCCAGCCCCAGGTGCACGAGGCGCGCGGAATGCTCAGGGAGCCGGCTCGGGCCACGTTCCGGTTCAAGGGCGGTCAGAGGCAGGAGGTCGTGGTGGCGCTGGCGCCGCCGGGGAGCGCGGTTCCGGGAGACGCCGCACTGCACGGTGAGTTCGCCGACCGGAGCGAGCGCAGCGTGACGTACACGCGCACGGACGAGGCGTCCGAGACGGTCCGCAGTGGTCACCGGCACAGTCTGGGCGGCACGGTGGGAGCGGAGACGGGCGATCCGCTGACGAACCTCGCGCTGCCCGGCATCTCGGTGGAACTGAGCGGCGAGCGGTATACCAAGGAGGTCGACGAGGCGGTTCTCACGTACCGCACGGAGCTGTCCGAGACCTACCACGGGGAGTTCGACCACTACGAGGCGCCGCTGGCCTACGTGGTGTCGGTCGCGGGGGCCTCGAAACGGCTGGAGGGCGGCGCCACGCTGTGGCTCAGCTCCTCCCCCTCGACGCTCGCCAGCCCCGGAGAACTGCCCGCCGGCCTGGACATGGCCACGATCCCCGACCACACCAACGCGCGCCACGAACTGCTCAAGGAAGTGGCGGACGACATCAGCGCCGAGGCCGTCAAGGCCACGGGCCTGCTGTCCGCGAGGGGAGCGACCGCAGAGGCCCGCATCGCCAAGGAACTGGCGGACTTCCTGCGGGCCGAGCGGAACGCGGCGGCGCTGGTGGACGGCGACGAAGGGGTGATGTTCACTCCGTCCGCCGGCGGCACCCACCTCTACCTGCGCGCCACCGTGGACCGCGACAACGGCCGGTACGCCGGTCCGGCCGACGACCTCCTTCTGGGCATGGGAACGGCCACCGGGGCCGCCCGCCACACCGGCCGCGGCCACGGCCGCTCCGCCAGCGCCGAGGTGACCTTCGACGGGCTGCCCGGACCGCTGGAGACCTCGGCCGCGATGCGGCTGTCGATGGATGCCGCGCACCACGACGAGATCGCCGTCGAGGTCGAGCAGGAACGGGCGTGGCAGGGGAACACGGTCCCGCACCGCGTCGTCTACCCGTTCACGGTCCAGGTGCGGGCAGGGGACTCCTCGCGCGGCGACGACTGGCAGGAACTCCGGAGCGATCCGGCCCTGCCGCACCGGGTGCGCATCGTCGTGCCGGGACTGTCCGACAGCGCCGAGCACTTCACCGAGGACATCGCCTCGACCACCGTGGAGACCGACTGGCGGCCCGCGAGCCCCGACGACCTGGTCCGCGAGGGTGTCGCGCTGCCCGCGTCGGCGGACGTGGAGGTGATGAAACCGGTCGGGGCCCTGCGGTCGACCGCCGCGGCCCTGCTGGACGAGCTGCCAGAGGCCGGCGGCTGGCGGAACACGATGCTCCGGATAGCGGCCTACGGGCTGCTGGGGGAGCGGCCGGGGACACTGGGCGAGGATCGCGAGGGACTGCCGGGGCCCATGGCACTCGGCCTGTGGGCGCGTCGGGATGTCCGCCGGGCCCGGTTCGTGGCGACGACGAACCCCCGCGCCGGGACCGACTGGCTGTCGCTGGAGAGCCACAACGAGGGCGGTCCGCTCGGCGGCCGGGACGTGTACGGGCGCGTGAGCATCAGTGAATTCCTGCGCCTTCCCCGCATCGTCGGCCGGCAGGAGGGCCGGACCTTCCGCGTCACCGAGATCACCACCACCAAGCTGCCCTCCTCGGACGAGCGGTCCAAGGGCGTCGAGGTGCGCGCGAAGACCGGGTACACGGCCGAGGCCGGGCACTTCTCGGCGGCCCTCACGGCCAAGGCGCGGGCGGGTTTCAGCCACGAGCACAAGGACTCCTCCGACGGCTCGGTGCGGACCCGGACCGAGACGACGTTCACCGACCGCGCCTACCGCGTCGTGTTCGACACGGCCCGGGTCCTGCAGGCCGGGGCCGACCGGGCATGGACGGGCCCGGCGACCGGTGAGCACGGGAAGACGAGCGCCCCGCATGCCAGAGTCAGGCACGTTCCCGACGCGGTCGTGGTCTGGGTCCCGGCCAGTGAACTCCCGTCGCTGGGCGCCCTGCCGGACGAGCAGGTGGCCAAACTGCACCCCGACGACCAGGACCGCTACCACCGCGCGAGGGAAGCCGCCCGTGCCGCGAGCGGCCTTACCCGTCCGGGGCTGCGCAGGGCCCCCACCCTGCCGCTGTGGCAGCCGCCGGCCGACATCGGGCACGGCATCGGCACGCCCGGCCTGCACCGTCCGGCCGGCCTGACCGCCCTGGTCGAGGCCCTGAAGGGAGCGCTGGCGGCCTGGCGCGCGAAGCACGTGCAGGGCCCCGCGCAGGGCCCGCGGAAGCGGCTGTTCATCGACATGGCCCAACAGCTCGAACGGCAGATCTTCGAGCAGGCGGAGTCGGGCGGCCTGCCGCGCCTGCTCAACCAGGCGCTCAACGGCGGGTTGCCGTTGTCCACGCAGGCGCAGAAGGGGGACCAGGGCGTCACCTGGGAGCAGTTGGCCCTGGTGAAACTCACCCTGGGCCCTGGAACGCACGACTACACACTGGACGACTACGCGACGAGGACGACGCACGCGACGACCACGCAGACGCGCTCCGCGACGACGAACACGCTCCGTGCGGGCGTGTCGGCGGACGTGGCGCCCGCCGTGTCCGGCCTGGGCACGGCCGGCGACTTCGTCGCGGAGCAGCTGGCGGGGGAGGTGCCGTTCGACCCCACGGCGGCCGGGACGGTCTCCCGCACCCGCGGGCCGGTGCGTGAGCAGGGCGGCCAGGAGACCATCACCGTGGATCAGTCCGGCGGCGCCCACCGTTTCGTGCACCCGGTGACCTTGGAGGTCCAGCTGCACACCTGGGCCCACCGGGGGGTCCGCGGCAAGGCCGCCCAGGCACTCGGCCAGTCCACGGCCGAGTCCAGCACCTGGACCTCCGAGCCGCGCGAGCTGGCCGAAGACCTGCGCCTGACGGTGCACATGGGCGAATACCACGCGGCGGCGGGCTCCGATCCCATCGCCGAGCAGTCGGTGTCGCTGCGCGAGCAGTGGAGCCAGGGCGCCACCCGGGGGTTCCCCAGGGACGCCCTGGTCCTCGTACTGCCCTTCCAGGCACCGCGGTTGCACGACTACGTCGGTGGTCTGCTGCTGGACGCCGACCCCGCGCACGCCGGCCGGCCGCTGATCAGCGCCCGCCGTGCCGAGCCGCTGATGCACCAGACCAACGCCGTCCTCCTCGCCCACGCCTTCGTGCTCGCCCTGGCCCGGGACGGACACCACATCACCCTGCACGGCAAGACGTTGAGCGGGGTCACCATCAAGGTGGACCTGTCGGACCTCCAGGTCTACGACACCAGCACCACCACCAAGGGCTCCGGCACGAGTTCCGCGTTCGACCACACCATCCGGCCGGGCGCCACGACCGAGGCGGACGGGAACCTGGCAGCCTTCTCCGGGGAGCCGGTCCTCCCGGGGCTGCTGCCCGAAGCGGTCACCGAGGGAATGGCCGCTCTCGCCGTCGGAGGCGAGCGCACCGGCCGCCGCCCGGGCGCCGCGACCGACAACCTCGGGCCCGGTCGGGCCGGCGGTGGCAAGCGGTCACCCGGGCTCTACCTGGTCCGCGCGACCGTTCCCACCGCCGCCGCCCCCGTCTACCGGCCCAAGGTGCCAGAGGCGAGCCGGAACCAGCCGCTGGCGAGCGCCGCGGACGGGCACGTGTGGCTGTACGCCAACGGCCCCGCGCTCAGCGCGATGGGTGTGACGCCTCCCGGTACAGGCCTCTGGGACACCGGCGCCGTCGTGGCGCACGACCTCTTCTCCGGGAGCGGGCGGTGGTTCGGGTCGGCCCTCCTCAACGGGACGGACTACGCGCGGCTGCGCGGCGCCCTGCCGAAGCTGCCGGAGTTCCAGCGCTACCACCAGTGGTCCACCGACCCCGCGGGCCGGCGGACCCCGGCGCTGCGCCCGATGCCCCGAAGCGAGGCGTGGCTGGTCGGACACGGCGACACGGTCTTCGACGGACCGCGGCTGAAGGCGTTCGCGAGCCGTGCCGCCCGGGAGGGGCTGAAGACGATGGCGGCCGCCGCCTGTGCCACGGCGGCGTCCCTGACCGCCACCACCCCGGTGCTGCAACAGGTCGCTGACGAGACGGGTATGACGATCCATCAGTTCGAGAGCGGTTTCGCTCTCGTTCCCGGCGGACCGGGCGGGAGCCGGACGGCGGTCCACGTCGCCGAGGACGCGCACGGCGGGCCCGCCTGGTACCGCACGTTCGTACCCGGCAGGACCGCCCCGGTACCCGCCGACGGCAGGAACGCGAAGGCCGAATCCGCCCCCGGGGACCTGCGCTACCCGGACCCGGAGTTCTGGCTCACGGCCGACCCGCCCGGCACGCCCCTCCGGCAGACGGCTCCCGACGACGACGCCCGCGAGGTGGCCGGTGCGGGCCCCGTCGCGCCCCCTCTCGTCGCGGTGTACGGGCAGTACGACGCCGAGAACGAGACCGCCGTCATCGAGGGAGAGCCGCTGGACGCCGAGGGCACGGCGGAGTGGATACGCGAGAACACCTCGTGGCAGGCCGGGGAGCCGGTCGCGCTGCTGATGCCGGAGGCGGCGACTCCACGGCCGGAGGACGACACGGTGTTCGCGGAGGAGGTCGCGGAACTCCTCGCCGCACCGGTCGTCGCACCCCGCGGCGCTGTCGAGGACGCCGCGTCCTGGGCCGCCTTCCCCCCGGCCGACGGGACGCGGGCGACGGAGCAGGACCGTACACAGGACCAGGACCAGGACCGTACACAGGACCAGGACCAGGGCCAGGGCCAAGAGCCGGCGCCGGAGCCGTCACCGCACGAGGCGCCCTGGTACATCGAGCGCGGGGCCCTCGGCACGGCGACCGTGGCCGCGGTCCACCCCTGGGCGGACGAAACCCGGCCCGGCCTGGCGGCAGAGCAGGCCGCTCGCGCGACGCTCCTTCCTTCGGACGGGCCGGCCCTGCGCGCCGGCGTCCGGGAAGCGCTCGGAGAACTGCTCGCCACCGACTCCAAGGAGGCCTGGCAGCGGCTGCTCAACCGGGGCAGGACCCTGGTGCTTGACGGGAGACTGGTGTGGCTGCGCCCCGTGCTCACCGCCGTCGTACCGGCCCGGCAGCCCGAGGAGGGCGATGTCCAGGTCTACGGGACCGGATACGCCACCACGACCACGAGCCTCCAACGGGAGCACGAGGTGGAGAAGGGCGTCGACGCGGCCATGCTGGCCGTGCTCTCCATCGCCTCGTCGGCCGCCGGCGCCTTCCTTCCGGTCGTGCCGAGGCTGACCGCGAGCGTCGCCAATACCAGGTCGTCCGGCTGGAAGCGCACTGTCGTCTTCGGCCGCAAGCTCGATGTGAAGAAGCACACCCGCTTCGACGGCGGGGTGCGGGTGCTGGTGTTCGTCGACGGAGTGGAAAGGGCCGGCGCCCCGTCGTTCCCCGGCCGCCTGGCGCTCGACATGCCCCGCGACATCGCGAGCGCGGACGCGCCGCGCCCGGATTCGGCCACGGCGTTCACCGGCGGCACCGGCACCCGCAGGCGCCGGCCCAGCGCGGCCCGCGAGGTGCTCGACGCCATCAACCTGATCCCCGTCGCCGCCGCGCTGCAACGGCGGCTGCTCGGCGCCCGCCTGCCGGCCCCGGCCGTCCGGGCCGTCATGGAGCACGTACTCGACCTCCTCAACGAGCAGGCGGTACTCGACCGCAGCCGTCTCTTCGGCGGCAACGGCATCGTCTCCGAGAAGGTGTCGGTCCGGGCGGGACGCAACGCCGCCGGGCTGCCGCAGTCGTTCGAAGGCCACTTCGTCGTCAGCGGGTCGATCGAGCGGCTCCAGTACCTGGGCGATCTCAAGGCGAAGATCCGCGAGGACTCGGGCAGCACCCTGAGCATCGGACAGGGCCGGCACAGCACGAGCAAGGCGACGATCGGCGTGGGCTTCGACGTGACCGGGCTGCGCGCCCCGGGGAGCGGCTCCACGGCCACCGGACGCGCCCCCCTGCTCACCGTGGCCCTCGGCGGCGGGCGCGACATCGGCCACCGGATCACCGAGCAGTCCGGTCACCAGACGGTGCTGAAGCAGAAGGGCCTGCTGAGCCGCTACCTGGCGGGCCAGCAGGTCACCGTGGAGATCCGCTCCACCACCCACACTGTCGCCCCCGTGCGGGAGGAGGTCGACAGCGAGGTCGCCGTACCGCGCTCGGACGCGGCCGGCCTGGAGCGGCGGCTGCTCGGCGGGGTCCGTACTCCGGTGCTGCGCGCGGCCGTCCCCGCCGACGACGGGCCGGTGAGCGCACAGCCGCACGTACGGGCCCTGCTGCGGGAGGCCGCGCTTCCCCTGCCCGCCTCCGCGTACCGGCGGCCCGCTCTCCTGGACGCCCCGCTGCCAAAGCCGCACGCCAGGGAGCCGCTGGCGCTGGCCGCACGGCGCGGGCAGGGCTTCGGCACGCAGATCGCGCTGCCCGGCGCGGAACTCGTGCACGACCAGTTGCGCGCCAAGCTCGTGGAACTGGACCGGGCGCGTACGCGTACCGCGAGCCGCGGCACCGACTGGTCGCAGGCCGACCTGGACCTCGCCAACTGGTACGGCCGAGCCGCTCTGGAGACCGATCTGCCGGGGCTGATGTACGGCGTCGACCACACGGTCACCGTCGGCGGCCGGGACTACCAGCTCTTCGCACGGGTCCATGTGCGCGAGCGGATCGGAGGCGACCCCGAGAGCTACCCGATGTCCGTCGACGTGCGGGGCCAGCAGGGCGCCCAGGTGTCCGGCCACCGCGGTGGAAAGTGGGAGCTGAAGACCGGCGCGGGCGCCTCGGTCCAGCGCTCGTTCGCGGGCATGGTCCGCATGCAGCTCCTCTCGCTGCGCGGCGCGGGAGGTTACGAGCAGGCCCACAGCCACGACCTGGGCGGCACGGTGAAGTCCGGCTGGCGGGCCAAGACCCAGGGGGATGTCGACGAGCACGTCTACAACGTCGTCTACGAACTCGCCGTGCGGCCGTCCGGCGGTCGCGCACAACGGTGGTGGATCAACAGGCCCGACCCCTCTCCCGGGGAAGCCTGGTGGGTCCCGCGGCCTGACGACACCGTAGCCCGCGTCGTCGTACCGCACGAGTACGTGCCGGCTCAGCCGCCCGACCGGGAGACCGTCCAACTGGCGGGCAGCGCCGAGGAACTCCTCTTCTGGCCGGACGACGACTTCGTCGACTTCGGTGCGGGCAAGACCGCGGGGGTGGTTCCCGCCTTCTCCGTCGCGCCCGAACTCCCGCGGATGGCGGCCGAGATGTACCAGCGGGCGAACGGCCTGCCCGCGCGATGGGCGGACGACCGCTTCAACTGGCCCAGCGCGATCGTGGACGTCGGCAGGCCCTCCGTGCTCGCCGAACATTTCGCCCCCGAGACCGGTACCGGCCGTCAGATCAGCCTGCCGGACGGCAAGGACGGCAGGAAACAGGCCATCCGGCTGCGGCTGCGCGGCTACCGGCCGCGCCTCCTCGAACCCGTCGAGGCCGCCGAGATCGAGTACAACGTCCAGGGCGGTGTGGACCACAAGCGCAGCCGGGAACACGGGTGGAGCGCCGGTCCGGAGGTGGCGGCAGGACCACTGGCCCACATCGGAGAGGGACTGCTCACCAGGTCGGCCGGCGACCACGAGCAGACAGGGACCGAAGAGGCCGAGCACCGCGACAAGCCCTTCGCGAGCTTCGGAGCGCACGTCCACGCCAAGGCCGAATGGCGGTGGGGGCGGCAGAGGGCGCTGGAACAGGCCGGGGTCTTCATCTCCCGGGCCGTGTACAACGGCACCCAGTACGGTTTCCGCCTGGACCCCGTGTTCGAGGTGAGCCTCGTGCGCTGGAAGGGCAGAAGCAGCACGTCGGCCAGTCGCTACCTCCGCGTCCGGGACGCGCTCGACACACTCGTGCCCGAGAGGCTGGTCCACGACCTCGGACTGTCGGCCCCGGCAGGACTCGCACCGCTTCAGACGCCGTCGCGGCACCGGCCGCGCCACGTCCACCCCGCCCTCCTGCCCGGAACCGGCTATCCGGAGCTTCTGGACGGCGGCGACGACGTGCTGGACGGGATCAAGGCGGTGCTGCGCTCCGGCGGAGTCCTGCGGACCGAGAAGGAGCAGGGTGCCGAGCGGCTGAACCTGCTGCTGGACGAACTGGGGAAGTCCTTCGACGACGGGGCGCTGCGCGCCCAGTACGCGCTGCTGCTGAGCGACGCCGGAGTGGTGCGCTGGCTGCCGCTGCCGTGGCCGTTCGGCGCCACCAGGTACCTCGGCGTCAGGGTCACCGCACAGGTCGCGCCGCACACCGCCGACCGCCCGCGTCCGGAGGTGGACCTGACCCTGCGGGCCCAGGGACAGGACGTGCTGTCCCTCAGGAAGTCCCGCACGACCCGTTACGCCGTGGGTGCCGAGGGCCACGTCCAGGGCGGCAGGGACACCGGTCTCGGCGGACTGGAGGGCGGCGTCGGCTACCAGCGGGCCGTCGAGCGCTGGGACGAGGAGGCCGGGAAACACCAGAAGATCTTCCGCGTCAACCCCAAGACATCGCACGAGTTCGAGTATCCGTTGTCCTTCACCGTCCAGGTCGCCCTCAGCACCGAACTGCCCGCGTTGCTCGCCGTCCCGGTGGAGACCGGGAAGTCCCTCGTGCTGCACGGCGCCGACGTGCTGGGACGCGGCAGGGCGGCGGCCGAGGTGTGGTACGGGGCGCGGCCGTTCGCCTGGTCGAGGGAGACGCGCGAGGCCGGTTCCGTCCGGGTCCTCGTACCGGCTCACCTGGTCCAGGACGGACCGGCCCCCGTCGTCGCGCCGGTCTTGGGCACGGACCCCGCCTGGCATTCCTCCCCGGTGGAGCCGGACCTCTCCTCCCCGGACCGCGAGACGCCGCCCAGCGGTCCGCGCGAGGTGCTGGCGCAGGCGCTGCACCCCTTCGCCGTCCCCGCGGCGGCGGCGGTGCACCGGTGGGCGGCGCTGGCCGCCGCGCCGTTCAAGCCGGCGGCCGACCTGTCGGCCCCGGACGCCTGGCGGATACCGGGCCTGGACTTCAGCACGGTGCGCGGCCTGCGCTACCAGAACTTCACCAGCGCCGCCATGCTGCTCCCCAACGTCCTCGAACTGCTGGCCCACGTCTACGAGGTGCCGGTGGGACGTGACGACATGATCACCCGCGGCACGGGCAGCGGCAGGCTTCGGGCGGGCGACCGCACCGCCCGCGTGGGCATGAACATCCGCAGGGCGGAGGTGATCGGACCGAGGGACGGCGCCGTGTTCAAGGCGCGGCGGCACGCCCAGCTGGACGAGGAGACCGCGAGCGCGGTCAAGAACAGCGGCGGCTTCGTCCTCGACCTCGGCCCGCAGGCCGCGGGCGGCGAGCCAGGGGAGGAAGCCTTCCTCGTCATGCTGCCGGCCGAGGTCTCGACCGACGACTCCACCGAGTTCGAAGGCCGCAGGGACGGCATCGAGACCGACAACCGGATCGAGACCCGCCGCTTCCGCTACTACAGCTTCGACGTGGAACTGCAGTTCCGGGGCCCGCGCGGCATCCTGCGGGTGCAGGCGCCGGGCGGCCTGTACGGCATGCTCCCGCTGGAGAAGGAGCCCGACGCGAGCGGTGCCTACCGGGTGGCCGACGACCTGGAGGAGCGCCTGCCGGACGTCTTCGGGCCGGCGACGGCCACGGCCCCTGCTTCCGGGGAGGTGCTGACGCCGGAGCAGCCGACGTCATCCGGGACATCCTCCGAGGTGTCCGACGCGTCCGAGGCGTCGGCCCGGGACTCCAGGGCGCTGACGCCGGACCAGTTGCGGGCGGCGGTGCGACGGGTGTCCGCGGCGGTCGCTCCGGCCGACGGCGCGCTCCAGCAGGACTGCGTGCCGCGGTTGGCCGCGTTCCGGGACGCGTTGTTCCCTCGGGGCGTCCGGACGGCCGGTGCGGCGGACGACTCGGCCGCGGGGCTCGCGGCGGTACGCGCGGGGCTGGTGCAGGGCCCGGGCTGGCGACGTGTGCCGTCGTGGGAGCCGGTGCGGGCAGCGGTGCGGGAAGCCCGGCCGGGCGCGGTCGCCCTGGTGCTGGCCCTGCGCCAGGGCGAGGCTCTCGGGCACGCTTTCGGCCTCTATCACCTGCCGGGGCCGGACGGCGGCCCGGCGTGGGTCGACCTCCAGGCGCGCGCCGGAAGCGAGTTGCGGCCCTCGCCGGCGGTGCCGGCCAACGACGCCTACGCCATCGTGATCGACGCGTCCGGCCGCGTCCTGCCGGAGGCGCTAGCGGAGTTCCAGGAGTCGTGGTCCGACGCCCATGCCGTGCTCGACGCGCCGCTCGTCCACGAATATGGTGCGCTCGGTTTCGAGATCGAGGACGAGCACATCATCGAATTCCCGCCGGATGGGCCGGAAGGTGAGATAAGGGGGGTTCTTGCCAGGGGGCCAGGGATTGCTGTGGTGCTCGACGGTCGCACATTCTGGCCGCACCCCGATGCCGGTCGGTTCTACACGCAGGAGCAAATCGCCCGGATGCCGGAATTCCCGCGCTCCGTCCAGCCGGTGCGGAAGTTGATCTCAGAGGTCGTTTCGGTTCCGATGGGGGCCCTGCCGGACGAGAAGCGGCCCTCCGCCCGGGAAATCCTTGAGCGGCAGGCATGGGTGCGAAGCCGCCTGGGTGTCACAGACGAACAGGGCATTCCCCTACCGCTCGCGGAGCTGCTGGGCGGCAGGGAAGGGTGGACCGTCACACCACTCGGACAGCGGGCCCTGGTTCACCCGAGCACGGCGGGACCGAGTCACCCTGCCTACACTCAGTGGACCCTGGGCGTACCCACGGCCGGTCTGCGCGCTGCCCTCGATGCGGTGACACAGCGCAAGGACCAGCACCGGGCGGTCCCTGTGCCGGTCCCTCTGAAGGTGCGGCTCCTCCGCTGGGCGCGACGTGAGGCGCGGCAGATCACGGCGGAGTTCGTCAGAGACCTGCTGGGCTGGGAGGCTGCGCCGAACCCGGCACTGCCGTTTGTTCTCGCGCTGCCGGACATCGACGAAGTCATGGGGTATCACTGGCTGCTCTTCTATCACGTAGCCGCTGTTGAGGCACAGCGTGTGCTGGATTACCAGGGATTGATAAAAAATCTGCTCCTGGCTCCTTCCCGGTACGGGTTCGGTGTCATCCACCAGGCTCTCCGAGACCGTACCCGTGCGTTCATGGACAGGTATCACGACCGGATCGTGCGTTACTTCACGGATGCTCTGCGGCGCCACCTGGAGGAGTGGCGGATCAATCTCAACATGCCCCCGATCGACTACGCGGACCTTATGCAAGTGAGCGCAGAATATGTGGATTTCGCGCTGAACCCCGCGGAGTCGGGCACGTCGGCCGACTATCTGAGCACGGGGCTGCGTGGTCGTGCGGCGAGCGGCACTGTCGTCAGCCAATGGGAGACGGTGGGCATGGCGGACTTTCCAGAATTGGACAGCCACGACGGTATCGATCTTGTTCTGCTCGAATTCCGGAATTGGACCAAGGACGGCAGGAACCGTCGCCCGTCCGGCGAGAACAACCTGCTCGGCAATGACGACCTCGCCAAGGTGGCCACGGACCTGTCGGGGCTTGCCCGGGAGGTCTTCACGCGGGTCCGAGGAGACGGGGGAGAACCTCGCACGGACAGCGATCTGCAGGCCGCAGTCCGGCAGATCGTCACCCACCCCGTGGTCGCGGGATTCGCGCCGTTCCTGTCGATGGCCGCCGAAATGCCGCTGCCGCACACCGGCGGCGGCGCGGACGTGCCGCTGAGCTCCTACCAAGCGAGTTCGGTGGCCACGGTCCTCGGACACTTCGCCCTCGGGAAGCCGCCCACCCAGGTCGGTCTTGAGCGTATTCACCGTCTTGTGAAGGCCGTGGGTTCCAGAGTCCGGGTGAGCGACCACCCGCACGCCCTGACCGGCGAGCTGCGCCGCAAGGCCCTCGCGGCCGTGGAGTCCGCCGAGGCGGTGCTGCCCCTGCTCCGGGCGCCCGTCCCGCAGGAGCAGCCGGTGGTCCCCAGCTCCGCGCGGTTGCTCTCGGTCCAGCCGTCGTCGAGTGAGACGTTCACGTTCGACGGCCCGGACGGCATGACCGCCGAGGAGCTGGACCGGTTGCAGCGGGCGCTGCGCAGCCAGGACCCGGAAGTCGTGGCGGACGGGGAGGGCTACGCCGGACGGCTCGGAACCCAGGTGGCCGAGGTCATCAAGTCCCGCTGGACCGCCGAGGGCCGGAGGCCCGCCGACGTCCGGCTGGAACTCCACATGGAGAGCGCCGAGCACATGGCCGCGGCGATGGTCCTCTCGCGCGTGGTCGCCAATGCGCTGCGCCATCGTGTCCACGTGACGGTCGACCGGATGAGCCCGATCGAGATCTGCCCGACGGAGGCCACCGGCGCGTAGCGCCTTTCGTCTGGATCAGGTCGGATCACTGAGCGGGGTCCGGTGCTGAGGGCACCCCCCAGCCGGGGGCTGGGGGACATGGCGACCGACGACAACGCCGCGAAGTACGGCACCGGCTGCCGTACGCAACCACGGCAGTTCCGGCCTGGCGGAGGGCGGCGACCGTCCGCCCAGGCCCCTCAACTCGTCTTCGGCCCGGGGCGTGAGCGCGCGGCGGGCAGTGCCGCATGGCCTGCGGCGACGCGGATTCCGTCGAACACCAGGGCCAGATGCCGTTCCCAGCCGGTGTACGAACGGCTGTCGATGGACGCGGACATGCCGCACAGGATCATGCCGAGGTCGCTGACGGTGATGTCCGCGCGTGTCGTGCCCTCCGCCTGCGCCCGCGCCAGGGCCGTCCCGAGCGTGTCGAGGAAGTTCCGCAACGCGGTCTGGACGCCCGTGTGGTCGAGGTGGGTCGAACCGGCCATGGCCGCTCGCGCGCCGGCGTCACTCTCCAGCTGCCCGAGGGCCCGGCGCAGCGCCTCCTCCAACGCCGCCTGCCCGCCTGCCCGCTCGTCGGCCGCGCTTCGCGCCGCGAGCGCCATCGTGTCGAACTTGTCCGCGATCAGCTCCGCCGCGAGGGCGGCCTTGGTGGGAAAGTGCCGGTAGACCGTGCCGAGTCCCACGCCCGCGCGGGACGCGACCTCGTCCATCTGCGTGTCGAGCCCGCGCTCGGCGAAGATCTCCCGCGCCGCCGTGAGTACGCGTTCCCGGTTCCGCCGGGCGTCCGAGCGGGTGGGGACCGCGCCGTTCCCCGGGCGCGCCGTTCGGTCAGCAGACATGTTGACACCCTATCCGGCCGTGTCTAGCCTGAAACGGAATCGGATGTCCGCTTCCGAAAACTGTCCGCTGCCAGAATCGAGGACGACCATGCCGGTCCCATCCGTCTCAGATCTCATCGTTCGCGCGGACCGGGTGCCCAGTGTGTGGGCCTGGGGCGGGCGCTGGAGCCCCCTTGTCTCCTCCGACGACTCCGGGGGCGGCTACTCGGTCCTGGAGCAGACCATGCCGGAGCAGGCCGGCCCCCCGCCGCACGTGCACGAACACAACGACGAGGTCTTCTACATCCTCGACGGAGAAGTCCGCCTGCAGATCGGTGACGAGACCGCGGTCGGGACGGCCGGGGACCTCGTCAGGATTCCACGCGGTGTGCCGCACGGGTTCGCCGTGAAAAGCCGGACCGCCCGCTTCTTGAACCTCTACGTCCCCGGCGCCCTCGACGTGGTCATCTCCATGCTGGGCACCCCCGCCACCGGTGACGGCCTGCCGCCGGAGGGCTCCCAACAGCCGCCGGACGCCGAGCGGGTCGCCGAGCTCGGGAGGCGGCTGGAGGAGCTGGCGGCCCAGCGGTGGACGGGGCAACCGGACCTGCTCGCGGGATTCAGGACCGGCTCGGACGAGGGCACCGTGAGCGGCCCCACCGGTTGAACCGGGACGTGTCCTGGCCCCGTCGGGTCCGGTCCGGTGCCGCGAGACCCCGCGTCCCGCCGGCGCCCGCGGCCTCGCCCCACCGTCACGTCCCGTGTGTCGTGCGCTTGCCGCGCCCGCCCGGCCGGGGGCTCTGGACGCGTGCTTCCTGCCCCTCCGTCCGGGAGCCGTCAACGATGTGCTGCAACGCCGTGACCTGGCGCTCCAGGGCTTCGCGGCCCGTGGCGGTGAGGTTGAGCCATGTACGGGGGCGCTTGCCCACGTAGCCCTTCTCCACTTCGACGTATCCGTGCGAGCCCAGCGTGGTGACCTGTTTGGACAGCGCGGACGCCGACAGCCCCGCGGCCTCGCGCACCCAGCCGAACTCCGCCCACTCCGTGCCGACGAGCAGTGACACGATCGACAGGCGGGTCGGGTCCAGCAGTACCGGGTCGAAGTCAGGACGATCCATCGAGCGCCCCGGATCGTCCGTGCTCCGCGCCTGCGGCGAGAGAGGCCAGAGCGCTCTGGAGACGGTCCCCGAAGAGGATCAGGACCGCGCCCAGTACGGCGCCGGCGATCGTCCGCGCGTACGGGAAGGGCAGGCTGGAGTGCGGCAGGAAGGCGGCGACGATGCCGAGGGCCATCACCGTCAGGATGACCACCCTGCTCCACAGCGCGAACCGCGGCGAGACCGCGTCCCGCCGCACCCTGGTCCGCCGCCCCAGCACGGCGGACCCGCGCCTGCTGCGCAGCAGCACCGCGTAGAGAACGACGACGGCGGTGAAGACGATGTTCACCACGGACTCGACGCCCTGTCCGAAGAAGTCGGGCGCCGCGAGCAGAGCGAAAACGGCGACACCGAAGAGGATCGCCACCCAGCGCGAATCCCGCGCGGAGCCGAGTGACTCCTCCCGCCGCCGCTGGACGTCCTGGAGGGCGCGGGCTGCCTCGGTGGGTGTGGGGTTTCGGGTCATGATGGCCTCCTTGGGGTTGCTCGGTCAGAACTTGTTTCCTTCAAGGAAAGTAGTTTCCTGGAGAGGGGCTGTCAAACGGTGGAGAACGGCGCGCGATGCTCGCCGAACAGTGGACGGGCGCGGGCCGCCCGGCGCGCGGTGCGGGCCGCCCACGTACCGCGGCACCGGCGACGCCCTGGCCCCCGCACGGCCCCAAGCCATCGCTCCACAAGGGGTATTGACGCGTCAACGGCACGTATCGCGTCTCGGTCCCAGGACTCTCCAGGGCCCTCACGACATCAGGCGGTGGCCAGGGCCACGGCCCTCGGCACGTGCACTGCCCGCTGCCCGCCAGGGGTGTCCTGTGACGTGGTGGATGGCCATGGCGTCACGAACACCGCACCCCGCGACCACGCCGACGCGGCCGTCCCGGCTGCCCGGCGTGCGCTTCCACGTGCTTCGACATCATGAACTCACGTGCTGACGTCGCCCATCCGCCTTTTTGCCCGTACGTACCAGGAAACGATGTGCGCACGGACCAATCGCCCACCGTACGCACGGCCTGCCGCCCGGCGAGACCGTGTCTTCGGTACGGTGCGTGGGCAATGACGTGGCGACAGGCCCAGTGTGACGGTGGTATCCGGACAGTGTGAATCGACGGTGCCCCCGCACGGTCAGGAGGCCGGGGGAGGCGCCGCACACACTGATGGGGAAGAAGTGTCCGCGAGATGAACGGCTTCGTGAGGCAGTACGGCGCGGCGAACGGCGCGGACCTGCCCGGGATCGCGGCGTCGCTGGCCGAAGACCTGCGCGCGCGTGCGCCCGAGGCCTCCGCCGTCGGCACGCTGCCGGAAGAGGTCGTGGGATCGCTTGAGTCGGCGGGCATGTTCCGGCTGGGGCTGCCGAGGGGCCTCGGCGGCTTCGAGGCGGACCCCGTCACACTGATTCACACGGCTGAGACACTCGCCCACGCGGACGGGTCCGCGGCCTGGGCGGCCATGATCGGCAACAGTTCGATGTTCTTCGCCTGGCTCGACCAGGATGTCGCGGGTCGTCTGCTCGAAGACCGGCCCGGCCGGCCGGTCTCCGCCGTGTTCGCGCCTTCCGGGCAGGGCGTCGAGGTGGACGGGGGATACCGCGTATCGGGACGCTGGTCCTATGCCAGTGGCGCACCGCACGCGACGATGATCGCAGTGGGTTTCGTCGTCACGGGGCCGGACGGTGCGCCCCGGGTCGCCGAAGGGCGGCCGGTGACGCGCTGGGCGGTCCTCGACGCAGCCGATATCCATGTCGAGCCGACCTGGAAGGACGCGGCCGGGCTGCGCGGGTCCGGGAGCCACGATGTGGTGGTGCGGGACGCGTTCGTCCCCGCGGAGCGGACGTTGATGCCGTACTCCGAGCCACCGCGGGCCGAGGGGGCGCTGTACCGGATGCCCTTCTTCACGGCGGTCCGTTCGCTGCTCGTGGGTATTCCTCTGGGAGTGGCTCGTCACGCGTTGGACGAGCTGACCGGGCTGATCCGGCACAAGTCCCGTGACGGGGCTGCCCTGATCCAGGACCAGGACGTGCAGATCCGGCTCGCGGAGGCCGAGGGCGCCTTGCGCGCCGGCCGCAGCTTCGTCATCGAGGCGACCGAAGCGATGTGGGCGGTTGTGCGGTCGGGTGAAGCGGTGTCCGTGGCGTCGCGCGCGGACTGGACCCTCGCGGCCCAGTCCGCGATGCGCGGAGCCGTCCAGGCGGTCAATGTGGCTTTCGAGATCGCGGGGGCGTCCGCCTCTCTCGCCGACGACCCGATTCAGCGGTGCTGGCGTGATGTGAACGTCACCGCACAGCACTTCGCCTTCGCGCGAGGCCGGTCGCGGGGCGCCGGGCAGGCACTGCTCGGCCTGGACGTCGACGTATTCGTCTGAGGTGGATCGGTCTCTCGTGCGCGAGGGCGAATCACCGTCCGATACGAGGTCCGCCCGGCCGGTCGCGGCCCGCTGTCGCCGGCGACGAACAGGAACGCGGCAAGGGGCGCCCCGTAGAAGCCCAGACCTTCCGCGTCGCAGGCCGCGCGAGCCGCGCGGTCGTCGGGGCCGTGGTGCCAGGCGGCTCGCGGTACCCCGATGGGGCTGGTGATCAGTTTGACGCGTGTGCGCGGGCGCCTATTCGCCGACGAAGATCTTCAGATCCGCGTACGAGGAGTCGATGCGCCGCATCGACTCCTCCGCCCGGCCGCGGTCGGCGCGTGCGGTCAGCGCGATGATCGCTTCGACGACGGCGAAGGCCGTGGCGAGGGACGTGCGTGGCGTCGGGCTCTCGGAGGGCACGATGAGCGTGTGGCAGGCGGACTCCGTCAGCGGTGAGACCTCGGTGTCGGTGAAAGCGATCACGGGCACGCCGGCGCGACGGGCGGCCGCGGCGAGGTCCGTGGTGACGCGGTAGTAGCGATGGAAGTCGATCGCGACGACGGCGTCGTCGGGGCCGAGCAGGCCGAGCTGCTGCCCGGCCGAGACGGGGTCGGCCGGCTGGTCGGCGGCGATGCCGAGCAGGCGCAGCGACGAACTCAGGTGCGCGGCGACGGGGCCGGCCATTCCGAGGCCCAGGACGAGCGTGCGCCGTGCCCCGGACAGTCTGGCCGCGACCTCGGCCAGTGTCTCAGGCGAGGTGATGCGCGTGAGCTGCTCCAGGTTGCGGCGGGCCTGTGCAAGGACGGCGGTGACCGTTGCGGCCGCCGTGCCGGCGTCCTCGTCCATTTCCTGCAAGAAGCGTGAGCACTGGGAGAGCGTCGAGCGCAGCGAGCGCTGCAGGTGGGGGTAGCCCTCGAAGCCGAGCCGCTGGGCCAGGCGCACCACGGTCGCGGTGTGCACGCCGGCCTTCTCCGCCAGATCCGAGGCCGGCAGATAGGCGAGGGCGTCCAGACTTTCCAGCATGACCCGGGCGGCCTGGCGCTGCGCCTTGCCGAGCGAGGGGGCCAGGGCGGTCAGCCGGACGCGCAGTTCGTCGGGTTCGCTCATGGGTTCCTCCGGTTGTCCTCGTCGTCTCCCTCAGAGAGTGCCGTAGGGCTGCAATGAATGCAATCAATATTGCAGGAAATTTATTTCCGCGAGATTGCTTGCATGCATTCGTTTTCGCTGGCTAATGTCGCTGACCGTCAACGTCAAGAACACGGCGGAGGAGAAGCGGATGGCGTGGAGGATCGGGGTCGACACCGGGGGCACGTTCACGGATGTCGCGCTGGTGGACGAGCGGCGCGGGCTGGTCGCACTCCGCAAGGTCCCGTCCAGCAAGGAGGACCCTTCGCGGGCCATCCTGACCGGCGTCCTGGGCCTGCTGGCCGACCACGGCGTGCCGCGCGAGCAGGTGAGCCGCTTCAACCACGGCACCACCGTGGCCGTCAACGCGGTGCTGGAGGGGACCGCCGCACGGGCCGGGCTGCTCACCACTTCCGGGTTCCGGGATGTGCTGGAGCTGGCCCGGCAGCGCCGCCCGCATCTGTACGACATGTCCGTGCGCAAGCCGCGGCCCGTGGTGCCGCGCGAACTGCGCCTTGAGGTCGGCGGCAGGCTCGACGCCGCCGGCACCGAGGTCTCGCCCGTCGACGGAGCGGAGCTCGACGAGGCGATCGCCGCCCTGCGCGACGCGGACGTCGACGCGGTGGCGGTGTGTCTGCTGCACTCCTACGCCGACCCGACACACGAGGAGCAGGTCCGCGAAAGGCTCAGGAAGGCCCTGCCTGACGTCCCCGTCTCGGTGTCGAGCGAGGTGCACCCCGAGTACCGGGAGTACGAGCGGTTCAGTACCACGGCGGTCAACGCCTCCCTCGTGCCGGTGATGCGGCGCTACCTCGGCCGGCTCTCCGACGGCGTCGCGCAGGCGGGCATCACCCCGCCCGTACGCGTGGTGCAGTCCAACGGCGGTCTCGCCTCCACGGCGACGGCCGGCGACCTCCCGGTCTCCACCCTGTTCTCAGGGCCGAGCGCCGGAGTGCTCGGCGCGGTCCGGCTCGCCGCGGAGGCGGGGGTGCGGGACATCATCACCTTCGACATGGGCGGCACCAGCACGGACGTGTGCCTGGTCCGCGACGGGCGTATCCCGGTCGTGCACGAGCGGGAGATGGACGGCCGCCCGATCATGGGCGCGATGGTCGACGTCGTCTCCGTCGGCTCCGGGGGCGGCTCCATCGCCTGGGTGGACGACGGCGGTCTGCTGAAGGTGGGGCCGAGGAGCGCCGGCGCGGTTCCCGGCCCGGTGGCCTACGGCCGCGGCGGCACCCGCCCCACCGTGAGCGACGCCGACTGCGTGCTCGGTCTCCTGCACCCGGACGCCCCGCTGGCGGGCACTCTGCGCGTCGATACCCCGGCGGCCGCGCGGGCGCTCGAATCGGAGGTCGGGAACAGGCTCGGCCTCGACGCCGTGGCGGCGGCGGACGGGGTGCTGCGCGTCCTGCGGGCCGACCTCGTGGGCGCCGTACGCGCGGTCTCCGTGGCCCGCGGCACCGATCCGCGCGACTTCACCCTCGTGCCCTATGGGGGCGCCGGGCCCCTGCACGCCTCCGCGCTCGCCCGCGAACTCGGCATCCGCCGGGTGCTCGTACCGCCGGCTCCCGGCATCCTGTGCGCGTACGGGGCCCTGAGTGCCGACGTGCGGGGCGACTTCGGGGCCACCTGC
This sequence comes from Streptomyces sp. 8L, assembly GCF_020176795.1. Taxonomy (GTDB): domain Bacteria; phylum Actinomycetota; class Actinomycetes; order Streptomycetales; family Streptomycetaceae; genus Streptomyces. The sequence continues at coordinate 60,356 of NZ_JAIUKE010000008.1, forward strand.
GTGGCGGACGCGACCGAGGACGGGCTCACGGAGGTCGTCGCCGCCTTCCGGCGCCTGGAGGAGCGGGCCGCTCAGTGGTCGCGTACCGAATCGGTCGGCGACGCGGTCGTCCTCGAACGGCGCGTCGAGCTGCACTACGCCAACCAGAGCCACGCGCTCCCGGTACCGCTGGCCGGCGAGCCGAGCGCCCGGGCGCTCCAGCGGGCGGTTGCCGACTTCCACCACATCTACGAGCAGCGCTACGGCTACGCGCTGCCCGGCGAGCCGGTGCGGGTCGTCGCGGTCCGCCTCACGGCGACCGCCCCGGCCGAGCGGTCCTGGTCCTCAGAACGCGTCCCGGAGGGCGATCCGGCCCCGGCCGTACGGCAGGTCTTCGTCGACGGCGCCTGGCGGCAGGCCGAGGTCTACCGCCGCGAGGCGCTGCCCGCCGGATGGAGCTGCCAGGGCCCGGCGGTCGTGGGCCAGTTGGACGCCACCACGGTCGTCCTCCCCGGACAGCGGGCCCGGATCGACGAGTTCTCCAACCTGATCATCGAGGAGGCACGATGACCCCCGCCAGCACATCCGCGACTGGCCTCGACCCGATCACGACCGAGGTGATCGGCAGTGCCGTGTTCGCCATCACCGAGGAGATGAGCGGCGCGCTGATGCGCACGGCCTACTCACCCAACATCCGTGAGCGGGGCGACTGCTCCACCGGCCTGTTCGATGCCCGCGGGCGTGTGCTGGCGCAGTCGCAGCGGCTGCCGCTGCACATGGGCTCTCTGCTCGGCTCGGTGCGTGCCGTGCACGAACGCCATCCCGTCGAGTCTCTGAAACCCGGCGACATGTTCGTGGCCAACGACCCGTACCACGGCGGTGGTTCGCACCTGCCGGACGTCAACGTGGTCGCCCCGGTCTTCCACCGGGGCCGCCTCGTCGGCTACGCCGCGAGCACCGCACACCACTCCGATGTCGGCGGCACCGTCGCGGGCAGCGAGTCCGCCGACTGCCGCGAGATCTTCCAGGAAGGACTCAGGCTGCCGCCGGTGAAGATCGTGGACGGGGGCACGGTGAACGAGGACGTGATCGCGGTGGTCGCCCTCAACTCCCGCGTCCCGGGGGACCGCGGCGGGGACCTGCGCGCCCAGATCGCCGCCAACCGGGTCGCCGAGCAACGGCTCACCGAACTCGCCGGCCGCTACGGCACCGAAACCCTCCAGGAGTACGTCGACGCGCTGCTCGAAGCGACCGAGCGCCGCATCCGGGCCCGCTACGCCGAGATCACCCCTGGCGTCTACGAGCACGACGCGTACATGGACCCGCTGCCCGACGGCACTCCGCTGCGCATCCATGTACGCCTCGAGGTCACCGGCGGCCGGCTGATGTTCGACTTCACCGGCTCGAGCCCGCAGATGCCGTACGCCCGCAACATCCCTTTCGCGGCGCTGGCGGCGACCGTTTTCTGTGTCGTGAAGGCCCTGCTCGACCCGGCGATCGCCACCAACGACGGCTTCTACCGCAGCGTGGAGATCCACGCTCCTGAAGGCACGATCGTCCACCCCGTCGAACCGGCGCCGGTCGGCGCGCGGGCCTTGAGCTGCGGAGTCCTGGCCGACGCGATCGCCGGAGCCCTGTCCCTCGCGGCCCCCGACCGGATGGTCGCCGGGTCGGGCCCCCACCAACTGGTGATCTTCGCCGGTCTTGACGAGCGCACCCGGAACTACTTCGTCAACTACGAGACCATCGCAGGGGCCCTGGGCGCCACGGCCTCCCACGACGGACTGGACGCGGTGCGCGTCTACGCCTCGGGGGCCGCCAACCTGCCGGTCGAGGCGCTCGAACGGGCCTTCCCCCTGCGCGTCGAGCGCTACGAGCTGCGCGACGATCCGGCCGGCGCCGGCGCGCACAGCGGCGGGCGCGGCATCCGCCGCGACTACCGCGTCCTCTCGGAAACCGCCCGGATCAGCCTCACCGGCGAGCGGCACAGGGAGCCGGCCCGCGGCGTGCTCGGCGGCCGGGACGGTGCGACGGGCCGCTTCCTCCTGAACCCGGGCACCGAGAACGAGGAGGAGCTGCCGCGGATCGCCCGGGACGTACTGCTGCGCGCCGGCGATGTGCTGCGAGTCGAAACTCCCGGCGGAGCCGGTTACGGAAAGGCAGGACAGTGACCACAGCGACCGACACCGACGTGTTCCACCGGGCCCGGCAGGAGTTCCGGGTCCTGGACGAGCTGACCTACATCGACGTCGCCGGACGCGCGCCCATGGCCGACCGCGTGCACGAGGCGCTGCTCGACCACCTCCAGGTGTGCCGCGCCCGCGGCGCCGACAAGGAGGAGTGGTCCGCCCGCGTCGAGAGCCTGCGCGCCCGCACCGCGGCGTTCCTCGGTGCCGACCCGCACGAGATCGCGTTCATGAAGAACACCTCCGACGGGCTCAACACCATCGGTGCCGCCCTGCAACTCGCCCCCGGCGACACCGTGCTGGTCAGCCCCGAGTTCGAACACGCCAACAACGTCTACCCCTGGATGCACCTGCGCGACCGCGGCGTCCAGGTCCGCACCGTCGGCGTCGGCCCCGAGGGGACCGTGCGCGCCGAGGACGTCGCCGCCGCCATCGACGGCAGCACCCGGCTCGTGACCCTCTCGGCCGTGTCCGCGTGGACCGGTGCCCGTCCGGACCTCGCCGCCGTCGCCCGTGTCGTCCACGAGCACGGCGCGTTCTTCCTCGTCGACGCCGCCCAGGCCGTCGGCGTGATGGACATGGACGTGCACCGGGACGGCATCGACGCCCTGGCCGCCGCGACCCAGAAGGGCCTGCTGGGCATGTACGGCCTCGGCGTCCTGTACTGCCGCGCCGACCGGTTCGACCGGCTGAGGCCTCCGTTCCTCTCCGTCGCCGGGGTGGACAGGACGGGCCTGCACGAGTCCGACCTCGGCGATTTCGAGAATGCCGCCGTCCTCGACTCCGCCGCCCGCTTCGAGGTCGGCAACCACAACTTCGCCGGCCTGTTCGCCCTGGACGCCTCCTTGTCACTGCTGGAAGAGGCCGGCACAGCGAACATCGAACGCCACGTGCTCACCCTGGCCGACGAGCTGACCGGCGCCGTCGTACGGGCAGGGGCCACACCGGCGACCGGGACCGCGCAGTCCGGCATCGTCTCCTTCCAGGTCCCCGACCCCGCGTCGCTCGTCACGCGCCTGGACGCCGAGGGCGTCCGGGTGTCCCTGCGGCGCGGCAGAGTCCGCGCCAGCCTGCACCTCTACAACAACCGGTCCGACATCCAGCGCCTGGCCGACCTGCTCTGAACCCCCGCCGCCCCCGTGCTTGAGCCGCCATGACCGACAAGGGAAGTCGCCCTATGAACGGCAGCACCACCGTCACCCCCGCGCCGCGGCGCAACGCCGCTCGCGTGCTGGCCTCCAGCACGATGGGGTCCGTCATCGAGTGGTACGACTACAACATCTACGCCACCAGCGCCGCCGTCGCCTTCCCCACGGTGTTCTTCCCCCACTCCACCCCGTTCATCGGCGCCATGCAGTCCTTCGCGACCTTCGCCGCGTCCTTCCTGCTGCGCCCCCTCGGCGCGCTGGTCTTCGGCCACTTCGGCGACCGGCACGGCAGGAAGACCTCCCTCGTCGTCACCATCGTGGTGATGGGCGTCTCCACCGTCTGTATCGGCCTGATCCCCTCCGCGCACACCATTGGGGCCGCGGCTCCTGCCCTGCTGGTGTTCTTCCGCCTCGTCCAGGGAATCGCCCTCGGCGGCGAATGGGGCGGGGCGGTCCTGATGACCACCGAACACGCCGACTCCGGGCGCCGGGGGCTGTGGGGCTCCCTGCCGCAGATCGGGAGCCCCGCCGCGAACCTCTGCGCCAGCGGCATGATGGCCCTGGCCGCTTTCGTCAGCGGCGGCGCCTTCACCCAGTGGGGCTGGCGCATCCCGTTCCTGGCCGGCGCGGTCCTGCTGGCGGTGGGCCTCGTGATGCGGCTGACCGTCTCCGACAGCCCCGCCTTCCAGGAGATCAAGGAACAGGGCCACACCTCCCGTTTCCCTCTGGTCTCCCTGTTCCGACACGACACCAGGAACCTGCTCCTGGCCACCGGCTCCCGCATCGGTGTCGACGTCGCCTACTACACCTTCGCGACCTACAGCCTCAGCTACCTCACAGCCAACCTGCACCTGGACACCGATGTCGGACTGATCGCCCTTGCCGTCGGCGCCGCCTGCGAGATCGTCGTCATCCCGCTCATGGGCCTGCTGTCCGACCGGATCGGCCGCAAGAAGGTCTTCCTGGCCGGGCTGACGGTCTTCGCCGCATGGTCCTTCCTGTTCTTCCCCCTGCTGGACTCCGGTTCCCAGGGCCTGGCCGTGCTTGCCTTCGCCGTGGCGCTCGGCCTCGGCCACGCGAGCACCTGGGGCGTCATGGGCTCCCTCTACCCCGAACTCTTCCGTACCCAGGAGCGCTACACCGGCGCTTCCTTCAGCTTCCAGCTCGCCGGCATCTTCGGCGGCGCCCTCGCCCCGTTCATCGCCACCGCCCTGGTCGCCTCCTCCCTCGGCACCGGCGGCGTGACGGCGTACCTGCTCGCCGCGACCGCCCTCAGCGCCGGCTGCCTCATGGCCCTCCCGGAGACCTTCCGCTCCCGCCTGCGCGGGGAGAGCACCCCGGTCGGCCTGGACGCCCCCGCGGCCACGGAGACCCGCTGAGGAAACAGGAGGGCGAAAGCACCAGGGCGCCCACGACCACCGACTTCACCCCACCCCACCGCACCGCACGAGGAGGAGGGACGCCAATGACGACATCACCGGAGGACGGAGCCGGGACGAGATACGTCCGGCAGCCCGCAGAACCCGCCACCCACGACTTCGACGAGGAGCAGACCGGCTACCGCAGCGGCATGAAGGCACGCCACCTGCGGATGATCGCGATCGGCGGTGCCATAGGCACCGGCCTGTTCCTCGGCGCGGGAAGCAGGCTCCACGAGGGCGGGCCCTTCCTGGTCGTGATCTACGCGATCTGCGGCTTCTTCGCCTTTCTCGTTCTGCGCGCGCTGGGCGAGCTCGTGATGCACCGGCCCTCCAGCGGTTCGTTCGTGTCCTACGCCCGCGAGTTCTACGGCGAGAAGATGGCGTTCGCCGTGGGATGGATGTACTTCTTCCACTGGGCGATGACCGCGATCGTCGACTGCACGGCGGTCGCCCTCTACGTGAAGTACTGGTCGGCGTTCTCCGCCGTCCCGCAATGGCTTCTCGCCCTGGTGGCCCTGCCGGTCGTCGTCGGCCTCAACCTGATCTCGGCAAGGATGTTCGGTGAGACCGAGTTCTGGTTCGCGCTGGTCAAGGTCGGGGCACTGGTGGTCTTCCTGGTCATCGGCATCGTCGTCCTCGCGGCCCGGCGGCCGACGGACGCCGGCGAGACCGGCGTCCCGATGCTGGCGGCGCACGGCGGACTGCTTCCCCACGGAGCCGCCACCGTCGGGGCCGCCCTGGTGCTGACGCAGGGCGTCGTCCTCGCCTTCGCGGGAACGGAACTGGTGAGCATCGCCGCGGGCGAGACCACCGACCCGCGCAAGACGATGCCCCGGGCCATCAACAGCGTCATCGTCCGCCTCGCCGTCTTCTACTGCGGCTCCGTGCTGCTGCTCGCGCTGCTCCTGCCGTCCCAGCTCTACTCGGGGTCGCAGAGCCCGTTCGTGACGTTCTTCAGCCACTTCGGCGGGCCGCGGGTGAGCGCCGCGGCCGGCACTGCGATGAACTTCGTGGTCCTGACCGCGGTCCTGTCCAGCCTGAACGCCGGGCTGTACTCCACCGGCCGCATCCTGCACTCGCTCGCCCAGGCGGGCGCGGCTCCGCGGTTCTTCGGCCGGATGAACCGCCGCGGCGTCCCCTACGGAGGCATCCTGCTCACGGGCGCCATCGGGCTCCTGGGCGTCGGACTGAACTACCTCGCGCCCTCCCGGGCCTTCGAGATCGCGCTCAACACCACCTCGCTCGGCGTTCTCACAAGCTGGGCCACCATTGTGCTGTGCCAGATCAGGTTGCGCCGCTGGTCCCTCCAAGGGCGGGTCGAGCGGCCCGCGTTCAGGCTGTTCGGCGCCCCCGTCACCGCCTACCTCGCGCTCGGCTTCCTCGCCGCCGTCCTGGTCCTGATCGCCTTCGACCGCCCGACCGGCTCGTACACCATGGCCCTCGTGCCCCTGATCGCCGCACTGCTCGTCCTCGGCTGGTACCGCAGGCGCGGGTACATCGCCGCGGCGGCCGCCGACCGGAGGCCGCCCCGCGCAGCACCGACCGCCGCGGACTCACGGAGATCATCCGTCCCAGAGCCCCGCCCATGACCAAACGGCCCGGCAAGGGGGGCTGGTGTCAGCCCGCAACCTCGCTGATGGCCTTCTCGATCTCCTCCAGGGCGTTGAGCTTTGCGTACTCCGCTGCCAGGCGCTGGGCATGGAACCGGTAGGAGTCGGTGTTCAGCACGGTGTCGACCGCTTGGCGGACGTCGTCGGCCGCGGGACGGTTGGTGGCCAGGTCGACGGCCGCACCGGTGGCAGCGAGGCGGACGTTGTTCTCCTGCTTCTCCTCCGACAGACCGGCGGCCACCATGGGAACGCCGTGCCGCAGAGCCTGCTGGACGGCCCCGAACCCCCCGTTGGTCACGAGCACGTCCGTGTGCGGAAGGAGGTCGTCGAACGGGATGAACTCCGCGACCCGCGCGTTCGCCGGTGCGTCTCGCACCTCACCGGCACGGCCCGTAGCGGCGACGACAAGCCCCGGGAAATCGGCCAGTGCCTTCAGCGTCGGCTCGATCAGATCGGCGAGGTCCTGGTTGGCGATCGTTCCCTGCGTCACCACGACGACCTTTTCGGCACCGGTGACCTCCGGCCACCAGGCGGGAAGATCGCTGCCGGCTGCGGCCGGCGGCAGCGTACCGACGAACTTGACGTGCGCCGGAGTGTCACTGCGTTTGTAGCTGAGCTCCTCGACCGACAACTGCAGGAAGCGGTCCGTCTTCAGGACAGTGGAGTCGAGGAAGAAGGGCACAGGCCCCTCCGGCACCCCGAGCTCTGCGAGGATCTGCTCGAACAGTTCCTGAGCCGGGCCCAGGACCTGGCCCATCGCTTCGTAGGCCGCCTGGTTGCGGGCCCGGCCCTCCTCGCTGCTGTCCGGCGGCAGCCCCATCCCGAACGGAGCCGTGTCCGCACTCGCGAGCGTGAAGGACACCGGCCCCAGCCCCACAGCAGCCACAGGACGCGGCCCCGGAGCACCCATCAGAACGGGCACAGCGCCGAAGAGTCCTGTCTCATGAATCAGGACAACCGGTTCATCCCCGGCTTCCTCGATGCAGCGCTGGATGTCACGGTGCTGACCGGCGACCGCCTTCACGAAGAGGTTGCGCATGTCCCATGCGAACTGTGCGGGGCCCTCCGGTATCGCCAACCGCTCCGGCGACTTCACCAACGCCTCCACATCGACGTCGGCTTCGCCCGTGAAAGCCCGGAAGCGCACACCCGAACCGACCGAACCGCCGAAGTCCTTGTGGCTCAGCAGAGTCACATCATGGCCACGCCCGCTCACATATTCAGCAACCACCTTCAAGGGCGCAAAGTGCCCATAGACTGGTGAGGCTGCCACGAGAATCTTGGTCATGCCTGGTTTTCCCTTCTCCGTCGAACAGGGAGATCCAAGCCAAGACCTGAGACAACTCCCCATCACCTGCACGGCCGCCATCCCCGGAAAAGTTCAGCATTCAATCAGCAATTCCGGGAAACCGGCCTTGTGTTGCCCAGTCAGGGTACTGAAGCGCCCCGCCGCCCAGATCATCGATGTCGCCGCGTGAAGCGAGGGGGTTGGCCGGCAGCCGGGTGTTCTCCTCGAACTTCCCCTCATGCCAGCGGTGGGGGAGTCGGCCTGGGGGGAGAGGTGCGTCTGGACCAAGCCGCCTGCACGGTCCTCCTCGGCAAGCCCGAAGCAGCCGCTGAGCAGCTCCACTTGGCGCTCGTGGACCTTCCGGAACAGCACCGGACGACGCTGCTTCGCGCCCGGGCGTACGCGGTCGCCTATAGAGTTCCGAAACGAAAGATGGAACCGCGCGACCTGCTCGCGCTGCCCCGAGAGTGAGGAATGGCCGTCCAGATCAGCGTGGCGACCGACGCCGACACAGAGACGCTCTCCGCCCTCGTCGGCGAGATCGAGGAGTACTACGGAGGAGACCCGGCTCCCGGCGACCCGCAACGCATCCGCACCGCGCTCTTCGCCGGCGGCCCCGTGCCGACCGTCCTCCTGGCGCGCGAGCACGACACGGTGATCGGGCTCGCGTCCTACTCCCTGGTGTGGCCGGCTGTCGGTGCCGACACCTCCCTCTACCTCAAGGAGTTGTACGTTCGGGCGGAGTACCGGCGCCGCGGTGTCGGGAGCGCGCTGTTCGCCGAGCTCCGCGCGATCGCGGGAAAGCACGGGTACTCCCGCATCGAGTGGACCGCCGACACCAGCAATCCCGCGGCCACCGCCTTCTACGAGGCTCTCGGCGCCACCCCTCGGGACAAGATCTTCTTTCGGGTGCACGTGTAGTTGAGGGGCGAAGGCTCTTACAGCACACGGCTGCCACCGCGGTGGCCTGGCCGTCCCATGCGGGGAGGACCGTGGCCATCCGGCTCGCGGCTTGTCGTGCGTGCACTTTTTCCTGACGGCTGGTCACGGGAACGGGTCGTGGACGGCGACAACCAGGACCACCACGGCAACGAAGGCGAGAGAGCCGAAACAGGAACGAGCATGCCGAAGCCGTCCACTCCTGCGGAGCAACCACGTTCTCACGCCGAGGCTGGTCCGCCACCCTCACCTGAGCGCCACAACAGGCGTATCCGATCACACCGGGCCAGGGCGCCCAGCACCGAATCGGCATGCATTCCGGTGAAGTTGACGATCGCTGTCCAAAATCTCGGGCGCGGCGGGCTCAAGGGCGGCGGCCGGATCGGTGGCCGCTGCCGGCCGAGCGGATCAACTCCGCGGCCGGCCATGGCGATGTCGTGATGGTGTGCGAGGCCGTCGACTGGCAGATGTACGGGCAGAAGCAGCTCTCCCGTGCCTGCCGCGACCTCGAATGCCAGGCCCCCTGAGGGCCGGGGTGCCAGGCGTCCCCGTCCTTCGCTGCGGCTCACAGAGTGCGAACGCGTTCGTTACGATCGGTGTCATGAGTGGAAGAAGAGAGCCGGTCAGTCGCCGGGATCGTCCGGCGAAGCCGCCCCTGTCCCGCCGCTGGATCGTGGAAGCGGCCGTACGGATCATGCGGGCGGAGGGGCTGGAGAAGGTCACCATGCGCCGCCTGGCGCAGGAGCTGGACACCGGCCCGGCCTCCTTGTACGTCTACGTCGCCAACACCGCCGAGCTGCACGCGGCCGTGCTGGACGCGCTGCTCGGCGAGGTGGACCTGAGCGGCCAGGGCGGCGACGACTGGCGGGAGCAGCTCCGCGCGGTCATGACGTCGTACACCCTGGTGCTGTTCCAGCACCCGCAGCTCGCCCGGTCCGCGCTGGTGGCCCGGCCGAGCGGCGAGAACTACCTGCGGCTGGTGGACCGCGTCCTGGACCTGCTCGCCCGCAGCGGCGCACCCCGGGCCCAGGTCGCCTGGGGGGTGGACAAACTGCTCCAGGACGCCACGGCCACCGCCGCGGAGCAGTCGACCCACGAACACGACCCCGCCGCCGAGGACGACTGGAACGCCACCGTGCACGCACTGCACGCCGTCGACGCGGCCACGCACCCGGCGATCGCCGCCCACATGCCGGACCTGGTCGGCGGCGCGGTCCGGGACCGGATGCGGTGGGCCTTCGACGTCCTCGTCAACGGGATCACGGGCACCGCGGTGCCCCACCGGGTCGACTGACCCCGTGCGGGGCCCGGTGCGCGCCGGACCCGCCGGGCCGTGGAGGCACGCGCCTGGAAAAACTTGTTCGCTACGAACATGTTCGTTACTGTGGAAGTGGCCGGAGGGACCGCCGCGACACCCGTGCGCGGCACGTTGCCCGCCGTGCCGGCAGCCGCCCGCCCGGCGCGTACGCGCCCCCTTCCGCGAGAGGTCCACCATGAGCACCCCCCACTTCCCCGTCGCGATCATCGGCGGTGGCCTCGGTGGTCTGACCACCGCCCGCGTCCTGCACGTCCACGGCATCGAGTCGGCGATCTTCGACCTGGAGGCCGGCCCGGAGGCCCGCACCCAGGGCGGCATGCTCGACATCCACGTGGAGAACGGGCAGCAGGCCCTGCGCGCCGCCGGCCTCTACGACGACTTCCTCAAGCTCGTCCACGAGGGCGGCCAGGCGATGCGCCTGCTCGGCCCCGACGGCACCGTCCACGTCTCCAGCGAGGACGACGGCGACGGCGACCGCCCCGAGGTCGACCGCGGCGACCTGCGCGACCTCCTGCTGGGCTCTCTGCCCGAGGGCACGGTCCGCTGGGGCCGCAAGGCCACCGCCGCCCGGCCGCTGGGCGACGGCCGCCACGAGGTGACGTTCGCCGACGGCTCGGTCATTACCACCGACCTCCTCATCGGCGCCGACGGCGCCTGGTCCCGCGTCCGGACGCTGCTCTCCGACGCCAAGCCCGCCTACACCGGCATCTCCTTCGTGGAGACCGACCTGTACGAGGCCGAGACCCGCCACCCGCGCAGCGCCGCGATCATCGGCGGCGGCTTCTTCATGGCCCTCGGACAGGAGCGCGGCTTCCTCGCCCACCGCGAGACCGACGGCAGCCTGCACGTCTACACCGCGCTCAAGGCCGACGAGGGCTGGATCGACACGGTCGACTTCCGTGACCACGCCACCGCCAAGGCCGCCGTACTCGCCCACTTCGACGGCTGGGACGAGGACCTGCGCGCTCTGGTCGCCGATGCGGAGACCATCACCCCGCGCCGCATCCACGCCCTGCCCGTCGGCCACCGCTGGGCCCGCGTCCCCGGTGTCACCCTGCTCGGCGACGCCGCCCACGTGATGTCCCCGTTCGCCGGCGAGGGCGCCAACCTCGCCATGTACGACGGCGCGGAACTCGCCCTCGCCCTCGCCGCCCACCCCGGCGACACCGAGACCGCCCTGGCCACGTACGAGGAGGCCCTCTTCCCGCGCAGTGAGGCCTCCGCCGCGGAGTCCGCCGCCAGCCTGGACACCATGTTCGGCACCGACGGCCTGGAACGGATGATCGAGTTCTTCACCACGGGCCCCGCCGGCCAGTGACACCGTGGCCGACCGCCGCCCGGCCTCGACACCGGCATCGACTCACCGGAGGGAGCGGAAGAACTCCCTGATGTCGCGGGCCAGGAGGTCGGGGGCTTCCAGGGCCGCGAAGTGTCCGCCGCGGTCGAACTCGCTCCAGCGGACGATGGTGTTCGCTTCTTCGGCCCAGCGGCGGATGGCGGTGTCGCCGGCGAAGTTCGCCACCGCGGTGGGCACCTCGGAACGTGTGAGGGGAAACCAGCCGGCCTGGGCGTGCTTGGCCGCCTCGTAGTACACCCGCGCTGCCGAACCCGCTGTCGCGGTAAGCCAGTACAGCATCACGTTGGTGAGCAGTGTGTCCCGGTCGACCGCGTCCTCGGGCAGTTCGGCCGAGGGGTTGGACCACTCCTTGAACTTCTCGATGATCCAGGCGAGCTGGCCGGCCGGGGAGTCGGTCAGGCCGTACGCGAGAGTCTGCGGACGCGTCGACTGGATCGCCCGGTACCCGCTGCCGTCGGCGGCGAACCTGCCGAGAGCCGCCAGGCGCCGCCGCTCCTCGTGGGTCAGCTCGGCCACCACGTCCTCGGGCGCGGGGCCCATCGGCTGGAAGCCGACGGAGGCGGCGTTCACATGGAGGCCGATGACCGACTCGGGCGCGACCCGGCCGAGCTCCGGCGTGATCAACGCGCCCAGGTCGCCGCCCTGAGCGGCGAAGCGCTCATAGCCGAGGCGGTGCATCAGCTCCACCCATGCCCGGGCCACTCGGTTCGGATTCCAGCCCGTTTCCCGGGTGGGCCCGGAGAGGCCGAAGCCTGGCACGGAGGGGATGACCAGGTGGAAGGCGTCGGCCGGGTCGCCTCCGTGGGCGCGCGGGTCGCTCAGTGGGCCGATCAGGCCGAGGAACTCCACGATCGAGCCCGGCCAGCCGTGGGTGAGGATCAGCGGCACCGCGTCCGGCTCGGGCGAGCGGACATGCAGGAAGTGCACCTGGGTGCCGTCGATCTCCGTCACGAACTGCGGGAAGTCGTTCAGCCGGGCCTCGTGCGCCCGCCAGTCGTAGCCGTCGCGCCAGTAGCCGACCAGTTCGGCCAGGTATCCGGTCGGGACGCCGAGGTCCCAGCCGGTGCCGGGCAGCTCGTCCGGGAAGCGGGTACCGGCCAGGCGCTCGTCCAGGTCGTCGAGGGCGGCCTGCGGGATCTCGATCCGGAACGAACGGATCTCGGTTTCAGCGGTGTTGTTCGTCATGCTTTCCATGACACCTCCTATTGCGGCAAGATCCCTTCCGCAAGAGCAGTAGCGTTCTCATCGTGCTGACCGTCTCCGCCCGATTGCTACAGGTTCTGTCCCTCCTGCAGGCCCGCCCCTCATGGACCGGGCCGGAGCTCGCCGAGCGGCTCGGGGTGAGCGCGCGCACCGTTCGCAGCGACATCGGCAAACTGCGGGAGCTCGGCTATCCGGTGCACGCACTGCCCGGCATCGGCGGGGGCTACCAGCTCACACCCGGGGCGAAGCTGCCTCCCCTGCTGCTCGACGACGACGAGGCCACCGCCGTCGCGATCGGCCTGAACAGCGCGACCGCCGGCGCGGTCGCCGGGATCGAGGAAGCGGCCACCCGGGCGCTGGCCAAGCTCGAACAGGTCCTGCCTTCCCCGCTGCGCCGCCGGATCAACCTCCTGCGCACCTCCACCGTCTTCCCCAAGGACGGCGGACCTGTCGTCGCCCCGGAGGTCCTGACCGCGATCGCCGCGGCCTGCCGGGACCAGCACCGCCTACGCTTCGACTACCGCGGCCACGACGGCACCGACCAGCGCAGAGAGGTCGATCCGCACCGGTTGGTGCACCTCGGCCGCAAGTGGTATCTCATCGGCTGGGACCTCCAGCGCGCCGACTGGCGCACCTTCCGCGCCGACCGCATGCGGCCCCGCACCCCTACCGGGCCGCGCTTCACCCCCCGCGAGCCCCCGGAGCGGGACCTGACCGCCTATGTCACCAAAGGCGTCGACGCCGCGCTGACCCGCTACCGCGCGCGGGTGCGGGTGCACAAATCGGCTACCGAACTGGTGCAGTGGCTGACCCCGGCCACAGTCGTCGAAGCCGTCGACGACCAGACCTGTCTGGTCCACGTCGGCGCGGAGAGTCCGCACATGCTCGCCGCGCACATCCTGGTCATCGACGCCGACTTCGAAGTCGACGGGCCTCCCGAACTGCTCGACGCCCTCCGCACGATCGGCGACCGCTGCCACGCGACGCGACAGCGACGCTGAGAGGGCAGCGGCTCGCCGGCGTGCTCGCTCCGCTGGAGGAGGGCAGCACAAACCGCCCGGCTGGGAGCCCCTCGCGGGCCCGAAGTCCCGGAGAAGTCCCAGACATGCCGCCGCACCCCTCCCTGACCCGCTAAATAGCAGGTCAGATGGGGTGCGGCGGCATCCTCACATCAGATGTCCCGGAAGATCTCGATCTGCGCGCCCACCGAGTTGAGGCGTTCCGCCAGGTCCTCGTAGCCGCGGTTGATCACGTACACGTTCCGCAGGACCGACGTGCCCTCGGCCGCCATCATGGCCAGCAGGACCACCACGGCCGGGCGCAGCGCGGGCGGGCACATCATCTCGGCGGCCCGCCAGCGGGTCGGGCCCTCGACCAGGACGCGGTGGGGGTCGAGGAGTTGGAGGCGCCCGCCGAGGCGGTTGAGGTCCGTGAGGTAGATGGCGCGGTTGTCGTAGACCCAGTCGTGGATCAGGGTCTGGCCCTGCGCCATCGCCGCGATCGCCGCGAAGAACGGGACGTTGTCGATGTTGAGGCCCGGGAACGGCATCGGGTGGATCTTGTCGATCGGCGCCTCCAGCTTGGAGGGACGCACCGTCAGGTCCACCAGCCGGGTACGGCCGTTGTCCGCCGGGTACTCGGCCGTCAGGTCGTGGTCGAGGCCCATCTCCTCCAGTACGGCGAGCTCGATCTCCAGGAACTCGATCGGCACCCGGCGGATCGTCAGCTGCGACTCCGTGACCACCGCGGCGGCGATCAGGCTCATCGCCTCGACCGGGTCCTCGGAGGGCGAGTAGTCGACGTCCACGTCGATCGACGGTACGCCGTGCACGGTCAGCGTCGTCGTGCCGATGCCCTCGACCCGGACGCCGAGCGCCTCGAGGAAGAAGCACAGGTCCTGCACCATGTAGTTCGAGGACGCGTTGCGGATGACGGTGACCCCGTCGTGGCGCGCCGCCGCGAGCAGCGCGTTCTCCGTCACGGTGTCGCCGCGCTCGGTCAGCACGATCGGGCGGCTGGGCGCGACGCCGCGGTCCACCTGCGCGTGGTACAGCCCCTCGGTCGCGGCGATGTCCAGGCCGAAGCGGCGCAGCGCGATCATGTGCGGCTCGATGGTGCGCGTGCCGAGGTCGCAGCCGCCGGCGTAGGGCAGCCGGAAGGAGTCCATGCGGTGCAGCAGCGGCCCCATGAACATGATGATGGAGCGGGTGCGGCGGGCCGCGTCGGCGTCGATGGCCTCCATGTCGAGGTCGGCGGGCGGCACGATCTCCAGGTCGACACCGTCGTTGATCCAGCGGGTCCGCACGCCGATGGAGTTCAGGACCTCCAGCAGGCGGTAGACCTCCTCGATGCGGGCGACCCGGCGCAGTACCGTACGGCCCTTGTTGAGGAGGGAGCCGCAGAGCAGCGCGACGCAGGCGTTCTTGGACGTCTTGACGTCGATGGAGCCGGAGAGCCTGCGCCCGCCGACCACCCGCAGGTGCATGGGCCCGGCGTAGCCGAGGGAGACGATCTCACTGTCGAGGGCTTCACCGATGCGGGCGATCATCTCAAGACTGATGTTCTGGTTGCCCCGCTCGATGCGGTTCACGGCACTCTGGCTGGTCGCGAGAGCTTCGGCGAGCTGCGTCTGTGTCCAGCCTCGATGCTGCCTGGCGTCACGGATGAGCTTACCGATGCGTTCGAGGTAGTCGTCTGCCATAACCCATAGGCTATATCAGCCATGAGATAAGTTCCGAGTCGGGGTGGGCTGTTCGGGTGAACCCGCGTGTCGCGGCCCCGACGGCCCCGACGGCCCCGACAGACCCGGCGGCCCTGATCCAGGGTGCGCCGAGCCGCGCGGCCGTGCGTCCGGCCCCGCAGCACAGGCATACCGGAACGCACCCGCGAATCGATGATCGACCCGCGGGCGCGGGACCCGCAACCGGAACCAATTCGTCCGGAACCGTCCCCGGCCCGCGGCACGGCCCGGTCAATGGCTCCCGCGCCGCCGCGCGTGTGGCGTGCCCACGGCTGCCGCTTGTGGTGAAGGACCGTGCGGGGGCGGTCGGTGTTCAGCCGTACCCCCGGCAGCACCCGGAAGCCCCTACGGAGCGTGATCGGCACGGTGCCTCCCGCTGACCCGTCGTGGACCTCCGTGTTGCCCGTAGCGGCAGGATCAAGCGCGTGCCTCCGGGCGGCGCGGCGGCATCGCGTCACGAGCCCGGCAGCGGCGCCCCCTCCGCGGCCGAGACCGTGACGAACGCGGAGGTGCCGTCCTGTTCGAGCTTGAGGATCGGCACCGCCTTGCGCAGCGGGCTGCCGTCGGCGCCGAACGTCAGGAAGCCGCTGGCGCCCGGCACCTTGTTGTTGCCCTGCATCTGCTCGAACATCCGGGCCACCTCGTTGCCGGTGATGTGCTTCTGGCCCCGGTCCGCCAGCGAGGCGCCCTTCGCCGCGGTCAGCACGGCGTCGTGCGCCATCATCGCCTGGCCGTCGTCGCGCGGGTCGCTCGGGAACCACTGCGCCAGCAGGCCCTCGGGCCCGAACGCCGCGGCGGAGGTGTGGTCCACCACGCGCGGACCGCTCTTCCCGCTCTTCTCGTACATGTCGGGGTGCGCGAGCCCCGTGTAGAGCACCGGGACGCCGGTCTTGGCCGCCTCGTGCAGGCTGTCCGCCGTCAGGTTGGTGGTGTCGTCGCCCGTCATCACGGTGAAGCCGGTCCAGTCGCAGGTGCGGTGGGCGAGGGCGTCGAGGAAGCGGGTGAGATGGATGCCGCGCCCCGCGAAGTAGATCAACTGCGGCTTCGCGACACACAGGTTGGAGGTGATCAGATCGAGTTCCGTCTGCCACGAGTCCACCGACGAGTCGAAGGTCTGCGTGGGCTTCGGCTGGATCAGCTTGTGCCGCTTGTCGGGGTAGGCGGCGCTGAACGCCTTGCCGAGCGACGCCGCGTAGAGGTTGCCCCGGGCCGCGTCCTGCACGATCGCCGCCGTACGGAAGGTGTCGCCCGCTTTGAGGAAGGCGGCCGCGGCGTGTGCCTCGTCGGTGTTGGTGGGGGTGACCCGGACGAAGTTCTTGATGTTCCTGATGTCGTCGGCCGTCATGGTGGACGCGACGAGCGCGAGCTGGTGCCGGGACAGCTCGTGGATCGCCGCGAGGTCCGCGCCGGTGCTCGGGCCGAGTCCGGTGACCGCGACCAGGTGGTCGGCGTCCTTGTCCGCCACGAGTTCGTCCACGGTGTGGCGCCAGCGGGCCGAGCGGGTACCGGTGTTGGCGATCAGCAGCCGCACCGGGGGAGCCGCCCGCATGTCGCCCCTGTTGTGCCGGTACTGCGCGAGGTACGCGCCCTCCAGCTCGTGGCGCACCGACTCGGCTGAGTTGCTGTCGCGCGAGGTCAGCGTCAGCGTCGTCATGTACGCGATGGAGACATAGCTGTCGCCCGCCTCCTTCGCGACCCGGTCGTTCTCCGCCTTGATCCGGGCCTCCACGTCCTTGAGGTCGGCGGAGAAGACGTACGAGCCGTCCGTCACGCCGACGCACTCGCCCGCGTCGCCCTGCTTGACCACCCCGGCCGCGCACCGCTCGCCCGCACGCTGGGCCCACGAGACCGCGACGTACCCGCCGACCGCGAGCACCGCCGCGGCCACCACGGCCGCCACGACCCGCCGTACGACATGCAGCGGCCACTCGATACGCACCATCACGCCCCCATGTCTGCCATTACGCCCTCATGCCCGTCCCGCCCCAGTTCTGCGGGTGCTGCCAGTACCGGTACCGCTCGGCCTCGTTGAGGAGCGGCACGATGTCGTCCCTGCGCAGATGCGCGAGGTGCGCGTAGCCGTCGGCGACCAGGCCGCTCAGCCGCATGCCCGGATCGGCCAGCGGATCGCTCCACAGCCAGCGCGCGGTGACGAGCCCCCGTACGACCGTCGCGGTGTCCATCGCGGCGGCCGGGCCCCGTTCCGACCCGAGCGCCTCGATGAGCTCCAGCGGCCCCGCCCCGGCGGGCAGCCGGTTGGGCGCGGCCGTCACCGCCTCCAGATCGCTGATCCACCGGGTGGCCGGCTGGCTCCTGAACCGCTGGGTGAGTTCGTCCGACACCTCGTCGACCCGTCCTGTCGCCAGCAGGTGGTACAGCTCGAAGACCGGCCTGCCCTGGGTTCTGTAGTGGTCGGCGAGCAGCTCGTGCGCGCCGTCCCAGTCCGCGGGCCGCTCCGCCAGCTGCCACAGCAGCAGCCGCCGCAGCCAGGGATGCAGAACGGGATCGAGGCCGGCGGGGTCGAGCAGCCAGCGGGCGCGCACCTCGGCGAACAGCGCGTCGCCGTGGCCGAGCACCTGGGCGCCCGTCGACAGGTCGCGGGCGGCGGCGCACTCGGCGAGGCCCTCCTGCTCCGACTCGGCCAGGCCGCGCAGCAGATGGCGCAGCGCGACGTCGACGAGGCGCGCCGTGCGGTCGCCGACGCGCAGCGGGCGCTCCGGGAGCGAGCGCAGCCACAGGTCCTGCTCCACGCCGCTGTGCGCGGGCGGCCCCGACTGCCGCAGCACGTCGAGGACTTGCTGCACCGCACGCGGCAGCCCGCCGGTCAGCCGGTGCACGAAGGGCGTGAGCCGGGTGTACGGGGCGAGTTCGGGCACCCCGCCGAACCGCAGGTCGATCCGGATGCGCACCTCGTCGAGGCTCAGATCGCGCAGCCGCAGCGGGTACCACCAGGTGTCCTCGCTGTCCCGGCTCGGCCGGTACTCGCGCCAGTCGGCGAGCGACGCCCGGTCCGGGCCGCGCGGGCGCCACAGCCAGGTGTCGCCGCTCGCCGGCCCCCAGCGGGGCAGCCACCGGTTCGCACTCGCGACCGCCGTGAGCGGATCGCACGGCAGGTTGTTCATGACCGTGTCCTCGTGGCGCGCGTGCAGCAGCAGATCGAGGAAGCGGCGGCCGTACGGGGTGTGCGCGTTGTCGAGCAGCAGCAGGTACGAGCGCGGCATGAAGCTGCGCGCGCAGTTGCGCCGCAGGTCTTCGAGGAACGCGGAGAGCAGCAGGCGGTCGAGCCGTTCGTGGTCGGCCGCGTCGCCCTCGTGGCGCCACTGGTTGATTTCGAGGAGCGCGTCCCAGTCGTCCGTGCGCGAGGTCATCGGATGGGCGCCGAACCAGTGGGCGCTGCTGGAGAGTTTGCCGGTCAGCCGCTTCCTTCCGTGGCGCACGGCGTCGGTGACGAGCTTGAGCGCGACGGACGACACACCGTCGGGGAGACCGAGCGCGCCGGCGCCCACGTCGAGGAAGGCGGTCAGGTAGTCGCCGTCGTAGCGCTGCTCGTTCGCCTCCTGGAAGTGGTCCACCTGCCGCCGTACGGCCCGCCTGCCGTCGACCTGGTCATGGATGCGGAGGTCCTCGTCGGACGCGAGCAGCCCCAGGGTCAGCAGCGGGAACCGCGCACGCCCGTAGCGGCGCACCTTCTGCGCCATCTGACGGGCCACCAGGGCCAGGGCGTAGCGAGGAAGCAGCGAGTGGTCGCCGCCGAAGTTCACGTACGCGAAGGGCTGTTCGCTGCCGAATCGGTCGAGCACCGCGCCGTGCGCCTGGCTCGCGCCTGAGCCGCGCGGGCCGAGCAGCATGGTGAGGGGCCGCTCCTCGCCCGGTGCCAGCGCAAGGCACTCCTCGACGAGCGACAGGATGCCGCTGCGGCCCCGCAGGCCAAGTCCCATGCCTGGTTCCACCGGTCGCCCCACCTCGTTCCCCCGACAGGAAGTGTGCGTGACTGACCACCGTAGAACGGGAGTTGCCAATTGACATCATGGGTGACCTGATCGTCACCCAGCTGTGGCACGAATCGGTCAATACGCGGTGCGCCCTGCGTTCGATGTATTTGGTCTAGTCCAACTCATTGACGTGCTCGTGACCGTGTCCGATTCTGAGCTGCACCCGAAGACTCCCCTCCACCTCACCGGGAGATCCGCCCATGAAGCGTCTACGTGCCCTCCTCGGCGGCGCGGCGGCGGTCGCGCTCGGCGGAGCGGGCCTCGCCATGGCGTCGCCGACCGCCTTCGGCTCGGCCGCCCCCCCCGCCGCGGGCGCGCCCGCGGCCACCGCCCACAGCGCCGCGGCGTCCGCCGCGCTCGACAACCGGTGGTACGCGGCAGCGCCCTACCTGATGCCGCTCGACAACGACCCGCCCAGCGCGACCGACATCATGGACGCCAGCGGACTCAAGGCGTTCCAGCTCGCCTTCATCCTCGCCCCGAACGGCGGCGGCTGTTCGCCGACCTGGGGCGGCACCGCCCCCGTGTCGAGCGACACCTCCGTCGCCTCGACCATCTCCGCCATCCGCGCCAAGGGCGGCGACGTGTCCGTCTCCATCGGCGGCTACGGCGGCACGAAGCTCGGCCAGGCCTGCTCCGACGCCGCGTCGACGGCCGCCGCGTACCAGCAGGTCATCACCAAGTACCAGCTGCACGCCATCGACTTCGACCTGGAAGAGCCGGAGTACGAGAACACCGCGGCCGTCGCCAACGAGATCGGCGCGGCCAAGATCCTCCAGCAGAACAACCCCG
Source organism: Streptomyces sp. 8L (assembly GCF_020176795.1). Taxonomy (GTDB): domain Bacteria; phylum Actinomycetota; class Actinomycetes; order Streptomycetales; family Streptomycetaceae; genus Streptomyces. The sequence goes on from NZ_JAIUKE010000008.1 coordinate 80,329, forward strand.
GCCTGTACGTCTCCGTGACGACCGCGGGCACCGCGGCGGGCACCGGCTGGTTCGGGCAGCAGATGCTCAACGAGGCCAAGTCGATCGGGTTCACGCCGAACAACTTCTCCATCATGCCCTTCGACGGCGGCTTCAACGGCGCCTCCTCGCAGACCGCGGCGCTCACCGCGTTCAACAAGCTGCTGCAGACCACATTCGGCTGGAACGAGGCCACCGCGTACGCGCACGAGGGCTTCTCCGGCATGAACGGGCGCAGCGACTCGGGGGAGATGTTCACCCAGGCCGACTTCCAGACCGTGCTGGACTACGCCACGAGCCACGGCATGGACCGCTTCACCTTCTGGTCGCTCAACCGCGACCGGCAGTGCTCGCCGCCCGACAACAACGGCACCACCTCCGGCACGTGCAGCAGCGTCGCCCAGTCGCCCTGGGACTTCGCCAAGTACTCGGTGAAGTTCGCCGGGGCGACCCCGCCCAGCACCCCGACCGATCCGCCCACCACGCCGCCCTCGGACCCGGGCAGCTGCGCGGCGGGCGCGTGGAACGCCGCCACCGCCTACACGGCGGGCAACGAGGTCTCGTACGACGGCCACACCTGGAAGGCCAAGTGGTGGACGCAGAACGAGACTCCGGGCAGCACCGGCGACTGGGGCGCCTGGCAGGACGAGGGCGCCTGCTGACCGCGGACCCGGCAGGAGCGTAGGGGAGTGGGGGGGGGGGGGGGGGGGCCCCCGCGGGGCGCGTGGCCCCCGCCCTCCCGCCACGGCGGGGGCCTCCATGGTGCGGTGGTGGTAGGTGATGCACGTCTCAAGGTTGTGCTGCGCCATCGTG
>NZ_JAIUKE010000008.1:81167-88805 GCF_020176795.1 Streptomyces sp. 8L
GCCGGGGGCGCGCCGGGGGGGGCCCCCCCCCCCCCCCCCGGGGGGGGGGGGGGGGGGGGCCCCGGGCCCCCCCCCCCCCCCCCCCCCACTCCTGTGCCGTGTCCGTGTGCGGTACAGCCGCACGGTGCGTCCGGCGCGCGTCGCGCTGTGCCGCCGCACCCGTTCTCCCGTCGTCCCGCTCAGCCGGCGAGCGCGCCCCCGCGGGCCCGCGCCCTCAGCACCTGCTGCTGGGCGAGCAGCACCACACCGAAGTACAGCAGGACCGACTCCGCGCCGAGCCCGGCCGCCACCGTCCCGTCCACCAGGAAGTGCTGGCCGATGCCGACGAGCCACAGCAGCCCCGTCAGCCAGGTGCCCTGGCGCACGATCCGGCCGCCCTTCGAGCTCAGCCGCACGGTGAACGCGCGCACCGCGGCGAGCGCCACCCCGACGGCCAGGCTCACCAGCAGCATGCCCACGTCGTGCGCCGACAGCGAGTGGTGCGAGGCGTACGAGACGGTCTCCACCGCCCCCACGGCGGCCAGCACCAGGCCGACCCGCGACCTCTCCCGCAGCGGACGCTCGGTGAGCTGCCGGAACAGCAGCCACACCAGGACGACCGCGGTGACGGCGAGGTTTGCGAACGACGCGTTGTCCATGACCTCTCGACCCTTCATCCGAAAGCATCCGCCCGGGAGCCGCGATGGCCCGGACGGCCCGACTGGCACGTCCCCCACTGTCCCGCCGGGGCGGGAGGAGGCGGATCAGCCACGAGGGTGGAGACAAGGGTGGAGACCTCGGGTGCCGGGTGGGGCCCCGCCCCCGGCGCGCCCATGATGGTCGGGTGCGCATCCAGTTCCCGCGGGGCCTCGCGCCCGGCGCCTTCCGTGAGGGCCTTGACGCCGGCCGCGTCCGCAGGATGTTCCTCGCCGCCCTCGCCATCGGCGTCGCGGCCTTCCTCCAGGCCGCCACGGACCGCCCGCCCGTGGCCGTGACCGTGCTGTTCTACGTGCTGCTCGCCCTGTGGGCGGCCGCCACGGCGGTACGGCACCGGCTGCGCGCGCCCTGGCCGTACGCGGCCTGGACCGCGGTCTTCGTGGGCGGCGCGGTCGCGGCGGGCCTCGGCGGACCGCGCTCCTCCTCGGCGCCGACGTTCCTCACCGGGGCCGGGCTGTTCCTGCTGACCTCGACCGTCGAAGCCGGCGCGGCCTGGATCGCCGGTGCGGTCGTCGCCGCGGTCGTCGGCCACGCGGCGGCGCTCGTCCTGTCCGGCCACGGCGCCGCCGACCTCACACCGGTGCTCGCCTCCGCCGCCGTGGGCGGCGGCTTCGGCCTGCTCTCCCGGCTGTCCCGCCTGGACCGGCGCGCGCGGCGCGGGGCCGCGGAACGGCGCGCGGAGAAGGCCGTCCTCGAGGAACGCGCGCGGATCGCGCGGGACATCCACGACGTGCTCGCCCACTCGCTCGGCGGCCTCGTCATCCAGCTCGACGCCCTGGAGGCGGTCGGCGTGGCGCGCGGCGCGGACGAGGACCTCATGACCCGGGTGCGCGGGGCACGCGAGAGCGCGGCGGACGGCCTCGTGGCCGCCAAGCGCGCCGTCGACGCGCTGCGCAGGCTGCCCGCGGGCATCGACGCCGCGCTCGCCGAGATTGCGGGCGGTGTGCGCGCGCTCGGCACCGAGGTCGCCGTGGACGTGCGCGCCCCCCCGGCCCGGGTGCCCGGTCCTGTCGCCGAGGTCCTCGCGTCCGTCACCATCGAGACCCTGACCAACGCCCGCAAGCACGCGCCGGGCGCGCCCGTGGCGGACCTGCTGGAGGCCGGCCGGGACGCGGCGGTGCTGCGCGTCACCAACCCGCTGCCCGGGCCGGGCAGCCCCGGCCCCGCCCTGCCCTCCGGGGGACACGGGGTCCCCGGCATGCGGGAGAGGGCGCGACTCGTCGGTGGCACACTCGACACGCGCGAACTGGACGGAGTGTGGAGCGTGGAATGCCGGGTGCCCTATGAGTGAGCGGCCCGTCCGGGTCGTCGTGGCCGACGACCAGGCCGCCGTGCGCGACGGCCTCGTGACCATCCTCGAACTGGAACCGGAGATCGAGGTGGTGGGCACCGCCGCGGACGGCACGGAAGCCGTCGAACTGGTCCGCCGCCTCGCCCCGGCCGTGGTCCTGATGGATCTGAGGATGCCGGGTGCCGACGGTGTCGAGGCCACCCGGACGATCGCGGGCCTCCCGGCGCCCACGCCCGCCGTGCTCGTTCTGACCACGTACGCCGACGACGCCTCCATCGTCGGCGCGCTGCACGCCGGAGCGGCCGGATACCTCACCAAGAGCGCGGGCCGCGCGCAGATCGTCTCCGCCGTCACGGCCACGGCGGACGGCCACCGGACCTTCGCCCCCGAGATCGCCTCGGTGATGATGCGCGGACTCACCTCCCGCACGGCTCTGGAGCGGGTCGCGGCACGGTACGCGCTGACGGTGCAGGAGACCCGTGTCCTCGAACTGATCACGGAGCGCAGGAGCAACCGGGCCATCGCGGAAGCGCTGTTCGTCTCGATCGCGACCGTGAAGACGCATGTCAACAATCTGTTCGGCAAGCTGGGGGTGGGCAACCGCGCACAGGCCGCCGAGCTCGTGGAACGGGCCGGGAGCGCGGGCGGCTGAGCGCCCGCGGTGCACCGGTGAGCGGGACCTTCCGGCCGGGCCCGGACGCGGGCGGCGGGGTACCCGCGTACGACGGGGCGCCCGCGCGGGGCACCCACGTACGGCGTACGGCGCCCGCGTACGCACACGACGAGGCGCCCGCGTACGGCAGCGGTCGCCAGCGGTGCGCGCATGACCCGCGCGCGCACATGTACTAGAGTTATCTCGACATCGAGATACTTGTCGAAGACGTACCGCGGCCTGCGAAAAGATAAGGCAACCCTAACTAAGTCTTACCTTAGCGGATCGGTGACGACTCGTGGCGGCAGCATGGCGGTAGTACGCGCACATCAAGAAGGAGACTGTCGTGTCGGCCAACAGTTTCGACGCCCGCAGCACGCTGCGCGTGGGCGACGAGTCGTACGAGATCTTCCGGCTGGACAAGGTCGAGGGCTCCGCGCGCCTCCCCTACAGCCTGAAGGTGCTGCTGGAGAACCTGCTGCGCACCGAGGACGGTGCCAACATCACCGCGGACCACATCCGCGCGATCGGCGGCTGGGACTCCCAGGCGCAGCCCAGCCAGGAGATCCAGTTCACGCCCGCCCGTGTGATCATGCAGGACTTCACCGGTGTGCCCTGTGTCGTCGACCTCGCCACCATGCGCGAGGCCGTCAAGGAGCTGGGCGGCGACCCGGCGAAGATCAACCCGCTGGCCCCCGCCGAGCTGGTCATCGACCACTCCGTGATCGCCGACAAGTTCGGCACGCCCGACTCGTTCGCGCAGAACGTCGAGCTGGAGTACGGCCGCAACCGTGAGCGCTACCAGTTCCTGCGCTGGGGCCAGACCGCGTTCGACGAGTTCAAGGTCGTCCCGCCCGGCACCGGCATCGTGCACCAGGTCAACATCGAGCACCTGGCCCGTACGGTCATGGTCAGGAACGGCCAGGCGTACCCCGACACCCTCGTCGGCACCGACTCGCACACCACCATGGTCAACGGCCTGGGCGTGCTGGGCTGGGGCGTCGGCGGCATCGAGGCCGAGGCCGCGATGCTCGGCCAGCCCGTGTCGATGCTCATCCCGCGCGTCGTCGGCTTCAAGCTGACCGGTGAGCTGCCCGCCGGCACCACCGCGACGGACCTCGTCCTCACCATCACCGAGATGCTGCGCAAGCACGGGGTGGTCGGCAAGTTCGTCGAGTTCTACGGCGAGGGCGTCGCGGCCACCACGCTCGCGAACCGCGCCACCATCGGCAACATGTCGCCGGAGTTCGGCTCCACGGCCGCGATCTTCCCGATCGACGCCGAGACCCTCAACTACCTGAAGCTGACCGGCCGCAGCGAGCAGCAGCTCGCACTGGTCGAGGCGTACGCCAAGGAGCAGGGCCTCTGGCTCGACCCGGCCGCCGAGCCCGACTTCTCCGAGAAGCTGGAGCTCGACCTCGCCACGGTCGTCCCGTCCATCGCCGGCCCGAAGCGCCCGCAGGACCGGATCATCCTCTCCGAGGCGAAGCAGACCTTCGCCCGTGACGTGCGCAACTACGTCAGCGACGACGAGGAGTCCGGCAAGGAGTCCTTCCCGGCCTCGGACGCGCCGGCCGCGCACAACGGCGTGCCGACGAAGCCGACGCTCGTCACCGCCGAGGACGGCTCGACGTACGAGATCGACCACGGTGCCGTCACGGTCGCCGCCATCACCTCGTGCACCAACACGTCGAACCCGACCGTGATGGTCGCCGCCGCGCTCGTCGCGAAGAAGGCCGTCGAGAAGGGCCTCGCCCGCAAGCCGTGGGTCAAGACGACCCTGGCGCCCGGGTCCAAGGTGGTCATGGACTACTACGACCGCGCCGGCCTCACGCCGTACCTCGACAAGATGGGCTTCAACCTCGTCGGTTACGGCTGCACCACCTGCATCGGCAACTCGGGACCGCTGCCGGAGGAGATCTCCAAGGCCGTCAACGAGGCCGACCTCGCCGTCACCGCGGTGCTCTCCGGCAACCGCAACTTCGAGGGCCGGATCAACCCGGACGTCAAGATGAACTACCTCGCGTCCCCGCCGCTGGTCGTCGCGTACGCCGTCGCCGGCTCGATGAAGGTGGACATCACCCGCGACGCGCTCGGCACCGACCAGGACGGCAAGCCGGTCCACCTCGCCGACATCTGGCCGACCGAGGCCGAGGTCAACGAGGTCATCGCCGCGGCCATCGGCCAGGACATGTTCAAGGACTCCTACAAGGACGTCTTCGCGGGCGACGAGCAGTGGACCTCGCTGCCGATCCCGACGGGCGACACCTTCGAGTGGGACGCCGAGTCGACGTACGTGCGCAAGCCCCCCTACTTCGAGGGCATGGCGCAGGAGCCGGCCCCGGTCGAGGACATCTCCGGCGCCCGCGTGCTGGCGAAGCTGGGCGACTCGGTCACCACGGACCACATCTCCCCGGCCGGCGCGATCAAGGCCGACACCCCGGCTGGCCAGTACCTGACGGAGCACGGCATCGAGCGCCGTGACTTCAACTCGTACGGCTCGCGCCGCGGCAACCACGAGGTGATGATCCGCGGCACGTTCGCCAACATCCGCCTGCGCAACCAGATCGCGCCGGGTACGGAGGGCGGCTACACCCGCGACTTCACGAAGGCGGACGCCCCCGTCTCCTTCATCTACGACGCCTCCCGCAACTACATCGAGCAGGGCACCCCGCTCGTCGTCCTGGCGGGCAAGGAGTACGGCTCCGGCTCGTCGCGCGACTGGGCGGCCAAGGGCACCGCGCTGCTCGGTGTGAAGGCCGTCATCGCCGAGTCGTACGAGCGCATCCACCGCTCGAACCTGATCGGCATGGGCGTCCTCCCGCTCCAGTTCCCGGAGGGCGAGAGCGCCCAGACGCTGGGGCTGACGGGCGAGGAGACGTTCTCGTTCGCGGGCGTCACGGCCCTGAACGACTCGATCCCGGACACGGTCAAGGTCACGACGGACACCGGCGTCGAGTTCGACGCGGTCCTGCGCATCGACACCCCGGGAGAGGCCGACTACTACCGCAACGGCGGCATCCTCCAGTACGTGCTGCGCAGCCTGCTGCGGAAGTAAGCGGAAGCAGGAAGCGGAAACGCCGCGAAAGCAGGCGAAAGCAAGGGGCGGGCCACGGCGGTTCCGGCCGCGCGTTCCGGCCACGCCCCACGGATGGCGCCCCCGCACACGACACGTGCGGGGGCGCCATCCGCGTAGCGGCCCTGCCTGCGGGCGGACCGCGCCAGGGCCGCCCCGGCCCGCGGCCTGTGCGCATAGTGCGTCCCACGGTGCCCACCACTGGTCATCGCCGGTAGACATCATGCGTAGACATCGGTCGTAGACTCATCATATGAGCAGAGACAGTCATGGCCAGGAGGCTCCGCAGGCCCAGGCCCACCGCTTCCTCGTGCCGGGACTCGTGTTCATGGGGATGGTCGTCGCCGTCGTCAGCAGCCTCGGCGCGCCCCTCATACCGACCATCGCGCAGACCGACCACATCACCGTCAACGACGCCCAGTGGGCGCTCACCGTCACCTTCCTCGTCGCGGCCGTCGCCACGCCGCTGACCGGGCGGCTCGGGGACGGACCGCACCGGCGCCACGTGATCATCGTGTCGCTCGTGGCCGTCACCGCCGGCGCCGTGCTCGCCGCACTGCCGCTCGGCTTCCCGTTCCTGCTGGTCGGCAGGGCGATGCAGGGCATCGGGCTGGGCCTGACACCGCTCGGGATCACCGCCGTACGCGATGCCCTGCCCGTCGAGCGCTCCCGGCCCGCCGCCGCCGTCCTGTCCGTGACGACCGTCGCGGGTGTGGGCCTCGGCTACCCGATCACCGGACTCGTCGCCCAATTCGGCGGTCTGCACGCCGCGTTCTGGTTCGGCGCCGTCGTCAGCGCGCTCGGGCTCGTCGTGGCCGCGATCGTCGTACCGTCCTCCGCGCACCGCCCGAGCCGCCCCGTCGACCTGGCGGGCGCCCTCCTGCTCGGTGCCGCGCTCGTCGGCCTGCTGCTCTCCCTCAGCGAGGGCGAGAGCTGGGGCTGGACGTCGGCACGGCTGTTCGCCGTCGTCGGCGGCTCGGTCCTGGCGCTCGCCGGCTGGGTCGTGCGGGAACTGCTCGCCGCCCACCCGCTGGTCGACCTGCGGCTGCTGCGCCGTCCCACGGTCCTGACCGCCGACGTCACCGCCCTGCTCGCGGGCGTCGGGATGTACCTGCTCATCTCCCTGGTGACCCGTTTCGTCCAGACGCCCGTCAGCAGCGGGTACGGGCTCGGCGCCTCGGTGTTCGTCGCCGGCCTCGTCCTCGTGCCGTTCTCCGCCGCGAGCGTCGTCGCCACCCGGCTCACCCGCGTCCTCGTCAAGCGGATACCCGTGGGCGTGGCGCTCGCCCTCGGCGCGGTCGTGATGTTGCTGTCGATGGTGATGTTCAGCTACGCACGCGGCACCATGGGGGAGGTGCTGGTCGTGATGGCCCTCGCCGGTCTCGGCGTCGGCGCCATCTTCGCCGTCATGCCGGGCCTCATCGTCGGCTCCGTACCGCCGCGGGAGACCGGCAGCGCCACCAGCTTCAACCAGGTCATCCGGTACATCGGTTACGCGGCCGGCAGTACCATGAGCGCCGTGGTGCTCGAAACCCACACCGCCAGGGGCAAGGCCCTGCCGAGCGGCAGCGGCTACACCGACGCGGGCCTCATCGCCGGCGCGATGTGGATCGCCACCGCCGTCGCGGCCGTGCTGCTGCCCCGGCTGCGTTCGCGCGAGGCGGCCCCGTCCGTGCGGGCCGGGGGCTCCGTCGCAGGTGACCGCGTGCTCGCCGACGAGGGACTGGCCGACGCCGAAGCGGCGGGCCCGGTTCCGGCCGGCTCCGGCGCCCCCGCGGGCGCGGGGGTCGAGTCCGGCACGGCACCGGGCACCCGGACCCGCGCCACGGGCACCGCTCCCCCCGCGCCGTACGACACGACCGAGGACTGACCCCATGCCCAAGCCCCAGCAGGCGGCCCCGGCCACGCCGAACTCCCCCGAAG